>LADM01000082.1 GCA_000961645.1 Gammaproteobacteria bacterium BRH_c0 | reverse complement strand
CCCATGTCGCGGTGGGTCAGCTTGAACCAGGCGCGGGCAAAGGCGTCGGCGAACTCCTCCGGATTCTTGTGGAAATGCTCGGAGATCTTGCGGTAGGCCGGGTCCTCGCGCATGGCCATATCGGCAGTGCTCATCATGATGCCCACCCGCTTTGAGGCATCCTCCGCATCCGGCGCCATGTCCTTTTCGGCAAGATTTTTCGGCACCCACTGATTGGCGCCAGCGGGGCTCTTGGACAGTTCCCACTCGTTGCCAAACAGCACATCGAAGTAGCTCATGTCCCATTGGGTCGGGGTTGGCGTCCAGGCACCTTCGAGACCACTGGTAATGGTATCGCGGCCCTTGCCGCTGCCATGGCTGCTCTTCCAGCCGAAACCCATCTGTTCAATGGGCGCCGCCTCCGGCTCGGGGCCCACCAGGGCGGCGTCTCCGGCGCCGTGGGTTTTACCAAAGGTGTGACCGCCGGCGGTGAGAGCCACTGTTTCGTAATCGTCCATGGCCATGCGGGCGAAGGTTTCGCGAACGTCTCGGGCCGAGGCCAACGGATCGGGGTTGCCATCGGGGCCTTCCGGGTTCACATAGATCAGGCCCATCTGCACGGCGGCCAGTGGATTTTCCAGCTCGCGCTCGCCACTGTAGCGCTTGTTGCCGAGCCAGGTATTTTCGGCGCCCCAGTAGACATCTTCTTCCGGTGCCCAGATATCCTTGCGTCCGCCGCCGAAGCCAAAGGTTTTGCCGCCCATGGATTCGATGGCGACATTGCCAGCCAGGACGTAAAGATCAGCCCAGGACAGCTTGTTGCCGTATTTCTTTTTCACCGGCCACAGCAGGCGGCGGGCCTTGTCCAGATTGCCGTTATCGGGCCAGCTGTTGAGGGGTGCAAAGCGCTGGTTGCCGGTGGAGGCACCGCCGCGTCCGTCGGCGGTGCGGTAGGTGCCCGCCGCGTGCCAGGCCATGCGGATCATAAAGGGCCCGTAGTGACCGTAATCGGCGGGCCACCAATCCTGGGAATCGGTCATCAGCGCGGTCAGATCCTGCTTGACCGCCGCCAGATCGAGCTTGCTGAATTCCTCGGCATAATCGAAATCGGCCCCCATGGGGTCAGATTTGGGGGAGTGCTGATGCAGGATGGCAAGATTGAGCTGGTTGGGCCACCAATCCTTGTTCATGGCGCCGCGACCACCGACTTTGGTGTTGGACCCGTGTATTACCGGGCACTTTCCGGCTGCCCCGCTATTCTGATTCTGTTCGCTCATATCTTTCTCCGCTTCTGTCTGGATGATTTAAGTCTGCTGACAACAGCTTTATTTTGTTGGCATTAACTTACAGCTGGTGGCCTGTGCAGCTTCAGCGCAGCGACCTCGGCTGTGAGAGCATCAGGATTTTCGCCCTGTGTCCTTGATCTCAATGTAGACAGATCGGTCAATTGAAACCAGTAGATTTTGATCACCAACCCGATAGCTTTGCTCTATTGGTATCCACCCGCCTGTATACCGACCACTGTGGCGCGATGGGACTGAATGGCAAGGGTTCTTTGCGGCCTCAAAAAGTCAATGCCGCACAACTGCACTCACCCTGACCTGCCTGCGATAAAACGCAGTATAGGTTCCAGCTCATTGCGCACATAACGGGCATCGATACACTCCACAAGATGTGTATCCATGTACTGCACAAAGCGGCATGCCGTGGCGGGCAGGCGGCGGTTGCCATGGCACACCAGGTACCAGTTGCTGCCCAGCGGGAATCCCTCCACATCGAGAATGGCGAGGTTTTCCGAGCCAGCAAGAATCGTGTGTTCGGAGAGCACCGCCAGCCCCAGCCCCGATTCAACCCCCAGGCGGATCACCTCGTTGCTTTCGATCTGCATGACCTTGGTGAGGCGTATATCGTGATCGCGCAGCCAGTTTTCCAGCACCAGGCGGGTTGCACTACCCGGTTCGCGCAACAAAAAGCGCTCCCCCAGCAACTCGGCAAAGGGCACCGAGGTGCGGCCCACGGCCCAGTGATCCTGAGGCGCTATCAACACCAGAGGGTTGGCGAGAAACCGGCCTGCCAGGGTGTTGCCGCCAGTGGGCGGATGGCTGAACAGGTACAGATCATCGGCGCCGTTGCGGTAGCGCTCCAGTACATGGCCGCGGTTGCCTATGTTGATGGTTACCTCCACATCGGGAAACTGCTGGTAAAACGGCCCCAGCAGGCGCGGCAAAATATACTTGGCGGTGGTCACCACGCCGATACTGAAGCGCCCCCGCAGCCCTTGGCCGGTATCGCCGAGAAAGCCGGAAAAATCCTCAAAGCGCCCCAGTACATCCCGTGCAGCTCGGAACAGTTCCTCACCCACATGGGTGGGTATCAACCGGCCTTCGCGCTGCTCCAGTAATTCGCTGCCCACCGCTTCAGCCAGGCGCTTTAGCTGCAGGGATACGGTAGGCTGGCTGAGGTGAAGCTGGGTGGCTGCACGGGAAATGGAGCCCAGTTGCACCACGGCCACATACACCTGCAGCAGACGAAAGGTTAGATGTCGGACATTCACGAGCGGTTACTCATAGATAATAATCAATAGAATAGCAGCCAATAATTAATTGGATACTATACTTTTTGGCAACGACAATGCACGCCGCCATTCACCCAGGGAAAATGACCATGCCGGATATCGTTGTTACCTTTTTCGCCCTCGGCGTCCTTGCCGGGCTGGCCCGCTCGGACCTGCAGGTACCCAAAGCCACCTATGACACCCTGAGCATCCTGCTGATGCTGACCATCGGCCTTAAGGGTGGTCTCGCCCTGCACGGCAATATGGCCTGGAGCCTGGCCCCGGAGCTGGCGGGCGTAGCCGTGCTTGGCGGCTTGATCCCGCTGGTGTGCTACCCGCTGCTGCGCCAGCTGGTGCGCCTCGATGCCGCCAACAGTGCCAGTATTGCTGCCCACTATGGCTCCGTCAGCGCGGGCACCTTTGCTGTGGTGCTGGCCTATGCAGAATCGCGGGGTCTGCTGATTTCCCCGCAGGCTACTCTCTATCTGGTGTTGATGGAGCTTCCCGCCATCATTGTCGCCATCATTCTCTACCGTCGGCTGAGTGGCGGTGAGGGCCAGACCCTCGCAGTCCTGCACGAGGCGTTTACCAGCCGCGGTGTTATACTGCTGGCTGGCGGCGTGCTCATCGGTTACCTCTATGGTGCAGAACGCGCCGAATCAGTGGCACCACTCTTCATGACTGCATTCAAGGGCCTGTTGGCCCTGTTCTTGCTGGAGATGGGTTTGTGTACCGCGAAGTGCCTGTTTCCCTTTCCGAAACACCACTGGCGGCTGATTATATTTGCCCTGGCTGCCCCTTTTGCTTTAGCCTGCGCGGGCGCCGTAACCGGGCATTTGCTGGGCCTGTCTGCAGGTTCAGCGTTGATTTTGGCGACCCTGACCGCCAGCGCTTCCTATATTGCCGCCCCCGCCGCTATTCGCGGGGCCATTCCGGAAGCCGACATCGGTCTCGCCATGTTTGTTTCACTGGGAATCACCTTTCCACTTAACGTAGCGGTGGGCATTCCCCTGTATCACCGGCTTATCCTGTGGATGGGCTAGAGTGCGTGACAACGCACAGGTTTCGTGGAGACGTAGATGCAAGTAAAAGTGGCCATCATCATGGGCTCGCGCAGCGATTGGCCCACCATGGAGGCAGCCGCCACCGCCCTCGACCGGCTGGGCGTTGCCTACCATGTGGAAGTGGTATCTGCCCACCGCACCCCGGACAAACTGTTCAGCTTTGCCGAGCAAGCGGCTGAGCGTGGTTTTGAAGTGATTGTCGCTGGGGCCGGCGGCGCCGCCCATCTGCCGGGCATGCTGGCCGCCAAAACCCGCCTGCCGGTGTTTGGTGTGCCGGTGCAGAGCAAGGCCCTCAATGGTCTCGACAGCCTGCTGTCCATCGTGCAAATGCCCAAGGGCATCGCCGTCGGCACCCTCGCCATTGGCACTGCCGGGGCATTCAATGCCGGATTACTGGCGGCTCAGGTACTTGCCCTCCACGACGCCGAACTCGCCACCCGTCTCGACGATTTCCGCCGCGCCCAAAGCGATGCCGTGCTGGAACAACCCGACCCGAGACTGCCGGAACAGAGTGCCCAGCCGTGAAAAAAGTCTGGGTTCTGGGCGCCGGACAACTGGGCGCCATGTTACGCCATGCAGGTATGCCGCTGGATATTGATGTCACTCCGGTGGCGCTCGACAGCCAGCAGGCGCCAGCTGTATCAAGCGACGACATCATCACCCCCGAAATCGAACACTGGCCGGATTCCCCCGCCACACGCGCTCTCGCCAGCCACCCGAACTTTGTCAACCGCCCGGTATTTGGCCGCCTCGCCGACCGTCTCAGCCAGAAAACCCTGATGGATACCCTGGGCCTTGCCACTGCGCCCTGGCTGCCGGTGGAAGCCGCCACAACCAGCGACGAGCTCTATCGCACCATCAGCGACCGGGTGCTGCTCAAACGCCGCATTGGCGGCTATGATGGCAAGGGCCAGCACTGGCTGCGGCAGAGCGAACAGGGCGACATTCCCGCAGACTGGCGCGGCGCTGCGATTGCCGAGAGCGCCATCGATTTTGATGAAGAAGTCTCGCTGGTCGGTATGCGCGACCGTTCTGGCCAGTCGTCTTTCTACCCGCTCGCCCTCAACCTCCACACCAGTGGCATTCTCGCCGCCTCTATCGCCCCGCTGGCACGGCTTGCGCCCCTCCAGGCGCAAGCCGAAAGCATGCTCGGCGCCCTGCTCGACGAACTGGATTACGTTGGCGTGATGGCCATGGAGTGCTTCCGGGTGGGCGACAGGTTGCTGATCAATGAACTCGCGCCACGGGTGCACAACAGCGGCCACTGGACCCAGGCAGGCGCCAGCGTCAGCCAGTTCGAAAGCCACCTGCGGGCCATCTGCAATCTGCCCCTGGTGACCCCCGCAACCCGGGGCATCACGGTGATGATCAACCTGCTCGGCATTGAACGGGATGACCGCTGGCTGGCCATTCCTGAAGCGGAGTTGTACTGGTATGGCAAGGAGGTGCGGCCGGGCCGCAAACTGGGACACCTGAACTTGTGCGCCCCATCGACTGCGGCCATGCAGGCCGCCCTGTTGCGGTTGCAACCCTTGCTGCCAACGTCATACATTGAGGTTTTGGACTGGGTGAACCGCAACCTGCCCTGAGCGATTGGCCGCAGAGCACAGGGGCTCTATTCTCAATATAGGGACTCTTATTCCCAAGACAGCGGCTCTTCCCCAATATCGCGCCACAGGGTTACTATGCTGTTCCAGATCAGTACTTCACAGCCGGTTTGGGGCTAGACTGAATAAAAACCACCTGGCACGAGGAGAATAACTGTGGCACTTGAAGAAAAACTGTTGATCGTCGTTAACCCCGCAGCGTCCAAGCAGCCGGCTCTCGACCGGGCCGTCAATATCGCTCAGGCTGGCATCTACGAGTTTTCACCGGAGATCCATTTGCTGGTCACCGTGGACCAGAGCAGCACGGACGCCCGCGCCGACAATGATGCTGTTTACCGCGATGGGCAGTGGCTCAATGCCGTGACCCAGCAATTGCAGTCTGGAGGTATCGAGCCCCACATTCGCATCTCCTGGAGCAAGGACTGGGCAGATTCGATTCTCTATTCGGCGGGCGTGCTCGGGGTCTCCTCGATTGTGGTGTCCCATCCGGGCAAAAGCGCCAACCGCGCTTTCAGTGACGAATTCTGGTACCTGGTGCGCAACGCGCCGATTCCGGTCTCGGTGGTGCAATCTGCGCGCGCTCCCAAGGGCCGTCCTGTCATCATTGCCATGGACCTGCAGGATCAAAAGCTGTCTGAGCTGAACAAGCGCATCCTGACTGCCGGCCAGCTTGCGGCAAGAATCTATGGCTCGGAACTGCACTGTATCAATGCCTACCAGGACTCCCTCAACTATCCGGATCGCGCCAAACTGGCGGAACTAACCGGTATCCCCAACGAGCGCATACACCTCAAGGCGGGGGAGCCCTATACGGCACTCCACGAACTGGCAGAGAAACTCGACCCGGATCTGTTCATCGTCGGCGCCACTCGCCGCACCGGCTTTCGCGCCGCACTGCGCGGTCGCAAGCTCGGCGACATCCTGATGACCATCGAGCACGACTTGCTGGTTATTACCTGAGCGTTCAACACCACTCGCTTTGCCAGCGAGTGGTGGCTTCAATCCTGACTTCATCCACCAAGCCATAAGGACAACTGCTTGCAGGGAACCCGGGAGGAATTTTCATCTCGCCTCGGCTTTTTGCTGGCTGCGACGGGTTCCGCCGTTGGCCTTGGCAACGTGTGGGGATTTCCCACCAATACTGCCAGCAATGGCGGGGCTGCTTTTGTGGCCGTCTATTTTCTCCTCGCCTTCGGGCTGGCCTACCCGGCACTGATGGCAGAACTGGTTATAGGTCGTCACACCCGCGCCAATATCTATTCCGCCCTGCAGCAAATAACACCACCCGGGATTGGCCAGCGACTGGCGGGGCTAACCGGTCTTTATGCCATCCTGGTGGCCAGCGCCGTCCTGATGTTCTACACCCTGGTGGCGGGCTGGGTGATAGCCCATTTACTCGCCGCAGCCTTTGCCATCGCCGGGTTGACTGGACCTGCCCAGTGGTTTTCAGTGGGCTCGTTGATGCGAGACATTTTCTGCGCCGGTATTTTTAGCTTGCTAACCATTGTGGTGGTCAGCCAGGGTGTCCATCGCGGCATTGAGCGCTGGTCAACCAGACTGCTTCCGGCACTCTTGGTGCTGTCGCTGGCATTGACTGCCTATGTGCTGTTTCAGCCAGGGGCGATGGCAGGATTAGCCCTGTATCTGGTGCCGGATTTTTCCCGAATACTCGAGCCACAGCTGCTGGTCAGTGCCATGGGGCAGGCATTTTTTTCGCTTTCTCTCGGGGTCGGCACCATGCTGATCTACGGCTCCTACCTGAGGCAGGATGAAAACCTGCCGACCATTGGCGCCCTGGTCACGGTTGTTGATGCCCTGGTGGCATTCCTTGCCGGACTGTTAATTCTTCCTGCCATGTTCGTGGCCCAGGATTTGGGGATCAGTATTTACAGCGGGGAGGACCTGATTGCAGGACCCGATCTGATTTTCCAGGTGTTGCCCACACTGTTCAGCTCCATGGGCCTGGCCGGCATTGTGGTGGCGCTGGCGTTCTTTACCCTGTTGGCCATTGCCGCACTGACCTCCTCGATTTCAATGCTCGAAGTGCCGGTCGCCCTGGCGGTCGAAAAGACACCCGTTTCCCGCAGCGGCGCTTGCTGGCTGATCGGGGGAGTGATTTTCCTCGGTACTGTGTTGTTGACTGTCAAGTTTGAAGCCCTGTTCGGGCTGGTGGTAACCATGACCACCGAGTACAGCCAACCCCTGCTGGGGATTGCTTTATGTCTCTTTGCCGGCTGGGTGCTGAATCGCAATCAGCTGCTTAAGGAAATTCGCTCAGGTTATCCCGATGCGGAGAACAGCCTGTTCTGGAAGATCTGGCCGTTTTATGTGCGTTTTGTCTGCCCGTCACTGATAGCAGCGACGTTTATACAAAGCGTTATCCTGTGAGCAGGATAACTAGTGGAAGTTTCTGATCGTCAGGACACCGAATACCAGCGCCAGTTTTGACCCTTTTCCAGGCGTAACGGGAAGGAGTCAAAACCCTCTAGAGTCGCTGACCGTTTTTGGAAAACTGGCTGCGCAGAAACTCCATCTGGTCACCCAGAATACGCCGCGAATTGAGCAGCGCCAGATATTCGGCATTGTTGGGCCTATAGGGCAGCGCCACCAATTCCATCTCGATATCTTCAAGCAGTCGGTTGGCCTTGTGCTGGTTACAGCGTCGACAGGCTGCCACAACATTCTCCCAGCGATCTGCACCCCCCTTCGAGAGGGGGACGATATGGTCGCGGGTGAGCTGACCCGCGGGAAAGTGGGTTGCGCAATACATGCAGGTAAACCTGTCGCGGGCAAACAGCGTGGGGTTTGACAGCGGATAATTGGCTCGCGGCTTGGCGAGGCGCTCGCCACCACAGGCAATAATACTGGGCAGTTCCATGATGGAGCGTTGGCCGGTAAAACGGGAACAACCGCCCTTCACCTGGCGCACCACATCCCCCAGGCTCCACACCACCAACTCGCGCGCGTAGAGACAAACTGCTGCCTGCCACTCCAGCCATTCAATGGGCTGTCCGGCGGCATTGAGACGCAGGATTAACGGCGACATCGACCACACTCCCGATACTTGCTGAGGATATCAAAGACAGGAACCCAAGATGCCAAAGGGCACTGGGCGTTGCAATTTTGGAGGGGTAAAAAACTACTCCAGGCGAGGGGCTGGAGTAAGTCGCTATCCTGGGTGCGCTGTGGCACTGAGAATACAGGGTTGAAGGCCAACCTCTTACTTTGACGGTCTGTGAGGCCATATTACGCCCGCCAGTAACAGCGTCAACCAGAAATGCGAAAAAATGCACTATTTCAGATCAAAATATAGGCAGGGGAATATCGTGCAGTTTCTGCGGTCAATACGCAGCGTGGCCGCTGATGTGGCCGGCCGTCTTCAAGGACAGAGAGTGAGTGGGAAGACAAAATAAAACGCCCCGCACATCGAAATGTAACAGGGCGTAAAGCAGTATAGGAGTTGCCTCTCATCCTGAAAGGCGGTTGCCACCATCTTCCTTGCCAGAGGACATCCATATCCCTCCGTGGTGGTGCACATCCTTGCGCAGTTGCATCCGTGCAGGTGTAAAAGTAGCCCTTTTACCAGACAGCTGCTATTGGGAGAAAGATGCTTTTACTGTAGGATATTTCCTACACGCAAGGTTTTTGACCTCGACACGCGCTCCGGTTATCGTGACCTCAACAAGCGCAAATCGCTGGCTTTTTGCCAGACTTTGTATCCTAACGCTAACGGAGTAGACAGTGGCATCGCGCAAGAAAAATATCGATTTTGAACAAAGCCTTTCACAACTCGAAACCCTGGTGACCGCGCTGGAATCCGGCGACATGAGCCTGGAAGACTCACTGAAAGCCTTTGAAAGCGGCATCAAAATCACCAGGGAGTGCCAGGAAGCCCTTCAGGAAGCCGAACAACGGGTCGAGATCCTGACCCGCAACCGCGCAGGCGAACTCCAGAGCGCTTCCTTTGATGCTCCAGACATCGACTGATGACCGTCGATGTACCCGCACTTCTGGCCCGCTACCAGCAGCAGGTTGACGCCCATCTCGCCAGTTACCTGCCGGAATCCCGTCAAAGCCCGCTTTACGCAGCCATGCGCTACAGCCTCTTTAATGGCGGCAAGCGTGTGCGCCCTGCACTGTGTTATGCAACCGCTGAGCTGATCCACAAACCAACCGAGGCCACACACCGCGCTGCCTGCGCAGTGGAAATGATCCACGCCTACTCACTGATCCACGACGATCTGCCCGCGATGGATGATGACGACCTGCGGCGCGGCATTCCCACCTGCCATATTGTCTATGGCGAAGCTACCGCCATTCTTGCCGGGGATGGCCTGCAGGCCCTCGCTTTTGAAGTGCTCACAGCCCTGCCCCCAGCCGATCAGCCAACAAGCAACCATATCCACCTGCAACTGGTACAGCAGCTGGCTCGGGCCGCCGGCCCCCTGGGCATGGTGGGAGGCCAGTCCCTGGATCTCAATGCCATCAACCGGCAACTTGACCTCGACGAACTCGAAGCCATGCACCAGGCCAAGACCGGCGCCCTGATCAACGCCAGCATCCTGATGGGCGCCCTCTCCACCGGCAAAGCCAGCGCGGAGGACCTTGCCGACCTGGAGCGCTACAGCCAGGCCATCGGGCTCGCATTCCAGGTCAAGGATGATATCCTCGATGTGGAGAGCCAGACCGAGACACTGGGCAAGCGCCAGGGCGCCGACCAGGCTCGCAACAAGCCCACCTATACATCACTGCTTGGCCTGCAAGGCGCCAAGGAAAAACTCGCTGAACTACACCAGACCAGCAACAATGCACTCGTTCGTTTTGGTGACAGAGGTGTGTACCTGAGGGCAATTGCCGACTTTATCGTCAATCGAGACCATTAAGCCCGGCTGGCGACATTGCTCTACAGCAAAATCACAGGCGCCGCTCTGTACCCCGCCCCCCATCGGCTTTTCGTGTAAAATCTGCTCCTGATCAGGAGCCTTTACCTCAATGTCAAAAAAGTTCACCCATATACCGCTGACCAGACCTGAGACGCCCCTGCTGGATACGGTGGGCTATCCGGTTGATCTGCGCAAATTTGACGAACAGCAACTCCTGCAGCTGGCAGATGAGCTGCGCGCCTACCTGCTGTTCTCCGTGGGCCGCTCAGGGGGGCATTTTGGTGCCGGGCTGGGCGTCATCGAACTGACGATCGCCCTCCACTACGTCTACAACACCCCCACCGATCGCCTGGTGTGGGATGTTGGACACCAGACCTATCCCCACAAGATTCTCACCGGTCGCCGCGATGCCCTGCTGTCGGTGCGCCAGGAGCAGGGCATCTCGGGCTTTCCCAAGCGCTCAGAAAGCAAATACGACACTTTCGGCGTGGGCCATTCGAGCACCTCCATCAGCGCCGCACTGGGCATGGCCATCGCCGCGCAACTGGATAACCTTGACCGCCAGGTTGTGGCGGTGATTGGCGATGGCGCCATGACCGCGGGCATGGCCTTTGAGGCGCTCAATCACACCGCCCATACCGATGCCAACCTGCTGGTGGTGCTGAACGACAACAACATGTCCATCTCCCGCAATGTTGGCGGGCTGGCCACCTATTTTTCCAAGGTCTGGTCGAGCCGTTTTTACAACTCCATTCGCGAAGGCGGCAAAAAGGCGCTTAAGGCGATTCCCTCAGCCGCAGCCTTTGTGCGCAAGACCGAGGAGCATCTCAAGGCTATGGTGGCCCCCGGGATTGTGTTCGAAGAGCTGGGATTCAACTACATCGGCCCCATTGACGGCCATGACCTGCCCCTGCTGGTACAGACTCTGGGCAACCTCCGCGACCTGCGCGAACCGGTGCTGTTGCATATCATCACCCGCAAGGGCCAGGGCTTTGTCCCCGCCGAAGACGATCCGATTGGCTACCATGCCCTCAACAAAATTGAGCCCGAAGCAACACTGCCAGACGCCATTACCCCGCAGGCAAAGCCCGCCACCCCCAAGTTTCAGGACGTATTCGGCGCCTGGCTGGTGGATATGGCAGAACGGGATGAAAACCTGGTAGGTATCACTCCCGCCATGTGTGAGGGCTCTGGCATGAAGCGGTTTTCGGAACGCTTCCCGGAGCGTTTCCACGATGTCGCCATCGCCGAGCAGCATGCTGTGACCTTTGCCGCTGGCCTTGCCTGTGAGGGCAAGAAGCCAGTGGTCGCCATATACTCGACCTTCTTGCAGCGCGCCTACGACCAGCTGATTCACGATGTAGCACTGCAAAATCTCGATGTGCTGTTCGCCCTGGATCGCGCCGGCCTGGTTGGCGAGGACGGCGCAAGCCATGCCGGCAGTTTTGATATCAGCTACCTGCGCTGTATACCCAACATGGTGGTCATGACCCCGGCGGATGAAAATGAAACCCGCCAGATGCTCTATACCGGTTATGTTCACAAGGGACCGGCCGCCGTGCGCTACCCCCGCGGTTGTGGTGATGGGCAGGCCATCGAGAAGAACATGACCGCCCTGCCCCTCGGCAAAGGGGTCATTCGCCGTCTCGGCAAAGGCATAGCCATACTGAATTTTGGCACCCTGCTGCCCCAGGCGCTGGCGGCGGCGGAGCGCCTCAACGCCACCGTCGCGGATATGCGTTTTGTCAAACCTCTCGACACACAACTGGTGAACGAGCTTGCCAGCGGTCACCAGTTGCTGGTGACCATTGAGGACAATGCCGTTATGGGCGGAGCAGGCTCCGCTGTCAGCGAGCACCTGGCCGCTTCAGCTTCCGCACAGCCAATCCTGCACCTGGGGCTGCCGGACCGCTTTATCGATCATGCCAGCAGGGAGGCGCAGTTGTCAGCCGTAGGGCTGGACGCCGAGGGCATCACTCAGGCAACCGAGCAATACCTCGACAAATTGCGCAGCGCTGAATCAGCCAGTGCCGCCCTGGGATAAAGCGCAGCCAAGGCTGCACTACGTTGTAGATAGCGGGGAAAATGTGCAAAATCTACCGCTCGCGGACAGTTCCGGCACAACATCCCCATTTGCCAGGGGGGAGCGAATACCATGAAACAGCACGCACTGGCAGCGATCCTGCTGGCAACAACGCTTCTCACCGGCTGCGACGGCAAAGCACCTGATGCCAGTGCTGAGCAGCAACGGGAGGAAATTGCTGCAGGCACGGCCCTGTTTGAAGCAAACTGCGCCTCTTGCCACCCCCGCACTGGCCGCGGTGATTACCTGAAGAATATTCCGGTAACCCTGCTGACGCGGCGCACCGAGCAGGAGCTGATTGACTGGATACGGGGTAGTGACAAGCACCGTGAAATGCCTGCTTTTACTCACCTGAATGAAAATGAAGTGAAAAGTCTGGCGGCTTACCTGCACAGTCAAATTCAGGCACGCTAAACCAGACCGGCCACATTTACAGCACCCGGTTCAGAGCACCGCTCCGGGGCATACAACTACAGCAATACGTTTAGCGAGGAAAACGATGGAAAGCGAAAAAACCCAGGACAACGAAGCCTGTCCTTTTGAGTTCAATTTTGATCCGACCACCTTCAAGGCGGGTGACACTGTCAGCTACCGGGTACCGGAATCCTTCGATGAAATGCCTTTCGTCGGCACCCTGCTGGAAGTGGGAGACGATTACGTGATCATCTCAGCCAACGACCCCACAGACCCAGACCGTCGCATGCGCGGCACCCGCGAGAGCCGCCCCGTGGTGTCCAGCAAGGAAGCGCTGGGCTGAGCAAGCACTAGTTAGTGCCGTTGAAGCTGAGGTAAAACTGTTTCGCCGCCCGCCCGCTTTTTGAGGCGCGGGTCATGGCGAACTGTTTTGCCCTGGTGTGCAGCAACGTTCGATCGCCTGCATAGTCGGCAAACAGCGCATCGACAATAGCCAGGTACTGGGTGGTATTGCAGGGGTAGAACGATAGCCACAGGCCGAAGCGATCGGCGAGGGACAGCTTTTCCTCCACCGTATCCCCATAGTGCAATTCTCCTTCGACAATCCTCACCCCGGCGTTTTCTGACTTTTGCTCGGGAATCAGATGGCGGCGATTGGAAGTGGCATAGACCAGCACATTTTCCGGTGGCAGTTCGATGGAACCCTCCAGCACACTCTTGAGGTGCTTGTAGCCGGTCTCCCCCTCCTCGAAGGACAGGTCGTCGCAAAAGATGACGAAACGCTGGGGCAAATCGCGAATATCGTCGACAATCTCCGGCAGATCCACCAGGTCATCCTTGTCGATTTCAATCACCCGCAGGCCCTGCCCGGCGTAGACATTCAGCAAACCCTTGATCAGGGACGACTTACCGGTACCGCGACTGCCCCACAGCAGGACATTGTTGGCCCCCTTGCCGTGCAGAAATTTTTCGGTGTTGGCCACCAGGGCCGCTTTCTGGGCCTCAATTCCCAGCAGATCTTCCAGCCGCACCGGGTCAATACGACGCACCGCCCGCAGGGCACCGGACCTTGGCCGCCACAGCGCCGCAAGGGTTGAATCCCAATCGATACTCATCTTTTATCCTCTCCTTCCCCGGCCTTGATAACCCTATCAATCCGGGCAATTACTGCCGCTATAACACCCCGCCCCTGTCTGGCATATTCTTCCTCAAGGGCGTACATTCAGTGGAAATCAGGCCGGGAAGTATGACATGTCAGACGGTGGTGGCGCGAAAGGCAAAAAATCCCGTGGCGACGGCCAGGAAAAATCCGGCTCCTCATTCGACAGTCTGCTGCGCGGCATCCAGGATTTCACGTCCCAGACCTGGTCGAAAACTGCAGGGCAGTATCCGGGCAACCTGTTGGACCTGATGATGCGCACCCCCGACTACATGATGCAGATGGGCAAATCCGGCAGATACTTGAAGGATCTGCGCGAAGTGGCAGGCCTCAGCGTGGAAGAGCTGGCCCGCACCATCAAGATGGACAACCCCGACACCCTCAAGGCCATTGAGGAGGGGCGCAGCCCCCTTAACCTGGATATCCTTTACCGACTCGCCTCGTTCCACGCCCGCCACGACCCGCTCGGCTTTATGCTGAAGTTCAGCCGCGAGCATGCGCCCCTGCTGTGGCAAATACTGAAACTGTCCGGCATGGACAGGTTGCTGATCAGTGCCGAGCGAGAGGTGAAATTCATCAATATCTATCGCGCTCACGACAAGGCCCGAAACCTCAGCGACGAGCAGTTCGACAAGGTCATCGCCTTTATGGACAAGGCCTTCGATATGGCCCTTGATCTGGTGGACGCGCCTCAGCCCAAGCCGCGCAAGAAAAAACCGGATAACTCCGCGACTGACCAGTCATAGCTCGCCGCTCACAAAAAAGGAGCCTGTGGGCTCCTTTTTTGTCATGCCTCCCAACTTCAGCTTTTCAGCACGGTGGCCAGCGAGGTTGTCAGGTAGTCAAGATTACCTTCGCTGATACCCGCCACATTGATACGGCTTGAACCGACGATATAAATGGCGAATTCCTCACGCAGCCTGGCGATCTGGGCCGGAGTAATACCGAGGAAGGAGAACATGCCAAACTGCTGTTTGATAAAGGAGAAATCCTGTTCCACCCCGGTTTCGAGCATTTTTGCCGCAAACAGTCCACGCAGACCATTCATGCGGTTGCGCATGTCGGTCAGCTCTTCCAGCCACTGGGCCCGCAGGCTGGCATCCTGCAACACCATACCGGCCAGGAATCCACCGTGGGCTGGCGGCATGGAATAGATGGCGCGGGCGATATTGGCGATGTGGGATTCAGCTGCGCTGGCCTTTTCTGCACTCTGGGCAATGGCGGTAATACTGCCGGTACGCTCGCGGTACAGACCGAAGTTTTTCGAGCAGGAGCTGGCCACCAGCACCTCCGGCAACTTGTCTGCCAGCAGGCGAATGCCATAGGCATCCTCGTCAAGACCGACACCGAAACCCTGGTAGGCCAGATCCACATAGGGCAGCAGGCCCTTGCGCAGCAGTAGATCGGCAATCTGGCCCCATTGTTCAGTACTCAGATCGGCGCCACAGGGGTTGTGACAGCAGCCGTGGAGCAGCACCACATCACCCGCCGCAGCCTTTTCGAGGGTTTCCAGCATCGCATCGATACTGATGCTGCGGCTGGCCTCGTCATAGTAGGGGTAGGTTTCAATCGTCAATCCGGCACCCTTGAGGACCGGAAAGTGATTGGCCCAGGTGGGGTTGCCGACCCAGATGGTGGCCTCGGGATTCATCCGCACAATCAGCTCAGCACCGATGCGCAGGGCGCCGGTACCGCCGGGGGTAAGCACCGAGCGCACGCGATTGTCGCGAAGAGCGCCGTGCCCCTCACCCAGGATGAGCTTGACCATGCCGTCGTTATAGGACTCGACACCCACCTGGGCGATATAGGACTTGGTATTTTCCTGCCCATAAAACTGCTGTTCAGCCGCCTTGATGGCGCGCATCACCGGGGTCTGGCCGTCCTCGGTTTTGTAGACCCCGACACCAAGGTCAATTTTGAAGGCGCGCGGGTCCTGCCTGAAAGAGGCAGTCAGGCCAAGAATGGGATCGGGGGGAAGGGCTTCCAGGGCGTTGAACATAGATCCTCTCTGAACAGTTTAATGGCCGCTTCACCGCCACGGGGCGGGACTGCAGCGCTGGTGGAAAAAACGTCGGCATTGTAGTGGAGACGCAAAAAATTAGCAGGCAATTTCAGGGCGCATGCGGGGCTTTTTTGAGGAGTCGAGCACCTTGCCGGAAAGCAGGCTGTTAAGCAGGTTGAGGCGTTCCAGGGTGCCCACGTCCCACCACTGTCCCTCGAACAGCTCGCCGGAAATACAACCGGCGCGGACGCTGCTTTCAAGCACGTTGCGCAGCGGGAACCGCTCGGAGGGCGCCGGGTAAAGGGCAAACATATCCGGGCGCATGATGCTGATGCCGCTGAAGGTAAAGGTTCTGGCCTCGGAGTCGGGGTAACCAATGCGCTGGAGGCCATCGAGGACAAAGTCACCCACCGACTTGAAAGGCGGGTTGGGCACCAGCACCAGGTGGGCATCCAGCTCCTCCGACCATGACCGCTGCACCAGCGTTTCCAGGGGAAAGTCGGTCCACACATCGCCGTTGATGACCAGAAACGGCTCGGAACCCAGCAACGGCAGGGCGCGGCGAATACCGCCACCGGTCTCCAGGGGTTCATTTTCACGCGACCAGGTGATGCGCACGCCAAAGCGGGTGCCATCCCCCAGGAAAGACTCGATCTTTTCCCCAAGCCATGAGGTGTTGACAATAATCTCGCGCACCCCCGCTTGGGCAAGCCTTTCAATATGGTACTGAATCAGGGGTTTACCCCCGACTTCGAGCAGGGGCTTGGGGGTCGTCTCGGTGAGGGGGCGCAGGCGTTCACCGAAACCTGCTGCCAGAATCATCGCCTTCATACTGTCAATCTCCCGCCTGTTGCCAGGGTCGATACCAGGGTTGCCGGACAATTGCCGGCAGCAAACGCTCATTGAACCACTGGTTGAAGTGCTCGAATTCCTTGTTGTGTTGCGTCACTTCCAGGGTGTAACGCAGGACGAGGGGCAGATCATCAAGGTAACGGGATTTGCCATCCCGCAGCCACAGCCGGGCAAAGATGCCCAGCACCTTGATATGGCGCTGTAAACCCATCAGATCAAACCAGCCCAGCAAACGGTCATCACTGATCTGATCACCCCCTTCGCCATGATGCCTCCAGGCCTCACGCAAAAAACCGAGAGCGCGCTCCCTCACAAGGGCAGTGGGCCAGCGAATATAGCAATCCTTGAGCAGGGATACCAGATCGTATGTGAATGGACCGGTTACCGCGTCCTGAAAATCCACCACACCGACCGCACCATCGGCCATCAACAGCAGATTGCGGGAATGGTAATCCCTGTGCACCACCACCTGGGGCTGGGCCAGGGCAGAGGATACGAGGCAGGCAAAGGTCTCTTCCAATAGCTGGACTTCGCCACTGTCCAGCTCGAGGCCGAGCAGTTTGCCGACAAACCATTCGGGGAAAAGCGCCATTTCGTTGCGCAGCAAGGTCTCACTGTAGTCCGGGAAAATGGTCGGGTCAGCAGGTGTTTGCTGGATAGCATGGAGCGTTTTTTCTGCCGCGCCGTACATACCATCCACCGAACCGGGATTGAGCAGCGGCAGAAAGAGATCGTCGCCAAGATCCTCAAGCAGCAAAAAACCACGGCTGAAATCCACCCCATGAATCTGCGGCACATGCACGCCAGCCTTGCGCAGGGCGAGACCTTTGGCAACAAAGGCGGGGTTGTTCTCGTGCTCCGGTGGCGCGAGGACACCGATCAAGCTGGGCGATGTATTCAGGCGGTAGTAGCAGCGAAATCCGGCATCACCCGCCAGCGGGGCCAGGTCCGCCAGCTGCCCATCATCGACAGATGCGGGCAGGAATTGCTCTATCCACGCCCCCAGTGCAGCCACATCTGGCATTGACTTCCCCCCTGCCAAAAGCAGCGATCTTAGCGCAAATTCCGTCAATATTGGTCGCAATGCTCGCACAGACTTAAACTTACTGTAAAATCGTCGATCTATTTGTATTCGCCGATTGACCAGAGCAGATTATTCAATGGGTTCAACCAATTTCGCCGCCCGCAGGCCGCTTTATACCGCTGTGTACCGATACCTGTTCGTCACCCTGGGGGCAGCCACTGTGGCACCCGTTGCGGTTGCCGATGAAGCGCAAAACCAGTGGGCCTGCCAGGCTGATGCCAGCGGCAGCTGGGTGTGCGAAACGACCCCGCTTCCCGGCCCCTCCTATACCCGCCCCGAGGCCAGGGCGGCGGCACCACTTGCCAGCCAGACCGAGACTGATAACGAACCCCGTATCAGCTCAACCCGCAATCTCGACTGGGTTCCGGAAAAATACCTCAGCGATGACGAAAAACAGTTGATGGGGAAAAACTGCTGCGGCGCTTATATTGAACCACCCCGCGAGTATCCCGACGCAGAGCTGGACCCGGAGGACGCCTCACTGCGGGTTAGCGCCGCCGCCACCGAAGCCCGCGGCCAGATAGCGACCCTCGAAGGCGACGTGCAGGTATCCCAGGGCTATCGCCAGGTGCGCAGCAATAGCGCCCGGGTGGACCAGGAAAACCGTAGCGTCGAGCTGGAAGGCAACGTCAACTTCCGCGAACCGGGCATCCTGCTGACCGGTGATCGCGCCTACGTCAACATCGACAGCGGCGATGTTGACGTGGACGAAGCGACCTTTGTGTTCCACCAAAGCAGGGTACGCGGCACAGCTGGCAATCTGAAAAAGCGCGACGAACACTACATCTATATTGATGACGCCACCTACACCACCTGTGAACCCGGCAACAATGCCTGGCAGCTGAAAGCTTCCGATGTGGATATTGATAGCGTGCGCGGCGTTGTGACTGGCAAGAATGTTCGCCTCGAAGTGAAGGACTTGCCAATCCTCTACATGCCCTGGATTCGCTTCCCCGCTGGCGACAACCGCGCCACTGGCCTGCTGTTCCCGCTGATCGCCACCGGCAACGACAACGGGGTGGACTACTCTCAGCCCATCTATCTGAATCTGGCCCCCAACTATGACGCCACCCTGACCCCGCGCTATGTGCAGGAACGCGGTTCAATGCTGGAAGCCGAAGTGCGCCACCTGAGCCGCTGGGCAGAAACGCAGATATCTGGCGGTTACCTCTGGGATGATGATGGCGGCGGCAAAGTCAGCAGGGAGAGCGACGCAGAGGGTGCGCTAAGACCCAATGAAGGCGAAGACCGCTGGATAGCCAAGGTCAATCACAGCGGCGGCCTCGGTTACCGCTGGAACACCCTGATTGACTACACCGACGTCAGCGATGTTGATTACCTGCTCGACCTCGACACTGCCACACTCGAGGTCAACAGCAAAAGTCATCTCAACCAGCAGGTAGCTGCGGGCTACAACACCGATAACTGGCTGTTCAACGCACAGGTTCAGGAATTCGAGACCCTGATCAAGGGCGGCCTCGAACAATTCCAGCAATTGCCACGCATCGACGCCAACGGACAGTACCGCTTTGCCGGCGATTTTGTCATCGACCTCAAACAACACTATGTCATGTTTGACCACAGTGAAAATGATGTTGTGGATTCCGGCACATTCCTCACCCGCGATGCCGAAAACACCACAGTCACCGGCAGCCGCCTGCGCACCGATTACTCGCTGACCTGGGACAAGCAATGGCTGTGGGGATTTTTCAAGCCTAGTGCCATTGTTAAATACGCCGCCTATGACCTGGAAACCCCCCTCTTCGGCCAGACCGACGACAGCCCGGATGTGATGGTACCGGTTGGCGTGCTCGATACCGGTCTTTTCTTCGAACAGCGCAACAGTTGGTTCGATGGCTACACCCAGACACTGGAACCGCGCCTTTACTACCTCAACTCCCGATTCGAGGATCAGTCGGCCATTCCCAACTTTGACACCTCCGACCTCACCTTCAGCTATCAGCAGCTGTTTCGCGATGACCGCTTCTCCGGCGGTGACCGCATAGGCGACACGGAGCAGTTAACGGTTGGTGTCACGACCCGGCTGATCAATTCGAATAGCGGTGTTGAACACCTACGTTTCAGCATCGGCCAGATTTATTACTGGGATGAACGGCGTGTTACCCTCGCTCCATTCCTGACCCGGGAGCTTACCCGCGACACGTCGGATATCGCTGCAGAACTGGCGGCCACTTTCTGGAGCCACTGGCGTCTGCAAACGGACCTGCTGTTCAATGAGCAGGACGGCGCTATCAACAAGGGCAGTGCAGCCCTGCGCTATAACAACCGGGATGGCAAGGTTTTCAATCTTGTCTACCGCTACACCAGTCGCGACGATCTGCTCTATCAGTTCAACACCGGCGCCACGCTCATCGACACCGTCAACGCTGACATCGACCAGATCGACCTGTCGTTTTCAGTGCCCCTCAGCACCAGCTGGAATCTCCTCGGCCGCTACAATCACGACATCAACACGGGCCAGGAACTCGAGATCTTTGCCGGCATCGAATATTCCAGCTGCTGTTGGCGCGCCAGCATGGTCGCCAGGCGCTGGGTGGACAGGGATGACACTCTGCTTCTGGGCGGGGATAATCTTGACCACAATACCGGCCTGTTCTTCCAGATCCAGTTCAGGGGACTGGCCGGCACAGGCACCCGTGTCGACAACATCCTCAGTGAAGGCATCTACGGCTATCAACCACCGGAACTCTGATTCATGTTTGCAACTCTTATAAAACACGCAAGAAACCTGCTCCCGGTCCTTCCCCTGGCCCTCTGCGCCAGCGCCGCCCTCGGCCAGGTACAGCTGCTCGACAGCATCGCCGCCATCGTTGATAACGATGTGGTCATGACCAGTGAGCTCAATGATCGCGTCAAGGCCATTTATCAGCGCATCGAAGAATCTGGCACTGAGCCTCCGCCCACTGAGGTATTGGTTCCCCAGGTTCTGGATCGACTGATCCTCGAGCGTATCCAGCTGGAAATGGCGCGCCGCGCCAGTGTCCGCATCAGTGACGAGGAGCTGAACAGCGCAATCACCAGTATTGCCGCAGGTCAGAATATGACCACCGAGCAGTTCCTCTCCGACATTGAAAAGGAAGGGCTCAGCATCGCCGATCTCAAGGAACAGCTGCGCACCGAGATGCTTGTCACCCGGGTGCAACAGGCCCAGGTCAATCGCCGTATTTTTATCTCCGAGCAGGAAATCGAAAACTTCCTGGCCTCGGAAGAAGGTCGCACCTGGACCTCGCCCGATGTCAATCTCGGCAATATCCTGATCCCCCTTTCCTCCGCCGCCAGCCGTGAAGAGGTGGAGGCCGCCAATGAGAAAGCGGCCATGCTGATTGAGCGGCTGGCCCAGGGTGAAGACTTCCGCAGCCTCGCCATTGCCCACTCCGGCGACCAGAGTGCGCTGCAGGGCGGCGACCTCGGCTGGCGCAAGATTGCCCAGCTACCGGAAGTATTGATCCCCGCCGTGAGCGAACTGGAGCCGGGCCAGGTAACCCAACCCGTGCGCAGCAACGCCGGGCTGCATATCCTCAAGCTCTATGACAAGCGCGGTGGCGACCTGCAAATGATCCAGCAAAGCAAGGTGCGCCACATCCTCCTCAAGCCCAATGAAATCCGCAATGACGAGGATACCTACACCGAGATTGCCGCCATCGCCGACAGCATCCGCTCCGGCAAGGAAACATTCGCCGACATGGCCAAGGCACACTCCGAAGATCTCGGTTCTGCGCTGAACGGCGGCGATGTGGGCTGGTCCCTTCCGGGAAAATTTGTTCCCGAATTTGACCAGGTGCTGAACAATGTCGCACTCAACACCGTATCGGAACCTTTCCGCACCACCTTTGGCTGGCACATCCTCGAAGTGACCGAGCGCCGCGACCAGGATTTCAGCGAGGAGATCAAGCGCAGCCAGGCGGAGAATATCCTGCGCCAGCGCAAGTTTGACTCCGAACTGCAAATCTGGCTCCAGGAAATTCGCGACGAAGCCTTTGTAGACATCAAGTCCTGATATGCGACTTGCGGTGACCCCCGGCGAACCGGCCGGGATCGGCCCGGACCTGCTGATCCAGCTGGTGCAAAAGCCCGTACCCTGCGAACTGGTGGCCTATGCCGACCCGGAGATGCTGCTCGAACGGGCCAGATTACTCGGTTTGCCACTGTCATTGCGGCCCCCTGGCAGGCAATCACTTGATGCTGGCGAACTGGCAATTCAACCAGTCGCGGCTGCCCGCAAACCTCAACCCGGCGTACTTGACCCTGCCAACGCCTCCTATGTTCTGAACACTCTGGAGCGCGCTCTACAGGACACGCTCAAGGGCCAGTGTCAGGCCCTGGTCACGGGGCCGGTAAACAAGGCTGTTATCAATGAAGCGGGTATTGCCTTCAGCGGCCACACCGAGTTTCTGGCGCAGTACACGGCAACCCCCAGGGTCGTGATGATGCTGGCCACGGAGGGTTTGCGGGTAGCCCTGGCAACGACACATTTGCCGCTCTCGGCGGTGCCGGGGGCGATCACCGGGGAATTGCTGATCGAGGTTCTCAGCATTGTGGCGAGTGAATTGCGGGCGCGTTTTGGCATCAGCGATCCACGCATCTTGGTGTGCGGACTCAACCCCCACGCTGGTGAAAGCGGTCACCTTGGCCGCGAGGAGATCGATACCATTATTCCCGCTCTCGAGGCCTGCCGCGCCCGTGGCATTAACGCCGTTGGTCCCCTGCCAGCAGATACCCTGTTCACGCCCAAATACCTGCAGCACTGCGATGCGGTACTGGCCATGTACCACGACCAGGGGCTTCCGGTACTCAAGTACAAGGGTTTCGGCGCCGCAGTGAATATTACTCTCGGGCTTCCCATAATTCGTACCTCCGTCGATCACGGCACCGCACTTGACCTCGCTGGCAGCGGAACAGCTGATCCCGGCAGTCTCTCCACCGCAATCGAGTACGCCCTCACCATGGCCCGAACCATGAAGAACAGCAGCGCCGCTCCATGACAGAACTTTCCAATCACCGTGCCCGCAAGCGCTTTGGCCAGAATTTTCTGGTCGACGAAGGAATCATCGCCAAGATTATTTCTGCCATTAACCCCAAGCCAGCAGACAATCTCATCGAGATCGGACCCGGTCAGGGAGCACTGACGGCGCCGCTGCTGGAGCGCAACCCTGGCCTCACCGCCATTGAGCTCGACCGCGATCTGGAACAGCTACTGGCGCGCAAATTTGCCCACCACAATGATTTCAATCTGATCCAGCAGGACGCCCTGAAATTCGATTTCTCCACTCTCAATACACGCGGCCCACTGCGCATCGTTGGCAACCTGCCCTACAACATCTCGACACCGTTGATATTCCATTTGCTGTCCTATCAGGCGCTGATTACTGATATGCACTTTATGCTCCAGCGGGAAGTGGTTGAGCGCATGGCGGCGGAACCCGGCACCAAGGTATACGGCCGCTTGAGCATTATTGTGCAGTATCACTGCAAGGTAGATTTTCTCTTTGATGTGCCGCCGGAGTCTTTTTTTCCAGCGCCCAAGGTGGATTCCGCCATTGTGCGGCTCGCCCCCTACCATCGCAAACCACTCCAGGCTGACGACCCGGAGTTGTTTAATAATCTCGTCAAGTTATGTTTCCAGCAGCGGCGTAAAACCCTGCGCAACAATCTCAAGCAGTTGTCGGGCAGCTATGATGTTGAATCACTGCCCTTTGACCTTGGCCGTCGCCCCGAGACACTTAGCCTGCGGGAATTCGTCGACCTCAGCAACCAGCTGGCACACCAACATGAGCACTAATCCGGTAGATATCCAGGTCCAAACCCTCTATCTGGGCGACCAGTCGCGCCCCGACAGAGGCCAATATGCCTTTTCCTACACCATAACCATCAGTAATCTCGGCACTGAACCTGTGACACTGATCAGCCGCCACTGGGTCATCATGGATGCGGACCAGAAGCGCCAGGATGTGCATGGCGATGGCGTTATCGGCCAGCAGCCGACCATTGCCCCCGGCCATGATTTTACCTACACCAGCGGCGTGGTGCTCGACACACCCGTAGGCACCATGCAGGGCGCCTATCAAATGAAGCGCGAGGATGGCAGTATGTTTGATGCGCCCATCGCGCCCTTCCTGTTGGCAATTCCAGGCGCCATAAACTGAATTGGAGAAAAGCTTTTGGCCATTTACGCCGTCGGCGACCTTCAAGGCTGCCTGAGCTGCCTGGAAAAGCTACTCGATAATGCGGGCTTTCAGCCCGGCCGCGATCAGCTGTGGGCCGTCGGCGACCTGGTTAACCGTGGCCCCAGCTCCCTGGAAACACTGCGTTTTTGTAAAAATCTCGGCAGCAGCTTTCGCACTGTTTTGGGTAACCACGATTTGCATCTGTTAGCGCTGGCCCGTGGTCACCGCTCTCCGTCGCAGAAAGACACACTCCAGGATATTCTCAACGCGCCGGACCGCGATGACTTGCTGGAATGGCTGCGTCATCATCCGCTGGTGATTTCCGAGCAGGGATTCACTCTGGTCCATGCCGGCATACCGCCACAGTGGTCGATTAGAAAGGCACTCAAGCGCGCAGCGGAAGTAGAAACCGTTCTCCACAGTGAACAGCCCGGCCAATTACTCAGCACAATGTACGGCAACCAGCCGGATATCTGGGACAAGGAGCTCGAAGGCGCGGATCGTTGGCGGGTGATTACCAATTACTTTACCCGTATGCGCTTTTGCGACCGCAACGGACGCCTGGAATTGCAGAGCAAGATGGGGCCAGCCACTGCTCCCAAGGGATTTGCTCCCTGGTTCAGCCATTCAAACCGCAAGGCCAATGAAGACAACATTGTCTTTGGTCACTGGGCTGCACTGAACGGTACTACACGCCGCTCTCACCTCTACCCCCTGGACACAGGCTGTGTGTGGGGCGGACGGTTACGGCTTTTGTGCCTGGAAACGAAAGCCTATAAACATGTGAGCTGCAAAAATATTCGCAATCACAGCGGCGCGCATCTGGAACATGGTTCCTGATACTTCAGACCAGATAAATATCAGGCATAAAAAAACCAGGGAAAACCCTGGTTTTTTTATGCCTGACGTCGATTAATCGACGTCTTTGACTTCACTACCGGCTTCAGCTGCAGGGCGATCAACCAGCTCTACATAGGCCATGGGAGCATTGTCACCGGTTCTGAATCCGCACTTGAGAATGCGGATATAGCCACCGGGGCGCTGGTCATAGCGGGGACCCAGGTTGGTAAACAGCTTGCCTACCGCTTCCTTGCTGCGCAGACGGCTGAACGCCAGACGGCGATTGGCCACACTGTCAGACTTCGCCAGGGTGATCAGCGGCTCGGCAAAGCTCCGCAGTTCCTTGGCTTTTGGCAGGGTAGTTCTGATAACTTCGTGCTCAACCAGTGAGGCAGTCATGTTGCGAAACATGGCCCTGCGGTGGGTACCGGTCTTGTTGAGTTTGCGACCACTGTATCGATGACGCATAGTAATATTCCTTAAACGGTTGCTCTCACAGCAATGTTTCTAATTAGCCGCCGACGGCGACAATCAAACGTTTTCAGTATCCTTGCGAAGACTGGCGGGTGGCCAGTTTTCGAGGCGCATACCGAGGGACAGGCCGCGAGATGCAAGCACGTCCTTGATTTCAGTCAGTGACTTTTTGCCCAGGTTCGGAGTCTTGAGCAATTCAACCTCCGTGCGCTGGATCAGGTCACCGATATAGTAAATGCTTTCGGCCTTGAGGCAGTTAGCAGAACGTACGGTAAGTTCGAGATCGTCGACCGGGCGCAGCAGGATAGGATCAATTTCGTCTTCCTTCTTCTCCGGCTCAGACTTTTTCTCGCCCTCAAGATCAACAAAGACTGCCAGTTGCTGCTGCAATATGGTTGCAGCGCGACGGATGGCTTCTTCTGGATCGATCGTTCCGTTTGTCTGGATATCGAGAATCAGCTTGTCCAGATCGGTACGCTGCTCAACACGGGCGCTGTCAACCACGTAGGCGACCTTCAATACCGGGCTGAAGCTGGCATCCAGGTGCAGACGGCCAATAGAGCGAGTTTCATCGTCATCGCTATAGAGCGCATCTGCCGGCTGGTAGCCACGACCACGCATCACCTTCATGCGCATGGTCAATTGTGACTGACCAGTAATGTTGGCAATGAAATGGTCTGGTGTTCTGATCTCGATGTTGCTGTCATGCTGGATGTCTGCAGCAGTCACAACCCCGGGGCCTTTGACACTCAGGGTCACTTCGCTTTCATCCTTGTTGTGCATGACAAGGGCAACACCTTTCAGGTTCAGCAGAATCTCAATGACATCCTGCTGAACACCTTCAATAGTGCTGTATTCATGCTCGACGCCATCAATTTCAACTTCGACAATGGCACAACCGGGCATTGAAGAAAGAAGAATACGGCGCAGGGCATTGCCCAGAGTGTGCCCAAAACCCCTTTCGAGGGGTTCCAGGACCACTTTCGCTCTGTTGGCGCCCAGCATGGTAACGTCAATTGTGCGTGGTGTAAGAAGATCTGTCGCTGATGTCTGCATACGAGTACCTGTCTGGTGGTGCCTGACAATTGCCGATTACTTGCCAATTACTTGGAGTAGAGCTCTACAATGAGGTTCTCATTGATTTCGGCTGGCAGTTCACTTCTGTCCGGGGCGCGCTTGAACATGCCAACCAGCTTGCTGGCGTCAACGTCGACCCAGTCAACAGAACCGCGCTGGGTTGCCAACTGTACAGCAGAGTGAATGCGCAACTGGCTCTTGGATTTCTCACGCACACTCACTTCGTTGCCCGGCTCTACCTGGTAGGAAGGAATGGTCACTTTCTTGCCATTCACCAGGATGGAACCGTGGGAAACCAGTTGACGTGCTTCAGCGCGGGTAGATGCGTAACCCATGCGGTATACAACGTTATCCAGACGACCTTCAAGCAGCAACAACAGGTTTTCACCCGTGGCGCCCTTGCGACGGGCAGCGTGCTTGTAGTAGTTGCGGAATTGCTTTTCGAGCACACCGTAGAGACGACGTACTTTTTGCTTTTCACGCAGCTGAACACCGTAGTCAGACAAGCGTCCACGACGTTGTCCGTGCTGACCTGGCGCGCTCTCAGCGCGACACTTGGATTCCAGTGGTCTGATACCGCTCTTCAGGAACAGATCGGTTCCTTCACGACGGGACAGCTTACAGGTCGGACCTAAATATCTGGCCATTGTTTTCTGTTCCTCTTAAACGCGACGTTTCTTGGACGGGCGGCAACCGTTGTGCGGAATCGGCGTCACGTCTGTGATATTGGTGATCTTGAAGCCGGCATTGTTGAGCGCTCTGACTGCAGATTCGCGGCCAGGACCAGGCCCTTTGACCTGAACGTCCAGATTCTTCAACCCATATTCCTGAGCAGCAACACCAGCCTTCTCGGCAGCTACCTGGGCAGCAAAGGGTGTACTTTTACGGGAACCACGAAAACCGGAACCACCAGAGGTCGCCCAACTCAGGGCGTTACCCTGACGGTCGGTGATGGTAATGATTGTGTTATTAAAGGAGGCATGCACATGGGCGATGCCGTCAATAACGGTACGCTTCGCTTTTTTGCGAGTCGTTTTAGTGGGTGTCTTGGCCATATAATTACCTGGTTCACTCAACTTGCCAGCGGACTGGCATCAGATTAACGCTTGATTGGCTTACGGGGACCTTTGCGGGTACGCGCATTAGTCTTCGTACGCTGACCCCGCAAGGGGAGACCTTTGCGATGACGCAGACCGCGGTAGCAACCGAGGTCCATCAATCGCTTGATGCTCATATTCACTTCACGGCGCAGGTCACCTTCAACAGTATGTTTCGCGACCTCGTTGCGAACGGCGTCAAGCTGCTCTTCGCTGAGAGCAGATATCTTGGTGTTTTCGGCAACACCTGTCGCAGCACAAATCTGCTTGGCGGTGGTAAGACCTACTCCGAAAACATAGGTGAGGGAAATCACCGCATGTTTGTTATCAGGTATATTGACGCCGGAAATACGGGCCATTCGTTCTACTCCAATTGTCTACTGTTACTGCCTTCTAGCTCTGTGGCCACAAATTCACCAAGGGTGAAAAAAGGCGCAAGATCATAGCGTCAAAAGCAACAAAAATCAATCGTCGCCTGGTATTAACCCTGGCGCTGTTTATGGCGCGGCTCAACGCTGCAAATTACCCGCAAGGCACCCTTGCGCTTGATAATCTTGCAGTTGCGGCAAACTTTCTTAACTGATGCACGTACTTTCATTTCATTAAACCTCAAATGCTAGCGGATACCACCGCCATACCCTTTCAAATTGGCCTTTTTCATCAGCGATTCATACTGCTTTGACATCATATGAGACTGAACCTGAGCCATGAAATCCATCGTCACTACCACAGCGATCAGCAGTGAAGTCCCCCCGAGATAAAAGGGCACATTGAAATAGACATTCAAAAACTGGGGCAGCAAGCAGACAGCAGTAATGTAGCTGGCTCCCACAACAGTCAGCTTGGTAACCACACTGTCGATATACTTGGAGGTCTGCTCTCCCGGGCGAATACCCGGCAGATAAGCACCACCTTTTTTCAGGTTATCGGCTATCTCTTTCGGGTTGAACATCAACGCCGTATAAAAGAAGCAGAAGAAAATAATCATCGCCGAAAACAGCAATATATGCAGCGGTTGACCCGGCCCCAGGAAAAGGGCGACATCCTGCAACCAATCCGGCGCATCTGCGCCCTGTCCAAACCAGGTGGCAATGGTGGACGGAAACAGCAGCAGGCTGCTGGCAAAAATTGCCGGGATGACGCCTGCCATATTCACTTTAAGTGGCAAGTGGCTTTGCTGGGCGCCACCGTAGGCCTTGCGGCCCTGCTGACGCTGGGCATAGTTCACCGTTATCCGGCGCTGGCCGCGCTCGATAAACACCACAAAATAAATCACCGCGACGGCAAGAACGGCGATGACCAGCACGGCAAGAATATGCAAATCACCCTGTCTGGCTGACTCAAAAGCCTGTCCTATCGAGCCAGGCAAGCCCGCCACGATACCGGCGAAAATAAGCATCGAAATACCGTTGCCAATGCCGCGCTCTGTAATCTGCTCACCCAGCCACATCATGAAGACTGCACCGGTAACCAGCGACACGATGGCAATGACGTAGAAGCTGAAGTCAGGCAGATACGCCAGCCCCTGGCCTGCAAGTCCAACCGCCATACCTGTACCCTGAACCAGGGCAAGAGCAACAGTGCCATAGCGCGTGTACTGGCTGATCTTGCGGCGACCTGCATCGCCTTCTTTCTTCAGCTGCTCCAGGGACGGAGTGACCGCGGTCAGTAGCTGCATGATAATCGAAGCGGAGATATACGGCATGATGCCGAGCGCCAGAATACTCATGCGCTCAAGAGCGCCGCCGGAAAACATGTTAAACAGCCCCAGGATAGTACCCTGGTTCTGGTTGAACAAACTGGCCAGCCGGTCAGGATCAATCCCCGGCACCGGTATGTGCGTACCGATGCGGTAGATAATGATGGCAAGCAGCAAAAAGCGAAGGCGAGCCCAAAGCTCGCCTAACCCTTTTGTAGCGCCAGCTGGCAAAGCACCAGGTTTAGCCATCAGAAGCGCCCGTTACTCCTCGACTTTACCGCCAGCAGCTTCGATAGCAGCTTTGGCGCCTTTAGTCGCAGCCACGCCCTTGAGGGTCAGAGGCTTGTTAATTTCGCCAGACAGGAAGACCTTGGCACGCAGAATATTTGCAGTGATCAGCCCTGCTGCACGCAGGCTGGCGATATCGACGATATCACCCTCAATGGCAGCAAGCTCGCCAAGACGGACTTCTGCACTCACCATGGAAATACGTGAGGTGAAACCGTATTTTGGCAGACGCTTTTGCAAAGGCATTTGACCGCCTTCGAAACCGGGACGAACCCGACCGCCAGAGCGTGCTTTTTGACCCTTGTGGCCACGGCCACCGGTTTTGCCGAGACCACTGCCAATGCCGCGACCTACGCGCTTGCTTTCAGTGATCCGGCCTGGGGCTGGACTCAGTGTGTTCAGGCGCATTATCACTCTCCCTCAACCTTAACCATGTAATTGACTTTGTTAATCATGCCGCGGACTGCAGCAGTATCTTCAACTTCCACAGTGTGACGGATACGGCGCAGGCCAAGGCCCAAAACACAGCCAACATGTGCAGGCAGACGACCGTGCGTACTGCGGGTCTGTGTAACCTTGATCATTTTCTTAGTGGTCATCTTCTCATTCCTGTCTCTGAGGCCGAATGGTTCAACCCAGGATGTCTTCTACTGTCTTGCCACGTTTGGCGGCGACGGCTTCCGGAGAACTGATGCCCTTGAGGGCTTTGAATGTGGCGCGAACCACATTCACCGGATTGGTAGAGCCGTAGCACTTGGCAAGCACGTTCTGTACACCAGCCAGTTCAAGCACAGAGCGCATTGCGCCACCGGCAATAACGCCAGTACCGTCTGAAGCAGGCTGCATATAAACCTTGGAGGCACCATGGTTGGCGCGAACAGGGTACTGGATAGTTGTACCCTTGAGATCGACATCAATCATGTTGCGACGCGCAGCTTCCATGGCTTTCTGAATAGCCTGTGGCACTTCGCGGGCCTTGCCGCGACCGAAGCCAACACGGCCTTTGCCATCGCCTACGACGGTGAGCGCCGTGAACGCAAAAATCCTGCCGCCTTTGACTGTTTTGGCAACCCGGTTCACCTGAACCAGCTTTTCCATCAGCCCTTCGTTTGGATCTACTTCTCTTGGATTGTTAGCCATTTCTCAACCTTTAGAATTCCAGACCGCCTTCACGGGCCGCATCGGCAAGCGCCTTGACGCGACCATGATATTTGAAACCGCTGCGGTCAAAAGAGACCTTGAGCACACCGGCTTCGCGGGCACGCTCGGCAAGGAGCTGGCCAACAGAGCGCGCGGCGTCAATATTGCCAGTACTGCCTGAGCGGAGTGACTTGTCCAGCGTTGAAGCGCTGGCCAGAACCGTATCGCCTGCCGCAGAAATCACCTGAGCATAGATATGGCGTGGCGTACGATGTACGGTCAACCTGGTTGCACCGAGTTCGCGCATTTGAATTCGCGTCCGGCGGGCCCGGCGGAGACGTGCTTGCTTTTTGTCTTTCATAGTCCAGACCTGCTACTTCTTTTTCGCTTCTTTACGACGTACCTGCTCATCCGCGTAGCGCACACCCTTGCCTTTATAGGGCTCGGGTGGACGGAATCCACGGATTTCGGCAGCCACCTGACCCAGCAACTGCTTGTCCGTTGCTTTGAGGACAATCTCTGTCTGGCTGGGAGTTTCAGCGCTTACACCTTCCGGCAGTTGGTATTCAACCGGATGGGAAAAGCCGAGGGTAAGATTCAGCTTGGTGCCCTGGGCCTGTGCCCGGTAACCTACCCCGACCAATTGCAGCTTGCGCTCAAAGCCGTCAGTCACACCAACAACCATGTTATTGACGATCGAACGCATGGTGCCTGACTGGGCTTTTGAAATCTGCGCGTCATCAGCTGCGGTAAAAGTCAGGACGCCATCTTGCTGGCTGACAATCACCTTGGGATTGACTGCTACTGACAAAGAGCCCTTTGAACCCTTGACAGTAATTAGGCGATCATCCTGCTTTACCTCAACTCCACTGGGGAGGTTGACAGGATTCTTTGCAATTCTAGACATCTCGCAATCTCTTAAATAGTGCCAGTTAGAAAACTGTACAGAGTACTTCGCCACCGATACCCGCAGCCCGGGCAGCGCGGTCAGACATGACACCTTTACTGGTCGAAATTATTGCAACGCCAAGACCATCGCGAACTTTCGGCAGCTTGTCGCTGGCGGAATAAAAGCGCAGGCCAGGGCGACTGGCACGCGATATCTCTTCAATGACCGGCTTGCCTTCAAAGTACTTGAGGCTGATGGTCAGTTGGCGCTTGATCTCGTTATCAACCGAAAAGTCGGAAATGTAACCTTCCGCCTTCAGAACTTCGGCAACGGACACTTTCAACTTTGAAGAAGGCATAACAACAGTTGCGCGGTCTCGTGCATACGCATTGCGAATGCGTGTCAGCATATCTGCCAGTGAATCTTGCATACTCATCTTGGAATGTTCCTCATCACTTACCAGCTAGCCTTGACAAGCCCGGGAACATCCCCGCGCATCGCAGCTTCGCGCAATTTATTACGGCAAAGACCGAATTTCCGGTAAACCCCATGGGGACGACCGGTGATACGGCAGCGACTCCGCTTCCGGCTCGAACTTGAATCGCGCGGCAGCATCTGCAGCTGCAGCATGGCTTCCCAGCGCTCCTCGTCGGACGAATTCGGGTTGCTGATGGTGAGCTTGAGCTTGGCGCGCTTGGCAGCATACTTCTCTACCAGCTTGGCGCGCTTGGTTTCACGCTCAATCATTGATGTCTTTGCCATGTGTACCTCAACCTCTCAGAGGAAAGTTAAACGCCCGCAACAGGGCACGACCTTCGTCATCATTTTTTGCTGTGGTGGTAATGGTGATATCCATACCGCGCAGCTTGTCGACTTTGTCGTAGTCAATTTCCGGGAAAATAATCTGCTCAGTCACGCCCATGGCGAAATTGCCACGACCGTCAAATGACTTGGGGCTGATGCCGCGGAAGTCACGAATCCTGGGAATGGCGATAGTAATCAGCTTTTCCAGGAAATCGTACATGCGCTCATTGCGCAGGGTGACTTTGCAGCCAATCGGCCAGCCTTCACGCACCTTGAATCCGGCAACGGATTTGCGGGCATTGGTGACAACCGGCTTTTGGCCGGAAATCTTGGTCATGTCGCTGACTGCGTTCTCAAGAATCTTCTTGTCCGCAAGCGCTTCGCCCACACCCATGTTGAGGGTGATCTTGGTGATGCGTGGCACCTCCATCGGGTTCTTCAGACCGAGCTCTTCCTGTAACTTGGGAGCAAGCTCTTTCGTGTAAATCTCTTTCAGTTTGGCCATTTCGATATACCCTGTCAGCCGCCGACGGCTACGCCGTTGGATTTGAAAACCCTGACCTTCTTGCCATCTTCCTGGACCTGAAAGCCAACACGATCAGCTTTGCGGGTTTCCGGATTATAGAGCGCCACATTGGAGACCTGGATTGCGGCTTCTTTTTCAATAATCCCGCCAGGAACACCCAATTGCGGGTTAGGCTTCTGGTGCTTTTTGATCATCTGCACGCCGGAGACGATCAGGCGGCCATCCGCAAGTACTTGCAGAACCTTGCCGCGCTTGCCTTTGTCTTTGCCGGCAAGAACGATGACTTCGTCGTTGCGCTTGATTTTTTTCATGCTCATCATCAACCTCCTCAGGACTACAGAACTTCTGGAGCCAGAGAAATAATCTTCATAAATTTCTCGCCGCGCAGCTCGCGGGTAACAGGCCCGAAGATACGGGTACCTATTGGTGCCAGCTGATTGTTCAGCAGCACAGCGGCATTGTCGTCGAACTTGATAAGGCTGCCGTCCTGACGACGCACGCCTTTCTTGGTCCGCACTACTACTGCGTTCATGACCTGGCCTTTTTTAACCTTGCCACGGGGAATCGCTTCTTTCACTGACACCTTGATGATGTCGCCAACACCAGCGTAACGGCGATGAGAACCGCCCAACACCTTGATGCACATGACACGGCGCGCACCACTGTTGTCCGCCACATCTAAATAGGTCTGCGTTTGAATCATTGTTCCGCTCCGAAACCGTTACTGCCAAGCGCGATTAAACTTCCGCTACCTTTTCAACTACTTCAACCAGCGCCCAGGCCTTTGACTTGGAGATGGGGCGGGTTTCCTCAATCGAGACCAGATCACCAATGCGGCACTGATTGTTTTCATCATGCGCTTTGATCTTGGTGGAACGACTGACAATCTTGCCGTAGACAGGGTGCTTTACCCGGCGCTCGATCAGCACCGTGATAGTCTTGTCCATTTTGTCACTGACCACTCTGCCGGACAGAGTGCGAGCTGTTTTCTCAACCATCTCACTTACCTGCTTTCTGGTTCAACACGGTTTTGATCCGTGCAATGTTAGCGCGGGTTTCACCAAGCCGGTGCGACTGACCCAGCTGTCCGGTTGAGTGTTGCATGCGCAGCTTGAAATGTGCTTCAAGTTGGCCATGCAGATCAGCTTTGAGCTCGTCTACGGATTTTTCGCGAAGTTCTGAAGCTTTCATTACATCACCGAACGTCTAACGAAGGTTGTCGCCAGAGGAAGCTTGGCTGCGGCGAGGGCAAATGCTTCGCGCGCCAGTTCTTCAGTAACACCTTCCATTTCATACAGAACCTTACCAGGGCGAATTTGAGCAACCCAGTAAGACACATTACCTTTACCCTTACCTTGACGAACCTCAAGAGGCTTCTCGGTGATGGGCTTGTCGGGGAATACCCGAATCCAGATTTTGCCGCCGCGCTTGATATGACGGGTCATGGCGCGACGCGCAGCTTCAATCTGACGCGCAGTCAGACGTCCGCGATCAGTGGCCTTGAGGCCAAACTCACCGAAGCTGACTTTGCTGCCGCGCTGTGCCAGGCCGCGGTTACGGCCCTTCATTTGCTTGCGGAATTTAGTACGTTTTGGTTGCAGCATCTCGATCGACCTTTATTCCAAAATCATTTCTTGGGCTTGGGTTGTTCGGCTTCTTGTCCGCCGAGCACTTCGCCTTTGAAAATCCAAACCTTGACACCGATGATACCGTAGGTAGTCGCCGCTTCAGCCGTGGCGTAATCGATATCGGCTCTCAGTGTATGAAGAGGTACACGACCTTCACGGTACCATTCAGTACGGGCAATCTCGGCACCGCCAAGTCGTCCACCCACCTGAATCTTGATACCCTCTGCACCCTGGCGCATGCTGTTCTGCACAGCGCGCTTCATGGCACGGCGGAACATCACACGACGCTCCAGCTGCTGGGCAATGTTCTGGGCGACCAGTGCCGCATCCAGGTCGGGCTTGCGCACTTCCTCGATGTTGATATGGACAGGCACACCCATCTGCGCACTGACTGCCAATCGCAGCTTGTCGACATCCTCGCCCTTCTTACCGATCACAACGCCTGGACGGGCTGTGTGAATGGTGATCCTGGCAGACTCCGATGGCCGCTCAATGTCAATCCTGCTGACGGAAGCGTGGGAAAGCTGCTTCTGGATGAAGTCCCTTACCTTCAGGTCCGCATTCAGTTTGTCAGCATAATCCTTCGGGCTGGCGTACCAGACTGAACGGTGCTTTTTAACGATTCCGAGTCGAATCCCGGTTGGGTGTACTTTCTGACCCATGCAATGGTCTCCTAAATGCCTTGAACTCAGTCGGCAACTTTTACTGTTATGTGACAGGTGCGCTTGAAAATGCGATCAGCCCTGCCCTTGGCACGGGGCTTGATGCGCTTCATCGTCAGGCCCTCGTCAACAAAAATGGTCGAAACTTTCAGTTCGTCCACGTCGGCACCATCATTGTGTTCTGCGTTGGCAATTGCCGACTCGAGCACTTTTTTGACAAGCACTGCAGCTTTCTTGGGACTGAATGTCAAAATGTCCAAAGCTTCTTCAACAGCCTTGCCGCGAATCTGGTCTGCAACCAGGCGGGCTTTCTGGGCCGAGATCTGGGCGCCGCGTAATTTTGCTGCTACTTCCACCGTATAATCCTCTACTCAAACCAGCGCTTAACGCTTGGCTTTCTTGTCCGCTACGTGCCCGCGGTAGGTGCGGGTTGCAGCGAATTCACCCAGCTTGTGTCCGACCATTTCTTCGTTGACATGGACCGGAACGTGCTGGCGACCGTTATGGACAGCAATCGTCAAACCAACCATGTCAGGCAAAATCATCGACCGACGTGACCAGGTCTTAATTGGACGCTTGTCACCCTGTTGTGCAGCTTGCTCGACTTTTTTAAGCAAATGCAGATCAACAAAAGGACCTTTTTTCAGGGAGCGTGGCACTATAATTTCCTCTTCCTGGCTATTCTTCGCTGCCGTCTATCACTTGTTGCGGTGACGGACAATCATGTTACTGGTGCGCTTGTTCTTGCGCGTCTTGTACCCTTTGGTGGGAACACCCCAGGGAGATACAGGATGACGACCACCTGAAGTCCTGCCTTCACCACCGCCGTGGGGGTGATCGACCGGGTTCATGGCAACACCGCGAACGGTAGGACGCACACCCAACCAGCGCTTGGCGCCAGCCTTGCCCAACGAACGCAAACTGTGCTCGCTGTTGGAAACTTCACCGATCGTGGCGCGGCAGTCAGCAGGCACTTTGCGCATCTCACCGGAGCGCAGACGAACTGTGGCGTACTGGCCTTCGCGGGCTACCAGCTGCACGGAAGTGCCGGCGCTGCGGGCGATTTGAGCACCCTTGCCCGGCTTCATTTCCAGACAGTGGACCACGCTACCAACGGGAATATTGCGCAGCGGCAGAGTGTTACCCACCTTGATGGGCGCGGCCTGGCCAGACTGCAGCAGATCGCCCGCCTTCAGCCCTTTGGGCGCAATAATGTAACGGCGCTCACCATCCTTGTAGCAGACAAGGGCAATGTTCGCAGTGCGGTTGGGGTCGTACTCCAGACGCTCAACCTTGCCAACGATGCCATCCTTGTCACGCTTGAAATCGATGATGCGATAGTGCTGTTTGTGCCCACCACCCACATGACGGGTAGTGATACGACCGGCGCTGTTGCGCCCACCGGACTTGCTTTGTTTCTCCAGCAATGGCGCATAGGGTGCACCTTTGTGAAGGTCAGGATTGACGACACTGACAACAAAACGACGACCTGGTGATGTTGGCTTTCTCTTGACTACAGACATTTCACCAACCCCTTATTCAGCTGAGGCAAAGTCAATTTCTTGACCCTGCGCCAGACGCACGTAAGCTTTTTTCCAGTCAGACTGGCGCCCGATGCCGTAGCGGGTACGCTTGGTTTTGCCCTTGACGTTGACGACGCGAACGTCCTCAACCACAACACCAAACAACTTTTGCACAGCGGCTTTTACTTCACGCTTGTTGGCGTCACGGGCAACCTGAAACACTACCTGATTGCCCTTTTCGGCAACGTTGGTGGCTTTTTCAGAGACATGCGGGCCAACCAGCACTTTAAAGATGCGTTCGTCGTTCATGCCAGCATCTCCTCTACTTTCTTGAGCGCGGGAACAGTCACCAGCACTTTCTCAAAACCAATCAGACTGACCGGATCGACACCCATCACATCCCTGACATCAACCTTGTGCAGGTTGCGCGAAGACAGATACAGGTTTTGATCAACGTCTTCAGTCACGATCAGCACATTGCTAAGCCCGTACTGGCCAAGCTTGGCAATCAGGGACTTGGTCTTGGGCTCTTCAACAGCGAAGTCTTCAACAACCACCAGCCGCTCCTGGCGAGCCAGCTCGGAGAAGATAGAGCGCAGCGCAGCGCGATACATCTTCTTGTTGATCTTCTGCGAGTGATCCTGGGGCCGGGCGGCAAAAGTTACGCCACCAGTGCGCCACAGAGGGCTGCGAATGGTACCAGCACGAGCACGACCACTGCCTTTTTGTTTCCAGGGCTTCTTGCCACCACCGGATACTTCTGAGCGGGTTTTCTGTGCGCGAGTACCCTGACGACCTGCTGCCATATAGGCAACCACCGCCTGGTGCACCAGATCCTGATTGAACTCTTTACCAAAAGCTTCATCGGAAACCGTGATGGTTCCTGCTGAGCCCTGGGCATTGGATATAATTAGCTCCATAGGTTGATCCCCTTAAGCCTTAACTGCTGGGCGGACGATGACGTCACCGCCCGGCGCGCCTGGTACAGCGCCTTTGATCAACAACAGTCCGCGCTCAACATCAACGCGCACTACCTGGAGATTCTGTACAGTCACCTGCTCTGCACCCATATGGCCAGCCATCTTTTTGCCTTTGAAAACACGGCCTGGAGACTGGTTCTGACCAATGGAACCGGCAGAGCGGTGCGAACGTGAGTTACCGTGGGTCGCATCCTGCATGCTGAAGTTCCAGCGCTTGATAACGCCCTGAAAGCCCTTACCTTTGGATGTGCCGGTAACATCAACAACCTGGCCTTCCTGAAACCGCTCTACGGTCAGGGAAGCGCCAACTTCGAATTGTTCTTCAACACCATCAAGACGAAACTCCCACAGACCGCGACCAGCTTCAGCGTTTGCCTTGGCATAGTGACCGGCGAGGGGTTTGGTTACACGGGAGGCGCGACGGGTACCAACGGCGACCTGCAGAGAAGCATAGCCATCCGTTTCATCGCTTTTGACCTGGGTAATGCGATTGGGTTCGACCTCAATCACAGTCACCGGTATAGAGACACCATCGTCAGTGAAGACGCGTGTCATGCCGCTTTTACGGCCGACGATTCCAACTCTCATTTTTCAACCTCATGGTGTACGGGGCTTTTACCCGCTATGGCCGCCCATTTCAGAGCGTTACACACCCCTTCACGGGGCTTTAGGTTTGTGCGACAGATTTCAGCCTAAGCTGATTTGAACATCAACGCCTGCAGCCAGATCCAGCTTCATCAGAGCATCAACAGTCTTGTCCGTCGGCTCAACAATATCCAAAAGCCGTTTATGGGTGCGAATTTCGTACTGATCCCTTGCGTCCTTGTTGACGTGCGGGGAGATCAGGATAGTAAATCTTTCCTTGCGAGTCGGCAGCGGGATCGGGCCACGAATCTGGGCGCCAGTCCTTTTTGCTGTCTCGACGATTTCTTGTGTCGAAGTATCGATCAGCTTGTGATCGAAGGACTTCAAACGAATTCTAATGCGCTGATTCTGCATGGAATCACGAACTCCAGTTACTTTGCCTTCAGCCCTTGCTGAAAACCCCTATTCGAGGGAGGCGAGATTCTAAGGTCGCCCCCGGGGAGTGTCAAGAGAAAAGGAGGATTAATGGATAATTATTATCCAGAAACTGCAAGGGCTGACAGTGTCAGCCCTTGCACACCCGAACGGGCGCTTAACCCGGACAAATCAGGCGAGAATTTTGGCAACCACGCCGGCGCCAACAGTACGGCCACCTTCGCGAATCGCAAAACGCAGGCCTTCTTCCATCGCAATCGGGGCAATCAGGGTCAC
>LADM01000083.1 GCA_000961645.1 Gammaproteobacteria bacterium BRH_c0 | reverse complement strand
GTTTCTGCCTACACTCACTCCTGACACAGCCCCCTGACCCACCCAGCCCCAAGGACCTGACCCGCCATGGATTCGACCGACGCTTTTTTTGAAATCGCCGCCATTCTGGGCATTGCCACCCTGCTGGGCTATGTAGGACAGAAACTGCGCCAACCGTTGCTGATCATGTTTCTGGCGGCGGGCATACTGGTGGGGCCATCGGCCCTGGGCCTGATCGAGAGCCACGGCCAGATCGAGTTGCTGGCGGATATCGGCATCGCGCTGCTGCTGTTTATCGTCGGTCTCAGGCTTGATCTGCACCTGATCCGCACCATGGGTCCGGTCGCCCTGGCCACCGGTCTGGGACAGATTATTTTTACCTCCGCCATCGGCTTTGCCATCGCCATCGCCCTGGGCATGGATCTGGTAGGGGCTGCCTATGTAGCGGTGGCCCTGACGTTTTCCAGCACCATTATCATCGTCAAGCTGCTCTCGGATAAAAAGGAAATCGATGCGCTGCACGGCCAGATCGCCCTGGGATTTCTGATCGTTCAGGACATCGCCGCCATTATCGCCCTGGTGGCTCTGACTACCTGGGGCGCCCCCTCTGTCGGTGACGACTCCCTGTTGCAGTCATCCCTGATCATGCTGGGCAAGGGCCTGGCAATGCTGGCTGTGGTGGCACTGCTGATGCGTTACGCCCTGCCCGCCCTAGTCCACCGCCTGGCCAGTTCCCAGGAGATGCTGACCCTGTTTGCCATCGCCTGGGCTGTGCTGTTGGCCGCCAGCAGTGACTACCTGGGTTTCAGCAAGGAGGTGGGTGCCTTCCTCGCCGGTATTGCCCTTGCTTCCACGGGTTACCGCGAGGCCATCGGCGCACGTCTGACCACCCTGCGGGATTTCCTGTTGATGTTTTTCTTTATCGACCTGGGGGCGCGGCTCGACTGGTCCCTGGTGGGCGAGCAACTGGGGTCGGCGCTGATCTTCTCGGTCTTTGTGCTGATCGGCAACCCGCTGATTGTGCTGGCCATCATGGGCGCCATGGGTTACCGGCGCCGCACCGGTTTTCTCGCGGGCCTGACGGTGGCACAGATCAGCGAGTTCTCCCTGATCGTCGCCGCCATGGGGCTGGGGCTGGGGCATATCTCCCCCGAAACCATGGGGTTGATCACCCTGGTGGGCGTGGTAACCATTTTTGTGTCCACCTACATGATTCTCTATTCGGGTCCTCTCTACGAATGGCTTTCATCGCCCCTCAGGATCTTTGAGCGCCGCAACCCCTACCGGGAGTCCGCCGGGGACAGGTTACAGGCTGGCCCGCAGGTGGATGTGATTCTGGTGGGGCTGGGCAACTACGGCAGCGGAGTGGCGACCAGTTTGCTGCACCAGGGTAAAACCGTTGTGGGCGTGGACTTTGACCCCAGCGCCCTGCAACGCTGGCGCTCGCGGGGATTGTCGGTGGTGTACGGCGATATGGCCGACGCGGAAATCCATGAGCAGCTTCCCATGAACAAGGCGCGCTGGGTGGTGAGCACCGTGCGCTCCCGGCCCTTCAGCAGAACCCTGGCGGAACACCTGCGGCACTCAGGCTATGGCGGCAGCCTCGCTCTCACTGCCATCAACGAGGAAGAGGCCGCCGAGTATGAAAAACTCGGGGCGCAGCTGGTGCTGCGCCCCCTGGCGGATGCCGCTGAACAGGCTGCAGATCTGGTCGCGGCGCGGCTCAGTCCTGCGCCAAGCTAAAGGATCAAAGCAATTCCGCCACCAGTTTGCCGGTTTCCAGGTCTTCGTAGGCGGTGGTGAGACGCAGGTGGTTGAGGACGTTGATCTCCCAGCCATAATTGCCCACCGGCGTGGTCAGCCAGCCGTAGTAGACGCCCCACACCAGGGTGCGGCGGTATTCCTTCCAGGCCACATCGAAGGATGGCGGATTGCTGACTCCGAGTTCTGCCAGGCGCGCCAGGTAATAGCGCAGCAGTTCCTGTTCATGACTGCGGCGCTGTTCGATGGAGAGCGCCGTGGTGATCAGATAGTTCACATCGTGCATGCAGTAACCGTGCACCATCAGCTGCCAGTCGAGAAAGCCGCCTTTGTCGCCGGGCAGCAGGTAGGTATTGCCCAGGTGGGTATCGCCGTGCAGCAGGGTCTGGGGCAGGGTTGAGTGATATTTTTGCATGGCCATCATGCCGGCGCGCATTTCCGCTCCGGTAGTGCGCAGGCGCTGCACCATCTCGCGTTTGAAGTTCTCGCTGTCGATCTCGTACTGGATCAGCGGCGTGGCAGCCTCGTTTTGCAGGGTCGACACCTCGCCCTTCACATGGGATTGCACCCAGCTCATGTCGCCCGCAAAGCGCGGGCTTTCCCAGTAGCGGGCGTGGAGGATCGCCAGCTGGTCGAGCAGTGACTGCACCTGGGCCAGGCTGATGACCTCGGTCACATTGGGAAAATGGGCATTGCGCTGGGTCAGGTCCTCCAGCAACAGGCCAAACTGGCCGGTCTCTGCATCGTAGTCACCGCCGAGCGTGACGGGTGCCTCCATCGCCAGTTCGGGCCGCAGGCGGTTGTAGAAATTCACCTCATTTTCATAAAAGGGCGCCAGCAGTTTGCTGTTGTCCCGCGCCAGCTTGAGAATCACCCGGCCCGGCAGGCTGTCTGCGCCCGTGCCGCTGTAGCTGAGGTCGAGCACCGCGCGGGCGGCGGTCGACACCATCGCCTCGCCGTAGGCCTTGGATTCCACAATGTTCATGGTCTCGACACTGACGCCGGGATGCACCTTGCGGATGGTGGCGCTGAGGATGGCGGGTGTCAGTTGCTGGATATCCACCGGGAAGTGGGCGTCTGTCATGGGTAACTCCTGTTTTTATGGCTGTGATTGAAGGATTGAAAGTATTACCGGGCCTGTGGATCTTTGAGTATCAAGCCTGTTCACCTGCGCGGTGCTGCAAGACCCGCTCCGCCAGGCCCACCCCGGCCTCGGCCATGGTGAGGTAGGTGTAGTCGGCCCCCGCCTGGGTGATGCGCAGGGCAATATCGTCGTACATGGCGTGAGAGACAATCAACCCGGTGAAGCCTCTCTCACGCAGTTTGCGGCAGGCAATGGTTTTTGCCTCGGCATCGTTCATGGCAAGAATCACCGCATTAACCCCCGGCATTTGCAGGCTTTGCCAGAACACCTGATCCTCCGCGTCGGCATACAGTACCCGGCGCCCCTCCAGCTGGCTCTTGTCCACCATCACCGGATCGGAATCCAGGCCCACCAGGCGGTGGCCCTTGCGGCACAGGTGGTCATAGGCGGCGCGGCCAGTGCGCCCCATGCCCATCACCAGTATGTCGGCTCCGGCCAGGGACACCGGCTGCTCATCGGGGTGGCGGATATTGCGTTCCAGAGGCACCAGGTAACGGGAAAATCGTTCGTACAGCGGGTGGGCAAGGCGGTTGAGGGGCGCCGACACCAGGAAAGACAGAGCCACCGTGATGGCCAGCGGCACCAGCCATTGGGGTAGCACCACGCTGGCGACAATCAGGCCGAACTCGCTGTAGTTGGTGAGGCTGACACTGCTCAGAAAGGCGCTGCGGGCGCGCAGTTTGAAAAACAGGAACAGAAAGAAAAACAGTATCCCTTTCAGTGGCAACAGCAGCGCCATCACCAGGGCAAACAGTATGGCGTTGGCATCGGGCAAACCGCCGATGCCGATCTGCAAAAAGAATCCCACCAGGAAGACTTCCTTGATGCTCCACAGGGAGTTGGACAACTCCACTGCGCGCTTGTGGTTGGCCAGCAGCGCGCCAAAGGCCAGGGCGCCCAGCTCGGAGCTCAAGCCCACCGCCTCAAATCCCTGGCCGCCGACCGCCAGCGCCAGCAACAGGCCGAGCATCACCAGCAACTCCTCATGGCCGCTGGCATCCAGCAGGCGATACAGCAGCGGCCGCAGCAACGGCAGGGCAAACACCAGCAGCGCCCAGGGGGATGGCACATTGCCACTGGCAACGCTCATCACCAGCAGGGCAATCAGGTCCTGCATGATCAGCACGCCGATGGCAACGCGGCCGTGGAACGCGCGCAGCTCGCGCTTGCTCTCCAGCACTTTGGCCGCCAGAACCGTGCTGGAAAACGACAGGGCGATGGCCAGCAGCAGGGCTTCGTTGAAGGCTATATCCAGCCACAGCAGTATGCCCGGCAAAAACACCAGGCAGGAAAAGACAAAGTGCAGAATGCCGCCGCCGATCACTTCCGGCCGCACCAGGTTGCGCACCTTGAGCTTGAGGCCCACGGTAAACAGCAACAGCAAAACCCCGAGGTGAGCGATATGGTTGAGGATGACACTGTCCTGCGGACCCACCCCCACCCTGTCGCCAAAGGCCGCCAGGGCAAACCCTGCCCCCAGGTAGCCGATCAGCGGCGGCAACCCGATCAGGCGCACGCCGAAACCGAGCCCAAAGGCAAAAACGATCCATACCGCTTCTATCATGCTGCTCCCTTGAAGTTGCTGGCTGCTGTATCCCGGCTGGCGGCAGGGAAGGATTGGCGCCACAGTGCCGGGTATTCTAAGGCATATGGCGCGCGCAGGACGGTTGCATATTGTTTTCCAGCGCACATCAGATCCAAAAATCGACCGCCATAGAATAGCAGCAAGCTATTTATCAAATAGCCTCAATCAATTTCGCTTTTATGCCTGATCGGCCTAGTCTGAATTTCCACACTTTTTATAATGTTAAGGAGCTTCGTCAATGACACTCAAAGGCAGCAAAACCGAACAGAACCTGAAAGACGCATTTGCTGGTGAATCCCAGGCCAACCGTCGCTACCTGTATTTCGCCTCCAAGGCAGATGTGGAGGGCTATAACGATGTGGCTGCGGTGTTCCGCTCCACCGCAGAAGGTGAGACTGGCCACGCCCACGGCCACCTCGAATACCTTGAAGCCTCCGGCGATCCCGCCACCGGCCTGCCCATTGGCGGCACTTCCAACAATCTCAAGGCCGCCATCGCTGGCGAAACCCACGAGTACACCGACATGTACCCGGGCATGGTGAAACAGGCTCGCGAAGAGGGCTTTGATGAGATCGCCGACTGGTTTGAGACCCTTGCCAAGGCTGAGCGCAGCCACGCCAACCGCTTCCAGAAAGCGCTCGACCAACTCGACGCCTGATACTTTCAGCCACAACGGCCCGGCTGCTCAGCGGGCCGTTTCTTTCCCTGTGCATAGGGTTTCATAACCGCACCTGAACAAGAACTACGCACACAGAAGGCGCACCCCATGAGAGAAGGCAGTCTCGACGCACCCACCCGCCATCCCGTCGACTGGCAGAATGACGATTTCTACAACAAGGATTCCATCGACGCCGAGCTGGAGCGGGTGTTTGATATCTGCCACGGCTGCCGCCGCTGCGTGAGCCTCTGCAACGCCTTCCCCACCCTGTTCGATCTGGTGGACGAATCCGACACCCTGGAAGTGGACGGTGTCGACAAGGCCGACTACGCCAAGGTGGTGGACCAGTGTTACCTGTGCGATCTGTGCTACATGACCAAATGCCCCTACGTGCCCCCCCACCCCTGGAATGTGGATTTCCCCCACCTGATGCTGCGTGCCAAGGCGCACAAGTTCAAGGAAGGCAAAACCCGATGGCGCGACAGGTTTCTGTCCAGCACTGACGCTGTGGGCAAGGCTGCCACGTTTATTCCCGTCGTCGATGTGACCGTCAATGCCATCACCAGGCATGCCGGCGCCCGCAAGCTGCTGTCGGCGCAACTGGGTGTTCATCCCGACGCCACCCTGCCCGAGTACCACTACAACACCGCCCGGCGCCGCGCCAAAAAGCTGCTGCACCCCCGCGAGGCGACCCACAAGGCAAAAGCCACTGCAACCACCACCGGCAAGGTGGCCCTGTTTACCACCTGCTATGGCAACTACAACAAGCCCCAGGTGGTGGAGGATCTGATCCGGGTGTTCCAGCACAATGGCATCGAGGTGATCCTCGCCGACAGGGAGGTATGCTGCGGTATGCCCAAGCTGGAGATGGGGGATATCGAATCCGTGGTCAGGGCCGGGGAAACCAATATACCGGTGCTGGCAACACTGGTGGACCAGGGCTACGACATTGTCGGCCCGGTGCCCTCCTGCGTGCTGATGTTCAAGCAGGAGCTGCCTCTGCTGCTGCCCGATGACCAACAGGTGCAGAAAGTGAAGAAGGCCATGTACGACCCTTTCGAGTACCTGATGCTGCGCCACAAGTCCGGGCTGTTGAACACCGATTTCAAGACGCCTTTGGGGGATGTCAGTTACCAGGTGGCCTGTCACCTGCGCGTCCAGAATATCGGCCTGAAAACCCGCGACCTGCTCAACCTGGTGCCCGGCACTGAGGTTCACGCCATCGAACGCTGCTCCGGCCACGACGGCACCTATGCGGTGCGCAATGAGTTCCGCGACGCCGCGGTCAAGATCGCCACCCCGGTGGCGCGCCGGGTGGACCAGCAAAACCCCCAACACCTCGCCAGCGACTGCCCCATGGCCGCCCAGATGGTCGCCGATGTGGCCACCCTGGACGTGCTGCCGGAGCACCCCATGAACCTGCTGCGCAAGGCCTACGGGATTTAAGTGCATGTTGAATAAGGAGCCCTGTATGAAGCCACTCAGCCGCGAAGACCTGCTACCGCTGGAAACCTACGCCCGCGAGCGCAACGACTTTCGTCACAAGGTCATGGCCCACAAGAAAATCCGCCAGGTGCAACTGAGCGAGCACACCCGCCTGCTGTTCGAGGATCGCCTCACCATTCACTACCAGATACAGGAAATGCTGCGCGCCGAGAAAATCTTCGAAGCCGAAGGTATCAACGATGAACTGGCCGCCTACAACCCGTTGATTCCTGACGGGGACAACTGGAAAGCCACCTTTTTGGTGGAATACCCCGATGTCGAGCAACGCAAGGTGGCGCTGGCACAGCTGGTGAATGTGGAGGATCGGGTGTGGGCCCAGGTTTCGGGCTGCGAAAAAATCTGGGCCATTGCCGATGAAGACATGGAACGCTCCACCGCAGAAAAAACCTCCAGCGTGCACTTTTTGCGCTTTCAGCTCAGCCCGGCCATGGTCGCTGCGGTAAAAAGCGGCGCAGCCATTGGCTTTGGTATCGACCACAACAGCCTCAATGTCACCATTGAGGCTGTCAATGATGCCTGCCGTGCCAGTCTGGCCAGCGATCTGCAGTAGCCACTCCGGCCAACAGCACTGGTGTCTATCTCATCTGCAGACTGCCCCCGGAGCGCTACCAAGCTGGCCTGACAAAGGGTATCTTCCCCTGACCAAGGTCATTATTCTGAGTCCTGCTAGGGTATATCCTTGCCCGCCAAGGCCAGCGTCACGGTTGATATGCGTGTTGCGCATCATGGCGACTGGTTCGGGCTGAACCATCAACCCGGCAGATAACATCAACAGGTAGCCCACATTTTCCTTGACCACTTGCTTGGCAAAAAGCCTGTAGTAGTGTCTACCACAGCGTCCAGGGAGGTTCGCTTGCAGCACTCTACACAGTGTCTGACCCCACCAGCGGGGCACCCGCCCAGGTGCAGAAACTCAGCGGTGTGGCTGCTGTCCGCCCTGCTCCTGCTGCTGCCACTCCAGGTGCTGGCCATGCCCGCCATCAGCAGCAATGGCCTCACCCACCTCTACCTGCCTGGGGCGGTGGAATTGTCTGTCCAGCCGGCGGAAGTCACCCGCGACCAACTTGCGGATACAGATTTTCACCCCCTGCCTCGCGACCAGCACAATATCGTCACCCGCCAGCAGGCCATCTGGCTGCGCTTCAGGCTCGATAACCGCGACGCCTCCCAGGCCTTCAACTGGCTGTTGCATCACCAATCGACCCAGCTCGACCATCTGATTGTTCATGTGCGCGATCGGGGTGGGCCATGGCATCAGGCGCACCTCACAGACCAGCTGGGTTTTAACCAACGTGCCTTGCCCTACCGCAAACTGGCCTTTGCCCACTCCACCCCCGCAGGCAGCCAGACTGAGGTCTATGTCCAGCTGTTTTACCAGACATCAGACTCCGTCACAGCCGCTGTCCACCTGTGGCAACGCCAACAATTCGAAACCCATGCCCACCAGGAAAACCTGGTGTTCGGCATTTACTACGGCGTGATGCTGACCCTGATCCTCATCACCCTGCTGTTTACCGCTGTGCTGCGCGAGAGCAGTTTTTTCCACTACGCGCTGTTCCTGCTCAGCAGCACCCTGATGTGGGCCATTCTCAATGGCTTTGCCTACCAGTACCTGTGGCCGGGCAACACCTTTCTCCACAATCAGGGTTACCATCTGGTTTTATTGCTGTTTTCAGTCGCGGCTTTGCAGTTTTCCAAAGCCTTCCTCAATACCCGGGATTTGCTTCCCACTATCCATCGCCTGTTCAGTGCCGCCCAGTTGCTGGCCCTGGCTGCCACCGCAATCCGATTGAGCGGGGTTTACCGCCCGGCCATGGAGTTGTCGGTGTTCAGCCTTGCGCTGCTGGCGCTGCTGCCCTTCGCCACCTGGCGGGCCTACAGGCGCGGCGTCGACCAGGTGCTGTGGTACGCCATTGCCTGGATTGTGTATGGCGGCGGATTGGTATTCAGCCTGATCAACAACCTTACCGGCTGGCTGCCACAGATGCCCAGCACGGATGTTTTCCAGGCCGCCAGCCTGGCCCAGGCACTGGTACTGACTCTGGCCATGGGCGAGCGCTTGCTGCGCCTTGACCGGGATCGCCGCCACGCCATTGAGCTGGCCAACCAGGACCCGCTAACCGGTCTTGGCAATCGTCGTCTGCTGGCCCGGGAGTTTGAGGCGATGCGCCTGAAGTTCCATCGCAATGGCATTCCGGTGTTTCTGATTTTGCTGGATGTGGATCACTTCAAGGCCATCAATGACAGGCACGGCCACGACGCTGGCGATCATGTGATCTGCGACACGGCCAACCTGCTGCTGCGCCTGAGCCGCGCCGGTGATATCTGCGTGCGCTTTGGCGGCGAGGAGTTTGCCCTCTTGCTACAGGCCGAGTCCCCCGCCACAGCCCTGGATATCGCCGAGCGTATTCGCACCCAGTTTGCCGCCAACCCTACCTTCTATAACCACACCACCCTGATCAATCACACCCTCAGTGCGGGCATTGCCCCGGTGATGTCATCCGGCCGTGAACTGTCCCTAAAGGAAATGATTGCCCGCGCCGATGGCGCCCTCTATCGCGCCAAGGCATCGGGCCGCAACCGCTGTGTGCTTGCCGATGACGAGGATTGAGCGCGCCCCTTGATAGCCATTCATCCAGAGTCTATGCAGCGCTGATGCGCATGGCAGGACGCTTGCCTTTTTGTCCTTCTACCGATTTGGTGCGTTATTTGCATCATCTTACCTGCCCGACATGATCTTGCCTCCTTGCCTGGCATGACATGGCACCAGCGGCACGGTATCAAACCCAAGGACACCACCATGGATACACCTCCCAACCCGATCTACTCGAAGGAAATGGTCGACTTGCTGATGCGCATCAAAAAGCACCTGCTTACCCATCAGGAGCTAGCCATCCGCCTGTCTGACCCGCATCTGTTCGACAAACTGGTGGAATTGCACCCGCACGATGACCCCTTGCTGCAGGGCATGCTCCAGTACCTGATGGTTCTGGCTGGCCCCGAGTGGAGCCAGATCTACAGCAGCGGCGGTGTGCAGGGCGTCTCTCGCCCCCACAATACGTCTCTGGATTCGCTCGGCAAATCACTGCTGAAAAAAAGTGCCTCGCTGTATCGCGGGCTGGCCGCCGGCCACGAGCATGAAGAAACGCCAAGTGTTACCCCGCACGAACCCCAGGCAGACACGCCTCAGGCGGCCAGTGACAGCGAGGATAAACCCCGCAAGCCGGTGCGCTACTACCGCGGTCAGCCAGTACCGGAGGATTGATCATGCTGGCATGGCAAGGATGCCAGGGAGGATCCTGTGGCCTTTTAAGTCGTGATCAAGTGCTGTCAGTGATCAGGCGGTCGATTCGACCCAGGATGACCAGTACCGTGGCGGCGTCCACCGGTGCGGATTTGAAATATTCCTCCGCCATGGGGGCAACTGCGCATTTTTCCGGTAACCGGGCGCCATGCTCAACCAGGCTATGGAGGCGGGGAATAAAGAGATATTGCAGCCATTCAGTGAAAGCCATGGTGTCACAGGCAAAGGGTTCGACGCTTGCCAGAGCCTCGGCAGTGGGCGCCTGACTGGTCCACAGACGCAGGTTGCGCAGGCTGTCTTCCAGTTCCAGCAACTCCCCCGCCAGCTGAATATGAGTTTCTGTCAGTGCCATCTGGCTATCTCCAGGCGACGCCATCAGGCTATCTCGCGGCGAAAGGGCGGCAGCGAATCGAGCAGCTGGCGGCCATAGAATTTCGTCACCAAGCGGCGGTCGAGAATGGTGACCCGGCCACTGTCCTGCTCGGTGCGCAGCAGGCGCCCACAGGCCTGGATCAGACGCAGCGAGGTATCCGGCAGGGTCATGGCCTTGAAGGGATTAAAACCGCGCGCTTCAAGCCACTCCGCCTGGGCCGACTGTAGGGGGTTGTCAGGCACCGCAAAGGGCAGCTTGGCGATCACCACATGGCGGCAGTAATCGCCAGGTAAATCAAGCCCTTCGGCAAAACTGGCCAACCCGAAAATCACACTGCCCTGGCCCGCATCCACGGCCTCGCGGTGACGGCGCACAATCTCGGCATGGCTGAAATCCCCCTGTGCCAGCAACCGTTTGCGCAGATCGGCGCTGACGGCATCGGCCACGGCGATCATCTGGCGTCGCGAAGAAAACAGCACCAGCGTCGCCTCCGCCGGATCGAGCAGGTCTTCGAGATGAGTGATCAACGCCTCGGTATGCCCGCTGGCGTCGCCGCCATCGGCGCCGATATCGGGAATGGCCAAGACCCCGGCGCGGGAAAAATCAAAAGCACCCGGCACCGCCAGGGTATGAGCGTGGCGCGGCAGGCCGGTGGTTGCGGCAAAGCGGTCAAAGGAGCCGAGGGCGCGCAGAGTGGCGGAGGTCGCCACGGCGGCAAAGGCCCGGTTCCACAGGCTGGCACGCAGCAGTTCAGCGGCGGAGATGGGTGACACGGACACCACCATATCCTGGCCGCTGT
>LADM01000135.1 GCA_000961645.1 Gammaproteobacteria bacterium BRH_c0 | reverse complement strand
CTTCGCGTTTGCCGGCGTCGCCCCCGGCCTGGTGATCGACGAATTGCCAGAAGCCGCCGACATCCTGCTCCAGCTGGCGGAACACGAGGTAGGTGCCGTTGCGGCCCAGATCGCAGCGATCGTTTTGCTCTTCGGCCTGGGGCAGCAGCTGCCCCGCCGCATACTCATCGCCATCCAGCAGCGGGCGCTCGGTGTAGAGGCCGTACTCGTTGCGGTAGCCCAGCAGTATCTCCCCCAGGGCAACGCGATTGGCGTAGCTGTCCCGCTGGTGTACATCGCTGCTGAGGGTCTGCTCCCAGTCAATCAGCGGCTGGCTGATACCGTCCTCGAAACCAAAGGGTTCCTTGCTGCGGTTGTGGGCTGCAATCAGACGGGCCTCGACAACAAAAGCCTGGGCGAATGAAGCATCCTGAAGGGCGTCAAGGGTGGATTCAAGTTGTCCCTGCAAGGTGTAAACCATCAGCATCATATGCGGCGCATGGCCATTGTGATCGACGGCTGCATCGCAACCCCAGTGCCAGTGCTGCGGGGCATTGTGACCGGTATCCCCCAGGCGCCGTGAACGGTTGGGGTCGGAGCTCATGCCGGCGGTAAATTCCAGGGAAAACTGCCGGATAATTTCTGCGGCAAGGCCCAATCGATGCAGACCGGTGGCGGTAAATGCCACCTGTAGCGCCCTGTGCGGTGGTGGCTTTTGCGTTGCTGCTGAGGTGATCGGAGCACTGGCGAGCCAGCGCTTGGCGGCGGCGCAGTCGGCGATGGTGAGCAGCCCCAATTCATTTTCCACCAGCGCGGCGAGGCCGTTGATCAACTTGCGCATATCCACCGGCTCCAGGTACAGGTAGGCTTGCACCCTGTGCGAGGGCCGCAACATCAGGACGGCTCCCTCAACGTGTGCAACACCGTGCGCAGCTCCTCCGGCAAGGCCTCAACGCCAAGCTCCATACGGATGCCACAGGGCAGATCGAGCACCACTTGATCGAGGCGGGGGGCCGACAGGGTTGTGATCGACATCAGCCTGGATGGTGTCTTGTTGTTGCGCGTCCGCCAGCAGGCGAAGTTGCTGAATGTCAGTCCGTGCTGTTTGCAATAGTCGGCCTGCGACAAACCACTGCGCTGCCAGGCTACAAAATGCGCTAGCCAGAATTGTTCTTTTTGATCGCGTGTCATGGGATGCTCCTGGAAATGAAAACCTGGAGCGTAGTGGGTATCATTGGAATATTTTAGATGGGGTTGGTTGACCGGTTACCGTTCAGCCAAGCCCAGCGCCTCTTTCCGGTAGGTTCTATAAAACGGGTAAGCCAGTAATGGAATAGTTTACTACTCATAATAAGTATCCCACTATTTCTCGCGTAAGATAGCAACCGTTATGGTTTCCGCAGAGGAATAGGTTCGATCGCTTCGAGGGCATTTTTAGCTTTTAGAATACGTAGCACACCACCTCCATCGATCAGATAATTAACGTCCAGACTCGAAACCTGGCCCAAATCATTCATGACGTGAGAGAGATTGGGTCCGGGAAGGGGATGTGATACTTTTTTCCCGCGCGGTGGCAGGGCGAGCCTGTGTTGTGGCGAAAGAGGATTTGCGCTTTTGCTTTTTGTATATTGATGAATCAATGCGTCATCACTGTACCATTCACGAAAGGCAGCCCGCAACCCGCCGCCATTAAAAGCGTTGTCAGGGTTTTGGGCAACAGCAGCGGCAAAGCTAGTTGCAATGGGGGCGTAGCAGGATTGACGATTGGGGCGACAGTTGGTTTCGTTGCTGTAATGGTTCCATGGTTCGGGGAGACCACTTGCTTTCATCTCCCACAGGCTCTGTACGGCAACTGCTTCAGCATCAGCATTGATCATTAGTGAAAAATGAGTTTTTTGCGACGGAGTCAGCTGCGTTATGAAATCCGGATCGGAATACCCCATCTTTTGATGTTCCCAATAACGCAACGCACTAGGAAAAGAGGCTGCGTGAACGACTATTTTGTACTTGGGATTGATAACGAGGATGTCGCGTAATTTATGGTATCCGCTAATTGAAGAAAGCGTTTCATCATAACAAACCCAGACGGGGCGTGTCGGGTGATTAGCGGCACGGAGCCATAAATCGCTGGCGGTTTCCGAGTGCCACAGGTAAGACGCATATTTTTCCGTCCACGCATTAGCGCGCGGATTGTGTCCCGGTCCGCTGAGTGGTCCACAATCAGCATTTTTGTAAAACTCTTTGATCGTTGCCTGGGTCAAGGGCGGCGGGTGTTTTGGCGACGCCTCCGGATTGAAAAGTGGATTTGATAGTGTCGTGAATTTGGATAGCTTATTGATCTCCTCCTGGATATTAATAACATCTTCTTGGAATTTACTGGTTTTATCTTCGCGCTCCTTAAGTTCTTCTTTCTGTCTTAATAGTATTTCTTCCTTCTTCGATATCTCATTATCAAGATTACTCATTTCTTCGTTAGCGAGGTGATCGGCATAATTTCGTAAGCTTTCGGTCGCATTAATTCGTTCAGAAGAATCTCTGATCTTGAACGCCACTTTATATTTATCGAATACAGTGAGGTCAATTGAACGAAACACATTTTCCAAAGATTCTAGTGAGCTTGTTGAAGCTTTATAGCTTTCGATAAGCCACCCCGCATTAAATTTGTCTGACCCTAGAGAAGACTTGACCTCTGTAAAGTTGATGGGATACGAAAAAAATAAATCACCATTCCTGCTCAAAATGGAATATTGATGGTGCTCTCTTTTGTCAAGGGGGGATTGCATCAAAATCCATTTATTTTCATCAATTTTGTGAATCTTATACTTTTCGCCTCGACCACTACTGTCTTTAGCGCCCGAGACATACCATCCATCAACAATGTGTAACATATGCATTTCACCATTACCAACATAGGTTCCACTTTCTTCTAAATAGAATTCAAGCACTGACCCTGAAGGAAATGGAAAATCAGAAACTTTAATTAATGGCTCATCTGAGATAAAGCAGGACGACAGAATAAAGGTGGAAATTACAAGAAGAGTTCTATAAATATAGCTCATAGCAACGACCTTCATGGTTCGTAAAACTGAAGCTTACAAGGCAGTTGGAAATCCGACTTGGAGAAGACAATATTAATGGCAGAATCGATCCTTAACCACGACGGGCTTTTCAAATTATATCCTTTCTTTTAACTTTATTATCCGCATATTCCTGACCAACTTCTTTCAAAATTGGCAATAAGTTTAGATTGTCAAGCTTGTTCTGAGAGCTAGCTATCTGCATAGATTCAGCTGCATCGAATCTTATGTTATAGCGAACATAACTGAATAATTTTTTGGTGCTCTGAGTTACACTGGATCCTACCAAATCACCAATTTCCGAATCAATTTCATCCCCGTATACACAATTTCCAAGTACACGACATAGTAAATCCTGGTTGGAACTCGTCGCACCCATGATGGCAGGTATAAAGTGGTCTAATTGATCAAACAAGTGAATTCTCTGCGCAGTCTTAGCAGGAAATCTAGTCCTCATTGATCCAGTTCCTATAGAAACAACTTGAATATTGTCAACGCCAGTTGGCCATTTCAAGTTATAGCAAGGCATAATTGCCGTTAATGCCGCAATCAAAGCAGGGTTATTGTAAGGCGTAACGCCGCCATCCACAAAGAGATCAATTCTATCACCGATTTTTATAGGTTGAGGGGGGAAATAGGTAGGCGCCGCGGTAGAGGCTCTCAGAAGCTGCCAGAGGGGTATGTTCAGATTGCAGTCTAGTAAATTAGGTTGATTGTAAATTGCATTGATATTGTTGGTGACTGGCCAAGGTGATCCCGTACTTGCATTTCGAATAACGATCATTAACAGGGTTTTTAATTTTTTTGAACCTAGCAATGCAGGATTTTCTCCGTTGCCATCCTCACTAAAAAGTCGTAGAAAAAATCTACCAATACTTTCTGCATTGTATTTAGATTTCCATCTTCTATGCCAGGGTTCACGGTTAAACAATTCAGCCCCGTGGTTGAAGTACAGGGTCTCAATATCATCAACACTCATGCCCCAACTCAAGCCAGTTGCAATTAAAGCACCAGTGCTTGTCCCCGCAAAAAATTGAAATTCATCTGAGAGCACAAGCGATGGATCGCCTCTTTCGGTACGAAAAATACGCTCAATCTCCCTGATTATTTCCAGTGAGATAATGCCCCTTATACCGCCGCCATCGAAACTTAGAATTCTTTTCATTGATATATTTTTACCCAGGGTCTTAGCCTAATGCGCTTTGGACAAGGTTGCCGTCATCGTATTCCATTCTTGCACCTCATCGCTGAGCTGCCTTTCAATGAGAAATATAGAGCGCCAAAGTCCATTCCAGGTCACAGCTGCTTCCACGCAAGTGATCTGGGTTTGTAGAAAATTAATAAGTTCCTGATAACGACTCGATCTGCGAGTTAAATCGAGCGTAAGCGCGTATGTCAACAATGCAGCACTCAGTAATGGCAGGCTAACTGAAAGGGCTTTTACCGAAAAATATATAAGATCGTGGTGATAATCGGCGAGATTTTCATATAGCCCCAATAATAAAACAAATACTCCGGAGGTAATTGCGAGAAATGTCGCCGTGCTGGCGAAAATTAACGAAAACTTCAGCCTTTTACTCGATTTCATGTGCTCATTTTTAAAATAATCAAGCTGATCAATTATCCTGTTTTCTAAATAGTACCTCTTGCCGTCGGCTAGAGAATCCACTTTTCCAGCCTTGTCTGATCGCCAATAAATCTCCAAATTTCTAACTAGCGCTTCCTGGCTCCTGACAGAAAGCGAAGTCAAAGCTGAAGCAGAAGGCTTAAGTGGCCAAATCGCGAGAAACAGTCGAAGCATCTCTGCTTTTGGGCGGTGCTCTGTCCAGCTGTGATGGATCGGATGTAGACGAGATGACAGCCATAACGCAATCACCAAAAAAAGAATCTTCAGTCCGGTGGCAATATAGCTGGATATTTCTGGTAGAACTGCGATGAAGATGACGGCATGAATTGATATTGTGGTCGCAATCAGATGAAGCAATATCACTGCCAGACTCAGGTTCCTCGCAGTGGGCGCCTTTGAGGATGCTACAGAATCGAATTCCTTTAGCCGGGATTGAATATCGGAGATATCGAGGGCCTTTTTTATTCCTTCGCGGTAATGTTTTTCTGGGGCCTTGTCTTGGTTGATCCAGTACGACTGCCCTGAACTGTCATTAATAACAATTATCGGTTTTCCTAGGTGTTTTGCATAAGCTATTACGTCGCCAGTACCTCCGCGCCCTGCTGCGCTTCCTTCGTTCCAGACAGCCAGAAGTATATCGCAGCCGTCTACGGTACTCACTCCTGCGTCAAAGTATGCCTCATCTCGTCGATTCGTCCACACAGTCTCCTGAATGTGAATTGCCTGATCTAGCAGAGGAGTCACTCGTGCCCATTCGTCATTGCTGAAATCTTTCATGAACTGGTCGGGGGGGAAGGGCAGGACAATTTGCAATGGGAAGCCCAGCTTTTCGGCCTCTGCAAGAAAAAGGGTGTCAGAGCCAGAAGCCGCGGAAGAAATAATAGCGAGATTTCCATACCCAGAATGTAGCTTCACTAGCTCTCTGTTGATGGCACCTGAAACCATATCTGGCTCTTTCAAGGCTCGATGGCCAGTAAACCCCACAACTATCCATTTGGCATCGAATTCATCTGTGCTATTCCTCATGATTCAAGGATCCTTTTGCCATTGTTGATACGCAATGCTTATAAATTGGCTACTGTAGCTGTATTCTTCTCAAGCCAGTATGTGTCTCTCACGGAATCATGCATGTCAAAACTATTGAATGGTATATGTATAAATTTGATTATCCGTGGGTTCAAATAGCTTATTTCTGAATTTTTTGATATATATTCTTCGATTGAAGCAAGAAGCACTTTCGCAACTGAATATGAATACTCCCTAATCTCCCCATCAGAAAAATGATATCTAAATAGTATTTTTTCATTGGATGGATATGGCTGGTTTGAGGAGAGTCCAAACGAGCTTCCCCCTAGAGTGATGTGAGGGAATTTTCCCGGCCAAGACTGTATCGTATTCCATGCTTCACCCTGTAATGACCACTCAATCTTGGTGGCACTATCAACCCAGGGAAAAAATGTCCACTTGCCATTCGCGGGCAACATGTTGTTGGACATGTATGTCAATGACATGTATACCTGTGGCGCACTTGCATCATTTTTAGGTAGCGGGAATTTTTTCCTAATAAATGAAACATCGCGTTGCGGGTTGATAGTCTTGAAATCTGTATAGGTTCCGTCCCGAAATCTTGCGCGATACTTGGATAGTGTAAAATCAAAAGGAGCGGAAAAAAGCCAGTTGTGTGGATGTCCCTCGCTCATTGGGGGCAAATAGAGTACCTCTTGTTTTTCCAGATCACTTGAAAAATTTATATTCTTAGACCAATTATTTTCATTTGAAACTATTTCTATAGTCTCAATGATATTGCTTAGATCATAGTGATATACCCCCATACCCATTTCGCACTGATTGTATGTGTTCTCCTGAATCTCACACGTAATGATCCCTTGTTGGTCGTTTTGTCTCATATTCTCAATGGTGGCCTCCTGTACCTTGGCCTTTATTACTTCCTCCTTTCTCTGTAATTCAGTATCCTTTCTGGAAAGGGCGCTTTCAATTTCATCTGAAATATCAAAATTGAAATTAAAAGGCCCTGCTTTAACGTCATTTTTATCCCTTACGATGATGTCAACGGCTGTCTTCGTCTCCTTGCTTTGAAAGCGTACCTGTGCTGTAGGCGCACCAATATGTTTCAAAAGTGTATATTCTCCCCCATTGATTGACGCCTCGTATTTCATATTCACCAGAGTTTCACTGATATCTTGCTTCGAAAACGGGCTATACGAAGGATTCGCATGCAAGGTAAAATAGACTATATTGGCTTGATAGTCGTCAACGGTAACTTTTAAAGAGATGTCTTCCTTTGTGACGTTATCTATAGTTTTCCATTTAATTTCTTCGCCAGCGAATGGCGGCGCTTTGCTGCTGGTAATGCTCACTACGGCAATTAACGAAACTGCTACCAATGCCGCCATTGCGACGAGGAAAATCGTGTTTCTCTGGTAAAACCTGGTGGCTTTTTCTGCAAGCGTAAATTGTCTGGGAGAGATTTCGATATCAGTTTCTTCCTGCATCTGCCCGACCAGCGTTTCAATGTGATCAAGCATGCTGCCAGTCCAGACATCAACCCACTGGGTTGCGGACACAAGAAGTTCTAGCTGCCTGGAAGGCATTACTTCTTCGAGACGGATCGGAAATATGGGCTTTCTGTAGCTTACTGCACGTTCAACTTCTTTTTTGACAAAAATTGAACTATTGGCAGCATCTGATAGTAGAAGAACAAGACATTTGGAATTTTCTATACCTCGCATTATTTCAGCGGGGTATTCCTTCGAAGGTCTTACGTCACGTGGCGCGATCCAGCAGCGCAACCCTCTTTGCTCTAGTGATTGGCAAATTTCATACGCCTTTTCCTTATTTTCAGAGGCATAGCTTATAAACGCGCTATAGGACGCATTGATCCCATTAGATTCCTTGTCGATTGCATTCATGGATGCTGTTCCGTGGTTATAAGCCTGTCCCAATAAAAATCGTCCGACCAGAAAATGTCAAGTGATTTATCGCTTTCGGTCTAGGTGGTCAATGCTGTGTCTGATCCTGTCGAAAGGAGGTCTTCCCCAATCATCGTGGGTAATCACTTGCTGATCATACTCCCTCGTGCGCCGTCAGGCTTTCGAGCTGGCCGATGGCCGCTGGCGCGGCGATGTCCAGCGCCTGGTGGACGCCCTGGCCAAGATACCTGGGCTGGAACGCCGTCAACCGCAGCCTCCGCCTCCTCCACCGCCGCCCCCGGCAAAGGGAAAATCGCGCCGCGTGCTGCTCGCTGTGGTGATCAGCCTGGTGGTGATAGGGGTGTTGGTCGAGAGTGAGTGGGGTGATCTCGACGGTTTTCAGAACGATTATCCAGTGGATTTTGGCGCTTACGATCCAGGCGCGGATGGGGATGATGACGAGGATTTTGCTGAAGACTTTGCGCCGCCACCGGCCCCTTCATCGCCACCTGCCGCGCAGCCTGTGGCGGCGGCCATTCCCGATGTGTCGGGTCTGTGGCGCACTTACACCGGCGAGGTTTATCACTTCGAACAGAACGGCGCCAATGTCGACTTCTACGCCGAGGCAGCCGGCCAGCAGATAGGCGTCGGCCAGGGCCGCTTCGATGGCCAGGTGCTGCGCCTGGCGATGACCATGTACCTCAACGGCCTGGTGATGGGCGTGGCGAATTGCGATATGCAGCCGGCCCCGGATGGGCGCAGCTATACCGGTGTGTGCAACGGCCCCAACGGTATCCTGCCGGCCCAGATTTTCAGGTAATCAGCTATTCCAGCTTTGCCAGGGAAAGTGGACGGTGGTGGAATATTCAGGCAAGCAGGCGGCAAAAGCGCCGGTAGCGCTCCCTGAGATCGGGGCGCGAGTGGGCGCTAAAACGCTGGCCTGCCGCTGCGCCGGACCAGCCGGGCGG
>LADM01000057.1 GCA_000961645.1 Gammaproteobacteria bacterium BRH_c0 | reverse complement strand
AGGAACTAACCGCGCAAACTCATCAGCGGCCAGCCGCGCTCCGCCGCCACCGCCTTCAGTGACGCGTCACCGTCCACTACCACCGGGTTGTCAACCACCTCCAGCAGCGGCAGGTCGTTGATGGAATCGCTATAAAAGTAGCTGCCTTGCAGAGAATGGCCCGTCTCTTCCAGCCACTGCTTCAGTCGCACAACCTTGCCCTCCCGGTAGGTGGGGGTGCCCAGCACCTCACCGGTGTAGCGTCCGTTGACCGTCACCAGCTCGGTGGCCAGCAGCTCGTGGATACCCAGCCGGTGGCAGATCGGCTCGGCGATAAAGCGATTGGTCGAGGTAATGACCATCAACAGGTCGCCGCGCTGGCGGTGGTGCTGTACCAGTTCTACCGCGCGGGGCAACCACAGGGGCTGGATAACTTCCTCCATAAACGCCCGATGCAGAGCTACCAGCTCCTCCTGCGGCAACTGCGCCAGGGGCTTGAGGGCAAAGGCCAGGTATTCACGGATATCGAGGCGACCGTGCTGATAATCCTGGTAGAACTTCTCGTTCATGGCCCGGTAATGGACAGGATCAACCACCTTGCGGTTGGCAAGAAACTCCCCCCAGCCGTGGTCGCTGTCGCCAGCGATCAGGGTGTTGTCCAGATCAAAAATTGCCAGTGCCATTGCTTGTGTTACCCCGCCAGACTAAGGACGGCGAGGATACCCATTGAATAGCCTTTGCACAATCAATCACATTGCTGGATGGCGCGCAGTTGTGGAACAATAGAGACAGATAATTATGGATGGCACCTAAGTGATTGATAAAGAGGGCTTTCGACCGAATGTAGGCATTATCATCAGCGATGGCGCTGGCCAGCTGCTGTGGGCCAAGCGCATCGGCCAGAATGCCTGGCAGTTCCCCCAGGGCGGCATCAACGATGGCGAATCCCCTGAAGATGCCGTGTACCGCGAACTGTTTGAGGAAATCGGCCTCGAAAACACCCACGTTAAAATGCTGGCGCAAACCCGCGGCTGGCTCCACTACCGACTGCCCAAGCGCTATGTGCGGCGCAACTCCAACCCCGTCTGCATCGGCCAGAAGCAAAAATGGTTTTTGCTGGAGCTGGCCGCCAGCCCGGAGCTGATCCGTTTCGACCGCGGCGACAAACCGGAATTCGACAGCTGGCGCTGGGTCAACTACTGGTTCCCGGTGGGCCAGATTGTCGAATTCAAGCGCGATGTCTATCGCCGCGCCCTCAAGGAGCTCGCCAATGTCCACACTGAAATTGAACGCGGCGTGAGCGGACAAGGGAAATGACCATGCTCGACTCACTGCGCAGCATTGTCCAGGAAGTCAACTCCGCCAGGGATTTTGGCTCGGTGCTGGACATCATCGTCAAGCGGGTGCGCAAGACCACCGACACCGGCGTGTGCTCCATCTATCTGCACGACCCGGTCAGCGACAAATATATCCTCGCCGCCACAGAGGGTCTCAACCCCGAGGCGGTAGGCAATATCCGCCTTGCCGCTGGTGAAGGTCTGGTGGGCCTGGTAGCCGCCAAGGCCGAGCCGATCAATCTCGACGCCGCAGAATCCCACCCCAATTTTGCCTACTTCCCTGAAAGTGGTGAGGAGCGCTTCCGCTCCTTCCTCGGCGCCCCGGTTATTCACCACCGCAAGGTGCTGGGGGTACTGGTGGTTCAGCAGGCGGCGCGGCGCCGCTTCGACGAGAGTGAAGAAGCGTTCCTGGTCACCGTCTCAGCCCAGCTGGCGGGGGTTATTGCCCACGCCAGTGCGACGGGCCAATTGACCCGCCAGCTGTCTCCCGATCTTGTCCTGAGCGGCGGCGAGCGGGTTTTTCGCGGCGTTGCCAGCGTGCCCGGCATCAGCATTGGCCATGCGGTCGCCATCACCTCACCGGCAGACCTGTACGCCGTGCCCCACCGCGCCGCCAGCGATATCGACCATGAACTGGCGCTATTCCACAAAGCCCTGGAACAGACCAAGCAGGATCTGCGCACGGTGCACTCGGACCTGTCCGACAAACTCAACATGGAGGAGCGCGCCCTCTTCGATGTCTATGTGAGCATGCTCGACGACAGCTCCCTCGGCGGCGAGGTCACCGTGCTGATCCGGGCGGGCCTGTCGGCCCAAACCGCCTGGAGCGAGGTGATCATTGAGCACATCCGCAATTTCACCTCCATGGAAGATGCCTACCTGCGCGAACGCGCCACCGACGTACGCGACCTCGGCCGCCGCGTGCTCGGCTACCTGCAGCAGTCACAGGTAGACAACAAGGAGTTTCCCAGCGACAGTGTCCTGATCGGCGAGGAACTGGCAGCCGCCAACCTGGCCGACATCAGCGTTGAGAAAATCGTCGCCATGGTGTCCGCCAAGGGCTCGCGCAACTCCCACCTCGCCATCCTCGGTCGCGCCATGGGTATTCCCACGGTGATGGGCGCCATCGACCTGCCCTGGCGCGAACTGGATGGCAACCAGGTGATTGTTGACGGCCACCTGGGCCTGATTATTGCCAACCCGCGACCGGAGATACTGCGCGGCTACATGGCGCAGATGGAGGAGGAGAAAATCCTCTCCGCCGATCTGGAGCGCCTGCGGGATGAGCCCAGCGTTACCGCCGACAACCAGCACATCACCCTGTGGGTGAATACCGGCCTGCGCCTCGACAGCCTGCTGTCACTGGATCGCGGTGCCGAAGGTGTCGGCCTGTACCGCACCGAAATCCCCTTTTTCATGCAGGAGCGTTTTCCCTCCGAGGATGAGCAGCGCAAAATCTACCGCGAGCAGATGGAAATGTTTGCCCCGCGCCCGGTCACCATGCGCACCCTCGATATCGGCGGCGACAAGGCCCTGCCCTACTTCCCCATCGAAGAGGCCAACCCCTTCCTCGGCTGGCGCGGCATCCGCATCAGCCTCGACCACCCGGATATTTTCCTGGTGCAGCTGCGCGCCATCATGCGCGCCAGTGAAGGATTGGAAAACCTGCGCATCCTGTTGCCGATGATTTCCAATATCCAGGAGCTCGAATCCGCCCTGGCACTGGTTTACCGGGTCTACCACGAACTCACCGAAGAGGAAGGCTACACCCTCACCAAGCCCTTGGTGGGCGCCATGATTGAAGTGCCGGCAGCGGTCTACCAGGTACAGGAAATTGCCCGCCGGGTGGACTTTCTCTCAGTGGGTTCCAATGACCTGACGCAATACCTGCTGGCGGTGGACCGCAACAACCCGCGCGTGGCCGACCTCTACCACACCCTCCACCCAGCCCTGCTCCAGGCCCTCAAGCAGATCGTCGCCGGTGCCAGGGAAGAGAACTGCCCGGTGAGCATCTGTGGCGAGATGGCGGGCGACCCGCTCTCAGCCCTGCTGCTGGTGGGTCTCGGTTACCGGGTGTTTTCCATGAGCGCCACCAACCTGCTGCGGGTCAAGGCCATCCTGCGCCAGGTCACTGTTGCCCAGGCCGAGAAGCTGGCCGAAGTCGCCCTCACCTTGCCCGACAACACCCAGATCCGCGAGTACCTCGAAAGCGCCTTTACCGACCCGGAAATCACCCGCCTGTACAGCTGGGCGAAAACCTACCCCTATTGATGCCTGACGCTAGCTCCTAATGCGACCAATCCTGTGCCGGGCACCTCTCGGTTGGTTTAGCGAACCAGCATCGTGCCCAGCAAACCCACGGCAAAGCCCAGCACCGCGCCCAGCGGCGGCGTCCAGTGCCGGCGCATGGTGGAGTGCGGCGCAATATCCTGAAAAATCAGATAGAGGATGCCGCCACCGGCGAAACTCATAATCCCGGCTGTAAGCTCAACCTGCTCCTGCAGGAAGAAGTGGCCAGCCGCAGCAGCAAGCGGGCCGACCAGGCTGAGTAATAAAAATGCTGCGAGGGTATGGCGAGGCCTGATGCCCGAGGCAACAACCTCGCGGTACGAATTGAATCCTTCCGGCAAATTCTGCGCGCCGATAAACGCTGCCAGCAACATTCCCAGGCGCGGATCATGGACGAACACGGCACCCAGAGATAACGCCTCCGGGATAAAGTCCAGCAGCATGGCCATAAACTGAGCCTTGTTGCCACCGCGCCTGCTCAACCAGGCATCAAACCCGCAACACAGCAACCCACCGCCGCAAAATGTCAGTCCCAGTGTGATCGGGTCAAGCACAGCCATGCCTTCCGGTACCAGGGCGAAAGCAACCGCCGCCACCAAAATGCCACCCCCAAAAGCGACAATCCCATGACTGATCTCGCGCTTGCTTTCGGTGTTGGGGCTGCCTTCAATCCAGGCGCCTAGGCCGCCTACAAAAACCGCCAGACCCGCCAACCATGCAATCAATAGAACAATAACCAGTTCACTCATCCGACCTGTTGCTCCAACCTACTGACTGATTTTTTGCTCAGACATATGTTAGCCACACTCCCCCTGTTGACGCCATCTGGATTATCAACAACTTATTCGATAAGCAAAGGGCCGCTGGCCCCCAACGCGGGTCGTTTGATTATTCGAAATGGACAATGTCAGTGTCCCAGAAAGAGGCCCGTCGAACTGAATACCTAATGTGCCTTGATTGATTTTTCCTCAAGTATGGACATCTCATTACTGCGACCCAATTACGTGGCAACCACTATGTTGACGCTGCCTGATTGATCTATCCACCTTATCCCTTTTCGACCGAACAATTCAGGAATGTCAGGTCTTGATTTTGGATTGATGGATGACAGCTCTATTCTAGGCTTGCTAACTATAGAAGGTGGCTACTGTTTGTGGACAGGACCACCCTGAAAGTCAAAGGACACTTTGCAAATTTTAGGAATATTTTGCACGAACAAGCGCATGAAAATCATTTACCCTCATGGATTCATTTAAGTTATTAAAGTCGTCTTGGGCCCATTTTTGGATACCATATGCTTTTGCAGTTTCTGTTGATCCGCCTAGAAATATTTGGTCATGAACCTCATCTGGCGGGCAACCTCCATCATTTGATAAGTGTATATATTTCAAGTGGGGCCAATGCTTTATAGCGGTTTTAATTATTTGACATGCCACAAATGGGTCCACACGACAACCAAGCCAGATTGCTTCTTGGGTATTATGAGATTCATGAGGCTCCCTGCCTTCCTCATATATTTCTGCATGAAATCCTTCACGCTGCAAGGCCACAATCATTTCTTCAGAATCGTAGGTATTTACAACACTAATATCAGCATTAGTAATTAATTTAGGTGATCCTTGTGGTTTTTTAATGGATGAAGAAAATGATTTGGCCGAGACCTTACGCTCTTCGAAAATGACACCTTGAGAATATCTGCCTTTATCTTTTAGCCATTCAGCATACTCCTTACCATCTTGGAGATGCGGCCTAAACTTTGTAAGCATTAAAGTGACACAGCCAATAACAACCAAGATCAATATAGATGTGAATACTACCAAATAGCCTGCGGCCCAATCCGGTTTTTCTATTTGCGAGGCAGCAGCCAATAAAACTGAAACAATCAAAACCAGCATGACAAACCACGCCGCCATCAATTGAAATGGACTAGGGCGTGTTAACACTAATTTTGCTAAAATGTGCGGATGGAAATTACATCTGAACAATACAAAATCATTGAAAAATTCCTGCCAGTTCAAAGGGGTAACGTGAAGTTGCCTAATTTGCAGGTTCTGAATGCCAT
>LADM01000058.1 GCA_000961645.1 Gammaproteobacteria bacterium BRH_c0 | reverse complement strand
CTACACCCGGCCCTTCCGCTTCTGGGATGCCGATGAAGCGGCGCGCGCGGTGACGCTGACCTTCAGTGGCGGGCGCGTCAACTCGGTGATCGGCAGCGGCAGGGGTGAACTGGTGCGGCTGGAGCCGGTGCTGATCGGCGGCATCTATCCCGAACACAGTGAAGACCGGGTGCTGGTACGCCTCGAAGATGTCCCCGCCTCCCTGACGGAAGGGCTGGTCGCCGTGGAAGATCGCAACTTCTACCTGCACATGGGGGTGTCACCCAAGGCCATCCTGCGGGCCCTGGTCTCCAATATCAAGGCGGGAGCCACGGTGCAGGGGGGCAGCACCATCACCCAGCAGCTGGTGAAAAACTTCTACCTCAACGATGACCGCAACCTGCTGCGCAAAGGGGTGGAGGCGGTGATGGCGGTACTGCTGGAGCTGCATTACAGCAAGCAGCAGATCCTTGAAGCCTATCTCAACGAAGTCTACCTGGGGCAGGCGGGCAAGCGTGCCATCCACGGTTTCGGCATGGCCAGCCAGCACCTGTTCCGCCAGCCGCTGCGCGAGCTGGAGCTGCACCAGATCGCGCTGATGATCGGCATGGTCAAGGGCGCCTCCTACTATGATCCGTGGCGCAACCCCGAGCGCGCCAAAGCGCGCCGCAACCTGGTGATCGACCTGATGGCAGAGCAGGGGCTGGTCACCCAGGCCGCGGCCCAGGCCGCCAAGCAAAAGCATCTGGATATCGCCTCTCAGCCCGGCACCTCCTCCAATCCCTACCCGGATTACCTGCAACTGGTGAAGGATCAGCTCGCCAAGGATTATCGCCAGCAGGATTTGCAGAGCGCCGGGTTGCGCATTTTTACCTACCTCGATCCCCAAGTGCAGCACCAGGTGCAGCAGAGTGTGACCTCGGTGCTGGCCTCCCTGGAAAAGGGCTACAAGCTGCCTGCCAACCAGCTGCAGGCAGCCTCGCTGGTGGCGCGCACCGGCACCGCCGAGTTGCTGGCGGTTGTGGGTGGCAGAAAGGCGGGCTTTGTCGGCTTTAACCGTGCCGTGGATGCCCGCCGCCAGGTGGGTTCCACCATCAAGCCGGCGGTATACCTGGCGGCCCTTGAGCAGCACGACCGCTACACCCTCGGCACCCTGATAGACGATGCGCCGCTGTCCATCAAGTCGGGCGGCAAAATGTGGGAGCCGCGCAACTACGAGCGCGAAAGCCATGGCCTGGTGCCGCTGTATCAGGCGCTGGGGCATTCCTACAACCAGGCCACCGCCCGCCTCGGGCTCGACATCGGCCTCAATCGGGTAGCGGATACCCTGCGCCGTCTCGGTTACCCGGATGATGTGACCGAAGTGCCCTCCCTGCTGCTGGGCGCGGTGGATATGTCGCCCTACCAGGTCACCGAGATGTACCACACCATCGCGGCAGAGGGCTTTTATTCACCGCTGCGCACCATCAACGCGGTCTACACGGCGGACAACGAACCCCTCAAGCGCTACCCCTTTGCCACTGAGCAGCGCTTCAGCCCCGAAGTCATGCACCTGCTGCACTACGCCATGCAGGTGGTGATGCGCGAGGGCACCGGCAAGACGGCCTACCGCAAGGTGCCGCAATCCGTCACCCTGGCGGGCAAGACCGGCACCACCAATGACCAGCGCGACAGCTGGTTCGCCGGGTTTGCCGATAACTATGTGGGAGTGGTGTGGATTGGCCGCGATGACAACGGCAAGATGCCCCTCACCGGCGGCACCGGTGCACTGCAGGTCTGGTCCGACACCATGGCCGGGCTCAACGTTGGCTCGGCGCCCTTCATGAAGCCGGACGGCGTTGAATACTACTGGGTAGAGCCCGACAATCAGAGCCTCAGCCGCGAGGGCTGCAGCGGCGCCCGCTACCTACCCTACATCAAGGGCAGCGAGCCGCAGGCGCGGGGTTCCTGCTTCCAGCAACCGGGGCGGGAAGTGATCGACTGGTTCAAGGATCTGTTTGGTTCAGACAAAGGCGGTTAAGACAAGGGAGGTTCAGACAAGCGTGGTCAAGACAAGGGCGGTTAAAAGCATGAAGAATTACAGCACGGGTTTTGCGTTGGCCATCGGGCTGCTGGTGCTGGTGGGCTGTGCACCCATGAGCCCGGCGCCCACCACCCGCTCCGAACCCTTGCCGCCCATAAGCCAGCCACCACCGGAGCCAAAGGTACAACCGCCAGCGCCACCGCGGCGCGTGCCCGGCGCCATCCAGCCCGACGAGGTGCAGGAGCAAAGCGCCCAGTCCCCGGCCTCATCCCTGCTGGCTCAGGGCTGGCGCCAGCACAGCGGCGGCCATTACGACGCGGCGCTGGGTATCGCAGAGCGCGCCCAGCGCATCGACCCCCGCAACCCCGAAGTCTACCTGCTGATGGCCAGCGCCCAGCTCGCCCTTTATCGCAATGAAGTTGCCGAGCAGCTGGTACGGCGCGGATTGTCGCTGAGTCAGAGTGGCACTGCGGTTAATCGGCAGTTGCAGGCTTTGTTGGGGCAGATTACTGCGGGTAGGTGATTTATTTAGTCTGACGTCGTACGCAAAAGTCAGCTTGGGGTGATCGGAAGTATTATCACTTTAAGCGGGTGGTTCTCTTTGTTGAACTGGAAGATACACTTGCGGCCAGATAAAGGATCAGCTTATCGAGTCTGACCCCATTGGCTCGATTTTGATGATGTCAGCGATGTGGTGATATTTTTGCCAGACACCGGGGCGATAAACATTTTTGAGGGACTACACCAAGCCCTTGCAACCAGTCCAAAGTTCGCACTGTACTGCAGGAGCGCCAACGACACTGGCTGAGCACGATTAGACTCGGCTATCGATGCGTCTGAGGAATATTCTACAGGCGGACTATCGCCCAGCCCGGCGGAGCCAAGTAAGGTTAATAGGAAAAAGGAGTAAACCGGGAATGCTCATCAGTCTGGTAATACCTGTCTATAACGAAGGGTTCCGAGTTGCCGATAACTTGAAGCTGATCGTCGATGCCGCCAGTCATGCTGGCCACGATCTGGAACTGCTTGCGATAGATGATGGCTCAGAAGATAACAGTTGCAGAGAGATTGAAAAACTGGCGGAGCAGGATAGCCGTGTGCAACTTATTTCCCTGACACGGAACTTCGGCAAAGAAGCCGCCATATACGCCGGACTCGAACTAGCCAAAGGCGATGCTGTAGTGGTGCTGGACGCTGATTTACAGCATCCCCCACGATTGATCCCCGCGATGATCCGAGCTTGGGAGGAGGGGGCATACATAGTCGAAGCCGTCAAACAGGAACGCAATGATCCTTCATGGCTGGATCGCTGGTTTGCAAAGGGTTTCTATTGGCTCTACCGCATACTGTCAGGTTTTGATATCAGGGGGCACTCGGACTTCAAATTGCTTGATCGCCAGATTGTTGACGTCTACCTGGCCCTGCCTGAACGATATCGTTTTTTCCGTGGTCTGGTGAATTGGCTGGGAATTGAGAGCGAAACGCTTCCCTTTGAAGTGGAAGAACGTCTGGGTTCTACCAGCCGCTGGTCAAAAGTGAAACTAATCCGTTACGCGACTAATAACATCACCACCTTTTCCACTATACCCTTGCTGATAGTCACATGGCTGGGGTCGCTGACGCTTGGAACAGGCATAGTGCTGGCTCTTATTACTCTCTGGCAGAAACTGGCGGGGATGTCCGAAGCTGGCTTCACCACTGTCAATCTGCTGCTCATTGTGCTGGGCGGTGCCGTCATGACCAGCCTCGGTATCATTGGCCATTACATCGGCAGAATTTATCAGGAAATAAAAGCCCGCCCAGTTTATGTCCTTAAACCAACCAAGCGCAAAAAACCATGCAGCAGCCCGGACTTATAGCCTTCGCCATTTTACTGAATGTCGCAGCACAGTTATCTATCAAACTGGCAGGACAACAGACTGAATTCAAATCACTGTTGCATCAGATACTATCCCCTTGGCTGATCAGTGCAATTCTGCTGTACGGTTTCAGTTTTCTTATGACTGTGCGTATCTATGCTGTAAACCAGCTCTCTACTGCCGCACCCTTCATGGCCGCTTGCACTTTCGTGTTGATCTATCTTGTTGGATATTTTTTGCTCGGAGAAGCCATTACGATTGGCAAAGTTGCCGGGCTGGTTCTCATCATTATCGGCTTGGCATTGCTACTTCAATAACTTCAACCCAACCTGCCAGTGTAAATTGCCCTATGAGTCTCAACTTTCACAGCTTGTTATCCTGGCTGGATTACCCGCTCAAGCGGTGCCCTTATTACTCAGCAGCATTTTTGTTGTCCGTAATCTACACGCTTCACGTGTTCCCCTTGGCATTTTTGCTGGGTAACTCGGGTTTTTGGTTCAACACCTACACAGACCCAACCCAACACATCAGTGGGTTCTGGGCGTTTGCCAATGATGAATGGCGCTTCCCTCTCCTGCATACGACCCTTTTGAATGCTCCCGACGGAGTATCAGTTGCATTTACTGACAGCATTCCCCTGATGGCAATACTGGCCAAACCCATTTATCCCCTGCTTCCGCAAGGCAGCCACTACATGGGCCTTTGGGTTTTTGTGTGTTATGTGGCCCAAGGGCTGGCAGGTGCCTGGGGGGCTTCCGTTATCGCTAAGAGGAACCCGGTGGCACTACTGGCAGGTACACTTTTTGCCGTTATGATGCCGTCGTTAATGATCCGTCTTCCCCATGGTGCCTTGTTAGCCCAATTCACCCTGCTGGTGGCTCTTGTGCTGTATTGCCGAGTCCATAGACGACAAATGACGCTAGTAGCTTTCGGCTTGGGTAGCACGGGGTTGTTGTTATTTGTTGCAGGTATACATCCTTACTTACTGGCAATGCTTTACGCACTTTATGCGACTACTTTGCTGTCAGTTGCCTGGCGTGAATGGAATCTGCGCACCATGCTCTTTGTCGTAACCTGGTGCATATTGCCTCTACCATTGCTACTGCTGACACTTTACAGTTTTGGTTATCTCGCCGGCACTGGCCTCCCTCCTGCCGAGAATGGCTATACAGATTCATCGATGAACCTGCTCTCCCCTTGGCTCGGCACACACTTGGCTACTAGCAGATTCCTGCCCACGGAGGGAATAGTGCTTGACGCTACAGGCATGCAGATTGATGGGCACAACTATCTGGGGCTCGGACTCATATTGGCTCTGTGCGGAATAACTCTGGGGCGGCCAGGTAAAACTTTGGAATTTTTGAAAGCGCACTGGATTATGGCTCTTTTGTTGACGGGGCTGATTATTTACTCACTGTCAAACAAGATATACCTTGCCAACCATGTAGTTCTGCATTATCCGCTGCCTAGGCTGATCGAACCGTTAACACAGATATTTCGTGGCTCTGGGCGTTTCTTTTGGCCAGTAGGCTATGTTTTATTACTGATTGTTTTAAGGTTTTTCTTAACACAATCAGATCCTCGATTCAGAGTCGCACTTCTTGCATTGCTGGCACTTCAATACGCCGACACTCTTAACCATCGGGAGTACCTTGTTGAATCCGCTAATCGTGAACCGGTATTTGCTTATGATCACGATCTGTGGAACGAGCGAATAGGCCAAGCCAGTAGCGTTTACCTGCTGCCGACTTACGGCTGCGGCGCTAGCAACTCCGATGCAAATTTCCTGCAGTATTTCACGGCACTGCATGCCGTGCCATTCAACTCGGGATTTGTGGCTCGTGTCAGCAGTGACTGTAAAGCGAAAGAAAAGGTTCTTGACGCGGAACGGCAACCTGGAGAAGTATTTATTTTTGCTAGTGAACATTACACAGTCGAACAGCTTTCAGTAACCATGGGTGGCCACAATGAACGATGGTGCCGTCAAGAGGATATCGGCATTGTGTGCATCGTTGATAAATAGCGAGCTTTTTTTTATAAAGCGCCAGGTCAAGGGGTCAGATAAGGGAAAGCCAGGTGACTACCGCTTGCGGGAGTTATGTTTGTTATGTTGATCTGACCCCAGCCCAAAACGGCAAGAAAGCTCGATTACCTAAGCACCCATACTGCTTGATACCCTGCTGACCGTCGTTGGCAGTGGGGGTTCCAACCTACTGGTCTGAAGCGTATGCTTGCGATCATGCCAATAGTTGGCTGGCTTTAATTGTCAATGCTAGCAGCCAGCGAGCCATTAGGACGGAAAGCCCGACTGCAACGGATATGAACGAATCGAGAGATTGAGCAGGGAATAGCTATGAATACCATATCTTCTTCAATATCTTTTACTCCTATGTTCCCGGTACCTGTGCGTCGCGGCAGAACAGGCCGATCGCCTTTAATTCGTGCTGATTCAGCTCTTTGCGAAATATATCTATTATTTTCCAATGTGTTGGAATCTGTCCGAGTTTCTGGTGAAAAATTAAAAGGCCGCCTTCTAATAATTATTATGAGGCCAGTGGCCTCATTAACACACTGTTATGGTTTATGAGGTAATCGTTTTGCAATATCCTCAACAATCCTTACAAAAATCTCCCACAGCTTTTCATCATCTGGTGGCTTTACCTCAATCAATTCCGGTTCTTCTGTAGGCTTACTCATGGCAAATATCATCCCATTTCCAAGTAAAAATATTTTCAGGGCACAGTTTGAGGGAAAAATCCCCGACCCCGTTCTTAACGATCTGCTTTCAGCATATGACAGGGTTCTACTACTAAAAGACAAATACCCTGCCGCCAGTTTTCGTGTCGCCTCTGGTTACGAAAATGATGCCAAAACCCTTGCTGAGGACTACCAAAATTACACGCTATTACTTCTAAAGCGCATCCTAGAGCTGGAGGCAGAGCTGTGTTTAAGCAAAAAACCATAACAAGGTGGTGTTGTTCGCCTACG
>LADM01000131.1 GCA_000961645.1 Gammaproteobacteria bacterium BRH_c0 | reverse complement strand
GTGGGCAGCCCGCCCCAGGTGGATGCGGTGGGGTCGTTGTCCTGATGGCTTGCCCCCAGCCGGATCAAGGTGCTATCGGACATATCCGCCTCGACGACACCGTAGAAGACGGTGGTCTCATCACCGGCCAGGTCCCGGAAGGAGCCCGCCTCCTCGTAACTGGCCACGATCCGTCCCCGCACCGAGCCGCTGCCATTGAGGCCGCCGCCGCCGTCCGCCATGGCACCGTAGGTGTCCCAGCGGCCCGCGTTGAATCGGGTGGTTGCCGTCAATTCCCGGCTGTCGGCGTGCTTGCGCACCAGGTTGATGGAGGCCGAGGGATTGCCGGCCCCCGTCAGCAGGCCGGTGGCGCCCCGTACCACCTCGATGCGCTCGTAAAGGGACATGTCCGACTGGGTCTCCCCGGCGTCGCCGCCGGAACTCCAGGCCATGGGCACACCGTCGATCTGGTAATTGTCGATGGCAAAGCCGCGGGCGGCAAAACGCTGGCGGGAGCTGTCCAGCCCCTTGGCGGAGATGCCCGGCGCGTTGTTCACCACGTCCGTCAGCGAGCGCAGGTTCTGGTCGGCGATGCGCTGGTAGGTCATCACACTCACCGACTGGGGCGTTTCCTGAAGCGTCAGGCCAAGGCCGGTGGCGGTATCGAGGCGGTCGTTGGTGGTGAAGCCTCCGGTGACGACAATCTCCTCCATGCAGCCTGTCTTGTTTTTGCTTTTGACCTCGGTGTTTTCGGCAGCCTGGGCCGTGTTGCCCAGGGCCGCCAGGGAGATCAGCGTTGCCAGCGCGCAACGGCGATGAGGGCGTTGATAGTCATGGTGTTTTCCCGATGTTGTGAGTCAAATAAGAGCTGTTGTTTCTCGATAGAGGGCTGCCTGCTTCAGTAGCGCCAGGTCACGGACGCCTCCAGGTTGCGGGGCGCGCCGTAGTAGGCCTGGTCCCAGTACAGGCTGTTGAGGTATTTCTCGTTGCTGACGTTTTCCAGGTTGAGGGCCAGGCTGAGCCTGGGGCTGAGGTCGTAGTGCAGCGCCAGATCCAGCAGCGTGTAGGCCTCCTGCTCCACCCGACCATCGGCGGTGGTGATGTCGTCCTGCCATTTCAGCACCCCGCCGATTTTCAGGGCGGGCAGCGCGGGCACCCGATAGGAGGCGGACATCTTCACCAGTTTTGACGGCACGTAGGGCCGCGCCTGGTCACCATTGCCGTCCTCCAGCTCAACCCTGGTGAAACCCGCGCCGAGATTAAGCCCGTCGATCACTTCGCCGGAAAATTCGATTTCGTAGCCGTCGCTCTCGAAGGCGCGGGGTTCGTAGAACGCGGTGCCGGTCACCGGGTCGCGGCCGACGAATTCGCCGAGATTGGCGTGTTCCGCCTGGAACAGCGCCAGGGTGAGAATCGCGCGCTCGTCATTGAAGGATTTTTTGACGCCAATTTCCCGGTTATCGCCCTCGGTGGCCCCCAGGGGCTGGAACTGGTCGTTGACCCAGGTCTGCTGCTTGAACACTTCGCTGTAGCTGGCGTAGGCCATCAGGTCGTCCCTGAATTGGTAGGTGACGCCGTAATAGGGAACGGTTTTTGCCGCGTCGGTATCGGAGGAACCGCCGTAGCTGAAGCCGCGCTGGGTCACCTCCGCCCGCCGTGCGCCGAGCAGTGCCGCCAGCCGGTCGCTGATGTTGAGGCGGGACGAGATGTAGAGGGATTTCTGGGTTTGTTCGATGTCGCTGGCGCTGTTGAAGGGATCGCCGCTGACGAAATTGGGCCTCGGCGTATGGCCCTCTGCCCAGTCGCTACCCAGCACGGGAAAGCCGTTTTCGTTATCCGAAAAGGAGGTTTCGGTATTGCGGATATCGGCGTGGCTGTAGCCGAGCGCCACCTGGTGCTCGCGGCCCGCAAAGGGAATGGCGCCGGACAGGAAAACATCGTAGACGTCCTGCTCATCGCTGCTGTCGTAGGCGCTGGCCTGACCAAACAGACCAATTTCATCCACCGCGCTGGGTGTGCCGTAGACGTAAAACAGTTCTGAATCGAAGTCGTTTTTGCTGCGGGTAAAGATGGCATTGGCGGTCCAGTAGTCGCCCAGCTGCTGCTTGAGTTCCACAAAGGTCTGGTTCTGCACCGTGTCGGCATAGGTCCAGTCCGGTGCGGTACTGGTGGAGACGTCGTAGTCGGTGAGAGCGCCGTTGCTGTAGAGCAGCGGCAACGCACCCCACAGCACGCCGTCGGAGGCGCTCTTGTTGTAGCTGTGGCCGACGCTAAGCAAAGTGCTGCTGGTGAGGTCAACCTCGACGATGCCGTAGAACAGATGGGTATTGTCCTCGTGGCGATCCAGGTAGGAATCGGTGTCTTCCGCAGCCACCACCAGGCGACCGCGAATAGTGGATGACAGCGCGCCGGAGACGTCGCCATCGAGGCGCACACCGTGCCACTCATTGACAGCGACACCACTGGCGATGTGCAGCTCCCCGGTGGGCCGCTTGCGCACGTAGTTGATGGTGGCGGAGGGGTTGGCGAGGCCGGTGATCAACCCCGCAGCGCCTTTCACCACCTCGACTTTTTCGTAGATCGCGGTGTCCTGCTGGCCCAGGTTTATGCCGTAGGTGAAGGGCACGCCCACCCCGTCGTACTGGAAGTTGGCGATGTCGAAGCCCCGCGCCGTGTAATAGGCGCGGTCCGTCTCCACCTCCTCGACGGTAACGCCTGGGGTGTAATTGAGCACATCGCCGATGCTGTTGAGGGCAAAGTCATCCATCTGCGCTCTGGAGATGGCCGTGACTGTCTGGGGTGTCTCAAACAGACTCAGGTTGAGCTTGGTGGCGGTGTCGGTCTTGCCCTGCTCGCCGTAGACATAGATGTTTTCTATGGATTCGGCGGTTTTGCTTGACTGCTGATCGGCGTTTTCCGTGGTCTGGGCCAGTGCCGGGTAGCTGGCCATCGCCATGGCGATGGCTGTCAGGGGCAGGACGCAGGGTGTTCGTCTCTGGATGCTGTGCTTTCTCATGATCGGCCTCGTAGCGCGTGAGCAGTGTGTTGTCGGATCAGCTGCGAAGCGAGACTCTAAGAAAACGTAATCTAAATGTCAATCGTTATCATTTAGATTTACTTTTGTTGCGCATGGCCAGACTGGCTGGCACTACCCTGGACAAGGGTTTGATACCCAAAGGGAGGCAGATATGAAAAAACTGAGGCATAAGATAAAAACTCACAACCGCCCTTGCAGCGGCTTTGTCCTCGCAGCTGTAAATTTCACTGGCGCCCTCGTTCGCTCGGGCTCGCGGTTTCACAGCTTGTCTTTTAACCACAAACCCATCACCCTAAAGGCTGTATACCATCTACATAAAAAGGGGTTGCCAGTGCTGATCAGCAGATTCAAATGGATCGCTGCTGTGTATTCACTGCTCGCTGCTATCGGCCTGTCCTGTACAGCCAGTGCCGGGGAGCTGAGGTTGGGTTTCCACGACGACAACGGCGATCCTCTGGCTGATGTGGTGGCTGCTTTGCTCCCGGCAATAGCACAGACCAATCCGCAAGACAGCACCCCTGCCGTCATGGATCAACGGGACAATCAGTTTGTGCCCCACGTTATTGCCGTGCGCACCAATACCCTGGTGCATTTCCCCAACAGCGACAATATTCGCCACCACGTCTACTCCTTTTCCCCGGCCAAGCGTTTTGAATTGCGGCTCTATCACGGCACAACCGCAGAGCCGGTGCTTTTTGACAAGCCTGGCCAGGTGGTGCTGGGCTGCAATATCCACGACTCCATGCTGGCCTATATCTATGTGGTGGACAGTGATTATTTTGCGGTTTCCGATCCCCTCGGCAAACTCGAACTACAGGAGATCCCCCCCGGGGAATACCAGCTGCTGATACAGCACCCGCGCTACGGGAAGCCCCTGGCGAAAACCTTGACAGTCAGTGCAGGCAGTGTCGATGAAGAACTCATTGTCCTGGCGCCGCTCCAGCCCGATCCTCGCGATATCGCACCGGCAACCGAGCTCGAAGCGCTGTTTAAGCGCCAGGGGCAGTAATGGTCAGAAGTTACCTGGTCAAACTGCTGTTATGGATGCTGGCTCTGGTGGTAATGCTGGAACTGGTTTCCTACCTCACTACCCGCCAGGCGATCCGTCAGGCGGTGACGGAGAATGCCCGCAACGAGCTGCAGCGTGGCGGTGAGGTTTTTGCCCGCCTGATGGAGGCCCGCGCCGAGCAGCTGGCATTGTCGGTCAGCGTTCTCACCGACGATTTCGGCTTCAAGGAAGCCGTTGCCTCCGGGGATGCAGCCACCATTGAGTCGGCACTGGTCAATCACGCGGCGCGCATCCAGGCCGATATTGCCATTGTGGCGGATACCCAGGGTCGGCTGGTGGCTGGCACCATGACCCTGCTCGACAACAGTAATCAACTGCTCGCAGCCTTGCACACCAGCACTGTCCAGTCTGGCACTGCCTACGCCAATCTGATTATCAACAACAAACCCTACCAGTTTGTGGTGTCGCCGGTGCGCGCCCCGTTGCGCATTGGCACTGCCGGTATCGGCTTTGAGATAGAAGACAGTCTCAGCGAATCACTCAAACGCATGACCGGGCTGGATGTGTCCTTTATCAGCCGCAGTGAGGGAACAGCAACCTATCTGAGTGGAACCCTGGCACCGGAAGATCGCCAAGCGCTGATAGCGCTGCCGGATATTCTCTCCGCCGAAACACCCCAGACCGTGCTGGAAAACAGCGACCTGCTGTTGCTGCGCGTGCCCCTGGCGGATCAGCCCTACCGGCTTGAAGCCGTGTTGCAGATACCCCTCAGCCAGGTACTGCAACCCTTTGCCGTGCTGGACAGCCAATTGTTATGGCTGGCGCTGCTGTTCTTCGCCTTCGCCGCGCTGCTTGCCTGGTTGCTGGCGCGGGGTGTGACGCAACCTCTGCGCAGCCTCGCCAACGCAGCCCGACGCATTGCCAGCGGCCATTACGACACGCCGGTCGCTGTCCACACCCGGGATGAAATGGGTGAACTGGCGCAGGGCTTTATCAGCATGCAAAGCGCGATTGCCGAGCGCGAGGAAGAGATCACCTGGCAGGCGCAACACGATGGACTCACCCGCCTGCTCAACCGCCCCCAGCTGTTCCCGCAACTGCAGGCGGCCATAGAAAAAGCCAGTCGCCTGCAGACTGCGGTGGCGGTATTGATTATCGACGTGGAAAACTTCACCCAGATCAATGATGCCCTCAGCCCGGAAATCGGCGATCTGGTGCTTTGTGAAGTGGCGCAGCGCATAGCTTCCCTTGCCGCCGCTGATGACTGCGCCCTGCGCCTGGGCAGCGACGAATTCGCCCTGGTGGCAAGCGCTGCAGACAGTGCCCGCAAAGCGCAACTGAGCAACACACTCAAGACCCTGTTTGCAGTGCCGATCAGTGTTGCGGAGCTGAGTGTCAACGTGAATATCAATGTCGGGCTGGTCACCTACCCCCAGGATGGCACAGACCCGGAAATGCTGTTGCGCCGCGCCAGTCTGGCCCTGCAACAGGCCCGCCTCGGCCAGCAGCGGATCTGCGCATATCAGTCCGGCTGGGATGAGCAGCATCTCAAACGACTGCTGCTGTTCCGGGAGTTTCGCCAGGCCCTCGAGCAGGAGCAGATACAGCTGTACTTCCAGCCCAAAATCAGTCTCCACGACCCTCACCAGGTCGGCGCAGAAGCCCTGGTGCGCTGGATTCACCCGCAACTGGGATTCGTTAACCCGGAAGAATTTATCAATGTGGCGGAGAGCACGGGGCAGATCACCCTGCTGACCCGCTGGGTGCTGCGCACGGCCCTGCAACAGGTTGAACTGCTCGGCAAGCGCGCAATTGCACTGCCGATGTCGGTCAACCTGTCGGCGCTGGATCTGCTCGAGGATAATCTGCCCGATTATATCGGCGATCTGCTGACCGAATTTGCCCTGCCGCCAGCGCTGCTGTGCCTGGAAATTACCGAGAGCGCCATCATGCGTGAGGCGGAAAAAAGCCTGGATAATCTCAACCGCTTGCGATTGCTTGGGGTGACCCTGTCTATTGATGATTTTGGCACCGGCTATTCATCCCTGTCGCAACTGAAAAAGCTGCCAGTGGCCGAACTGAAAATCGACAAATCCTTTATCCTCAATCTGGACCGCAGCGATAACGATCAGGTAATCGTCCGTTCCACCATCGAACTGGGGCACAGCATGGGTCTCAGCATCACGGCGGAGGGTGTCGAGACGGCAGCCATCGAAGCATTGCTGGTATCCTACGGCTGCGACACCGCCCAGGGTTACCTGTATTCGAAAGCGTTGCCTGGCGATGAATTTTGCCGCTGGCTTGAGCGCTATTTTCTGGCGCTGGCCTGAAGGATGCCAACGATGTCTAAAGCTACAGCGCTAATCCTTATCAAGATCATACTGCTGAACGGAGTGCTGGCACTGGCCACAGTGGCCCACAGCGAGCAGGACCGCAGCCGCCTGCTGGCCACCGGTGGCGCCAGCACTATCGAGGGCAGTGCCGGTGGCGGCATCGTGCCCATGGCCGTGCTGTCCGGCTACGGTGCGCGGGAAGAACAGGGCGGCACAGCCTTTGCCAGCCATGTGCAGGTGCCTCATTACAGCCTGTCTGTGGTCGGTGCCAGCTGGAGCTGGCGCAACCGGCTGGAACTGTCGGTGGCCGAACAGCGGCTCTCCCATCGCCCGCTTTCGCAACTGCTGGGTGTGAATGACACCAGCATTCGCCAGACTGTGGTGGGAGCCAAGGTACGGCTCGCCGGTGATTTGATCTACACCCCGCTGCCGCAAATCAGCCTGGGTGCCCAGTACAAGAAAAACTATGACTTTTTAATTCCCTCGGCGGCTGGCGCCCGGGATGACAGCGGCACCGATCTCACCCTCAGCGCCACCAAGCTGTTGCTGGCTGGCGTGGCCGACCGCAATCTGCTGCTCAATGGCACCCTGCGCTACAGCAAGGCCAACCAGCTCGGCCTGGTGGGCTTTGGCGGCGACAAGAACAACAGCCCCGAACTGCTGGCGGAAGTCTCCGCTGGCGTATTTTTCAACCGCCACTGGCTGATCGGTGGCGAATACCGGCAAAAGCCCGACAACCTCTCATTTATCAGCGAAGATGACTGGTACAGCGCCTTTGTCGCCTGGTTTCCCAACCGCCATATCAGCCTGGTTGCGGCCTATGTGGATCTTGGCGAAGTGGCCACCTTTCGCAATCAGCACGGCTGGTATCTGTCACTGCAGGGTGCTTTTTAATGACTGGATGGCTGATGAACAGATCGCTGCTGATTTTAGCCGCCCTGCTGTTGTCAGCGGGCATGTCCGCCTGCAGCCCGTTGGGCAAGCCTCCAGCGGATAATCTCTACCAGCGCCTGGGGGGCGAGCAGGGAATCGAAGCCCTGGTATATGACCTGTTAGTGGAAATTGCCGCCGATGAGCGCATTGTCGAACGTTTCCGGGATGTGAATATCCCCCGTTTCAGGCAGGGCCTGGAAAGCTATATCTGCAGCATCAGCGGCGGCCCCTGTGAGTACAGCGGCGAGTCGATGCAGGTGGTACACGCCGGCCACGGCTATACCGACGTGGAGTTCAACGCCCTGGTGGACGACCTGATTCGCGCCATGGAAAAACGCCAGCTGCCGGTGGCCACCCAGAACCGGCTGCTGGCGCTATTGGCACCCAGTTACCGCGATATCGTTTACCAGTAGGCACTGGCTGGCAGGTGGGATTTGGCGCTGCAGACAACAATCATCCACTGCCTTTTGAGACTCATCGCAAGAACCATTACACTCCGCGGCTGTCTTCTTTGTTCTTCCAGCAAGGCGAGTGTCCATGTCCATACAGCACCTGTCCATACAACAACAGTTCCTCGATCTTCACCGCTATCTCAACGACCAGATTGTCGGTCAACCCCACCTTACCCAACGCCTGCTGATTGCCCTGCTGGCCAACGGCCATCTGCTGGTGGAAGGTGCGCCGGGCCTGGCCAAGACCAAGGCCATCAAGACCCTGGCGGAAGGTATTGAGGGGGATTTCCATCGCATCCAGTTCACCCCGGATCTGCTGCCCGCCGATATTACCGGCAGCGATATCTACCGCCCCCAGGATGGCAGCTTTACCTTCCAGCGCGGGCCGCTGTTCCACAACCTGGTGCTGGCGGACGAGGTCAACCGCGCCCCGGCCAAGGTCCAGTCGGCGTTGCTGGAGGCGATGGCCGAGCACCAGATCAGTGTCGGCCTGACTACCTATGCCCTGCCTGAACTGTTTATGGTGATGGCCACCCAGAATCCCATTGAGCAGGAAGGCACCTACCCTCTGCCCGAAGCCCAGATGGACCGCTTCCTGATGCATGTGATGGTGGGTTACCCCAGTGCCGACAGCGAGCGCCAGATTTTGCAGCTGTCGCGTCAGGAAGCCCTGGGCAATCCGTCTGCGCCCGTAAAGCCGCTCAGTCAGGCCAGCATTTTTGCCGCCCGGGCTGAAGCCATGGCAGTGCATATGGCCGCCAATGTCGAGGAGTACCTGATCCAGCTGGTACTGGCCACCCGCAGCCCGGCCACTTACAGCACAGCGGCATTGGCCAAGAATCTTGAACTGTGGCTGGATTATGGCGCCAGCCCCCGTGCCACCATCGCTCTCGACCGCTGCAGCCGTGCCCAGGCCTGGCTTGAGGGTCGCGATTTCGTCACCCCGGACGATGTCCGCGCCGTGGTCAACGATGTGCTGCGCCACCGCCTGATCCTCAGTTTTGAGGCCGAAGCGACCGGCGTCAGTCCCGACCAGGTAATCGATACCCTCGTTCAGCTGGTGCCCTCCGCTTGAAGTGCAACATCGAGCCATGAAGCCAAACGACTCCAACCCGCTGCTGGCCAATGCTGAAGGGATCGTTATCCCCGATCCGACGGCGTTGATACGCCTGCGCCACAGCGCCCGCGAACTCAACCTCTTTCCGCGCCGCCAGGCACTGTCATCCCAGGGTGGAGGTTATCGCTCGCGCTTTCGCGGCCGTGGCATGGAATTCGATGAAGTGCGCCCCTACCAGCCGGGCGACGACGTGCGCTCCATCGACTGGCGGGTGACTGCCCGCACCAACACCACTCACACCAAGATATTCCGCGAGGAGCGCGAGCGCCCGGTGCTGATTGCCGTGGATCTGCGCAGCTCGATGTTTTTTGGCAGCCAGCGTCTCAAATCCATGGTCGCCTGCGATATCGCCGCCCTCCTCGCCTGGGCAGGCATCAATGCCAACGACCGGGTCGGCGGACTGGTATTCAGCCCCGCGGCACAGCGCGACAGCCGCAGTCACAAATCCCACCACAGCGTGCTGCGCATGATCCAGCATCTCGGTGAGGCCTGCACCGAGCTTGCACAATCCCAGGCATCAGGCACGGCGGACAACCTCAGCCTCGCCTCGATACTGGAAGAATGCCGCCGGGTGGCCACGCCGGGGGCGACGCTGGTGATTATCAGCGACTTCCACGATCTCGACGGCGACTGTGAGAAGCACCTCTTTGAGCTGGCCAGGCACTGCGATGTCAGCCTGTGCCGCATCCACGACCCACTTGAGGAGGAACTGCCACCACCCGGCCTGTACGGCATCAGCGTCGGTGCTGACTCGCAGATGCTCGACAGTCGCGATGGCAAGGCGCGGGAACGTTTTGGCAACCTGTTCCGCCAGCGCCAGTCGGCACTGGCCGCCCTCGGGCGGCGACTGGCCCTGCCCGTGCTCGAGTTCGC
>LADM01000023.1 GCA_000961645.1 Gammaproteobacteria bacterium BRH_c0 | reverse complement strand
CGCGCATCACTGCCACCCAGCAGGCGGTCGACTTGACTGGCCGATAGAGGCCGATCCGCCAGACCGGCTGTGAAAATCTGTTCTGTAAGAGGCGTCATACAGATAATTTACACTAACTTCCATATTATGCAAGTTTCTGTAAATATTTATACTGGATTCTTGGTGGCTCTATACGGCAGCACCCGCTTGATGTCAGGCTTACCCTGCGGGCGGGCGGCTCGCACCCTCACGCCCACGTGAATTTCTCTGCACGCCGATGTAACTGTCAGATTAATACCATGATCAGCCCATAAATCCCGACATGGTATTTCTGACAGGCGCTGATTCCCGGTTGACAAATACCATGAAAAATACCATTGATGATGTAGATTATATTATCAATGAGAGTTATTTTATTTTTATACTTCAATGACTTACAAATTCAGGTCACTCCCACTCGATTATCAATAAGCCATTTTTATCTTTTGTATTCAACGACTTATTTTCCCGCTAATCGGTAATACCATGAAAAATACCATGCTCAGAAATTTCTTAAAAATAAATCCTTTTTTTGAAAACGGGTCAATTCAAAGGCCGCGAGCCAACCAGCCTTGACCAAAATCCTACCAGCACTATAGAAATGCTCCATCCCTATTGAATATCAACAGCCTAATACTGACGTTCACAATTTTACAGTTCTCTCGACACGAGCCTTCGATGCTAACCACGCATCGCAATATTCCCTGCATCACCTGTTCTGGGAAATCTGATCGTAAAGCGCGTGACGCCGCGTTCGGAGATCACCGCGATGTTTCCTTCATGGGCCTCGACTATGGACTTGACGATAGCCAGCCCCAAGCCAGCACCTTCGCTTTGGCGTTGCCGGGAAGGATCGACCCGGTAAAACCGGTCGAAAATCCTGAGCAAATGCTCGGCTGGAATTTCTGGCCCCGGATTCTGTACGCTGAGTAACACCCTACCCTCGCCCGATGAATCCAGACGGATCAGCACACTTCTTCCCACTGGTGTGTGGCGTATTGCATTGGACAGCAGATTGGACAATGCGCGACGCAGCATAGCGCGGTCACCTTGTATAATCGGTGCCTTTCCTTCCAACACCAATTGGATGTGCTTTTCCTCCGCCAGGGCCTCGAAAAAATCGAACAGCTCGCGCACTTCCCGAGCCAGATCCAGCGGTTCCCAGACAGGCTTGAGCAGGCCGTGTTCGCTCTGGGCCAGCCAGAGCATGTCGTTGACCATTTTGGTCAGGCGCTCCTGTTCTTCAAGATTCGAGTAGAGCAGTTCGCGATATTCTTCCAGGCTTCTGGACTTACCCAAACCCACCTGGGTCTGGGTGATCAGGTTGGTCAAAGGCGTGCGCAATTCATGGGCAATATCGGCGGAGAAATAGGATAGTCGAACGAAGCTGTCTTCCAAGCGGCCAATCATATGATTAAAGGAACAGACAAGGTTTTGCAGTTCCCGGGGAACGGTGTTAGGGTCTAGACGCACATGAAGGCGATCCGCCTGAATATCACTCATTGTCGCACTCAGCTCGCGCAAGGGCGCGTGCCCCTGGTGCACGCCATACCAGGCCGCCAAGAGAGTCACCGCGCCTGCCAGCACCATAATCATCCACAAACTGCGCCGAAAATTTTCCAGAAAGTGGATATGGAAATCCATATCGATAGCAGCAACGATGCGATAATTCTGGTCTTCAATGCGGGTATGCGTGATAGTGCCACGGTAGGTTTTGCCATCAGTTTGCCAGGTATAAAGATTGTCTACCTGAATACGGCTCACAGGAGAATAGGTGTTTTCTTGTGGCGAAGGTCCACCCTCCTCAGGACCATAGACCAAACGTCCCGCATCATCCCACACTTGAAAGTAGACACCATGGTGACCAGAAACAGCTCGCGCAAGGGCGCCCTCCGGTGCCGAGTCCTGATCTTTCGCCGATTGTAGAGCGTCTTCAACAGCACGAGTAATCACCACCAACTCGTCGGCATCCTGTTCAGCAAAATGGCGCTCTACTTCATTCAGCACAAGATAACCGATCATCAGTAAACTGAAACCGATAGCCATCGCGACAAACAGCATCACCCGGCTGTTGAGTGACAGTGGTCGTCTCCGGGCGAGACTAACTTTCGTCATGGTCGTCCTCGACCTCCAGCTTGTAACCCAAGCCGCGCACAGTGTGAATCAGCTTGGGTTCATAATCGTCATCGATTTTTGCCCTTAGGCGCCGTATGGCCACGTCAATGACATTGGTGTCGGAATCGAAGTTCATGTCCCACACCTGGGAGGCGATCAAGGAGCGCGGCAGTACTTCGCCCTGTCGCCGGACCAACAGCTCCAGCAAACAAAACTCCTTGTGGCTGAGATTGATCTTGCGGCCGGCGCGCGTGGCCCGGTGACGCGGTAAATCCAGCGTGAGGTCAGCAACTTTGATCTGGTCGGTCATCACCGGCACAGCACTACGACGCAACAGAGTGCGCACCCGGGCCAGGCTGCGTAGCTGGCCAGGTGCCGTCCTGAGCCGCGCGCCACAATCCCCACATCAGGGCGCCTTGCAGGGCGCCGACAAGAATCATCGGGCGTGAGGTTGTCGTGGTTTCCATCTGCGATCCTTGGCCTTGGCCGGGTAGAGGGCGCTAAAGTGTAAGTGCTCTGGCGGGGATGTTCGAGTAGTCCGGGCGGGGTAAGAGCGGCTTGCTGGCCGTTGCCGGGATGGTGGGCACCACCCCGGCGTGTGGTGCTAGAAGCGATAGGAGATGGCGATGGAGCCGTATTCGTCACTTTCTTCCTGGGTTTCAAACTCCCGGGAGAGAAACAGGTTGGTGAGGGAGATACGCCAGTTGCCGGCACCCAGTACCGCGCCGGCCTGGACATTGCCGACCCAGTCCTCGCGCTCGACACTGTGGCTGTCGCCATCCCGGTTGCCATCGAGGAAGATGTTGTAATCCACATATTCCCCCTGGGCGCCGACAAACAGATACCAGTAGAACGACTGGTTGGGCTTGAAGTAACTGGCTGAACCTTCCTTGGGATGGATCAGCGGCGGACCGTAATCGGTGTTCAGTCCCGAGCCCAGGCGAACGGTGAAACCGGTGCCGACACGGCGTTGCGAGCTGCCGAGGGTAAAGCTGGCGAAGGGCAGTACGTCAATGTAGTTATCCACCAGTCGCAGCGCCCACTTGCGCTGGTATCGCAGGTCGGCGGTGACTTCGTCATCGAGCTGATTGTCCCAGCCCATGGGCTCGTCGGAGCCAATGACTTTATGAATCGCTTTCTGGGTACTCGCGGCACCGGAATCCGGACCCACGGTGCCGACGATCAGCTCGAGGAGATCCACATGACGGTGATCCTCCTGCTTGGATTCGGACAACACGCCAATGCTGGTGTACAGCCAGCCTGCATAGGGGCGGTCGTCGGTCACCAGTGCCGTAGTCTCAATATCGGTGGGGGTGTACATTTGCTGTCCGAGCGACCGGCTCAGGCGAGCCTCGTCGCCCTCCTGATGGAAGGGCAGGATATTGATGGCGGAATCGACCCAGCTCGGCATATAGGTGTCGCTGACGTAGGCGATCTCGGTGCCGTGGGTATAGTGGCGATCTGCTCCCGAGGCAAACAGGTCGTTATCCAGGGCGAGCGTAAACGTTCCCTTGCTGTCACCTGCCTGGGCGATCACTGGCAGGGCGAGGAGCGCTGAGATTAAACAGACGGAGCGAAGGGGCTTTTGTGTCGGCCGTTTCCCTGGCAACAATGGTGTCGTCGCGGGCTTGGTGGTGAAATCCATGGGGTGTCCTTACTGTCCAGTTAATGCGTGGTTACTGAAAGTCATCGCTGGCCCGCATCCTGCCCGGGTGACAAGCCACAGACAGAGTATAGGCGTTAATTTTAACCTGACAAAAGGTTGTATTGGGCGACAGTCGGTGATCTGTCGTGACGACATCGACCTGGTGGCGGCAGGTCCACTGGTTAAGCCCGGGCATGGGTGCGCTCCGCATCCCCGGACTGGATGAAGCCGGGTCGGGCTGGCGGGTGTGTCAGGTCATCACGAAACGCTGCGATCAGCGCCGCCGTCCCTGGCCATAGAGCACCTTGCGGGTATCTTCCTCCGTCACAGGGTCTGCCTTGACCTGATCGGCAATGGCGTAGGCTTTGCGCACCCCGGGCCGGCTTGCCATGGTGGCCTGCCAGCGCGCGATGTTGGGGAATTCGCCAATATCGATACCCTGGTTGTCAGGCAGTATCCAGGGATAGCAGGCCATATCGGCGATGCTGTAGTCGTCACAGATATAGTCCCGACCCGCCAGTTGGTCATCGAGAATGCCGTACAGCCTTTCACTCTCTTTCTCGTAGCGATCAATGGCGTAGGGGATTTTCTCTGCCGCGGATTTGCGAAAATGGTGGTTCTGCCCGAGCATCGGGCCGAGGTGTGCCATTTGCCAGTAGAGCCATTGCAGCACCCGGTATTTGCCACGGGGATCCGTGGGCAGGAAGCGACCGGTTTTTTCCGCCAGGTATTCCAGCATGGCACCGGATTCCGCCAAGGGCAGGGGATCGCCACCGCCGAGTGGCTCATGGTCGACCATGGCGGGGATCTTGTTGTTGGGGGAAACAGCCAGAAAGGCCGGATCGAATTGCTCGCCCTTGGCTATATTGATCGGTGCGAGGCGGTATGACAGGCCGGCCTCTTCAAGAAAAATGGTCATTTTGTGGCCGTTGGGCGTCGTCCAGTAATACAGTGTGATCATAATGACTCCTCGTTGGGTCCCGGGCGGCGCGTTGTGCACAGGTTGCCGGGGGGGCAGTGAATACGAATACAGGGTACTCGCAATCTCTAAGGTGTTGATACCGCAAACAGCGTCGGGTTCCCGCGAGGGGACGTATAGGAAGAATAAACGCCCTTTTCACCCAAGTCCAACAGCTTTGGACCGCAGTTGACTCTTTCGACACCCCTGCGATGCAACCCAATCCGGCTGACCCTTTTCCGACAACCAGCACGGCGGATCCCTGCCGCGGCGCTGTGAACGCAGCATTTTGATTGGTATCGTTGGCCTTCAGGCTCGTCAGTCAAACAGACCCAGGAGCAGCTCAGCCGGTGGCGCCCGGCTTTCGGGTAACGCCCTGGTCCCGCTGGTTTCGGCTTTGTGCTTCAGGTGATCAAGGATCTGCTTGATCACTATAGGGTCTTCAATGCAGGCGATGACTTTCATGGCGCCGCCGCAGCCGCTGCAGGTCTCGATGTCGATATTGAAAACACGCTTGAGCCGTTGCGCCCATGTCATCGACGCTCGCCGTTGTGCTGGTGTTGCCGG
>LADM01000138.1 GCA_000961645.1 Gammaproteobacteria bacterium BRH_c0 | reverse complement strand
CCGGGCGGCCCTTGGGCAGCGCACTGCCAATCCCCGCCAACCCGGCACCGGCGGCCACCGCCGTCGACGCGCACAAACAAGAGAAACGACCATGAACCGACGAACGATCTTTTTTTCTATTGCCGTTATCGGGTTTCTGGTGGTTACCGGTACCCTGAGCCTGCTGTGGCTGTCCGGGAACGATACCGCCACCGCCAATGGCCCCTCAGCCCTCCAGCCTCCCTATCGGGCTGGGCCGTTCCAACTGGGCATCGAGCTTGATCCGGAAACACCCCGGGTCGGCAACAACACCCTGACACTGGTATTGCTGGATAAAGCAGGCCAGCCGGTCAGCGACGCATCCATCAAGGCCGTGGCGGAAATGCCTGCCATGGGCGCCATGGCCGCCATGCAGGCGCCGGCCGATATGACGGCAATCGAACCCGGTCTCTATCGGGGGACGTTCGAGCCGTCCATGGAAGGCAGCTGGCCGCTTACCTTGCGGATTAGCAAGGAGGGTGTGGGATCCGCCCGGGCCAGCTTCGACCTGGCCACAGGCCGAAAGGGGTTGCAGCCGGCCAGCGGCGTGACCGCCCTGACGCAAAAGGCAGGTGGTACGAACAATGCCGATGCGCTGCCCTACCGCAGCGGTCCCTACCGCCTGGACGTATCGATAGAACCCACCACACCGCGCGTGGGGGAGAACACCCTGAAAGTGGTTCTGCGCGATGCCGATGGGGCCCCATTGGACAACGCCGAGATCACGGCGGTGGCGGAGATGCCGGCAATGGGCGCCATGCCCGCCATGCGGGCCCCGGCGGAGATGGCGGAAATCGAGCCTGGTCTCTACCGGGGTACTTTCGAGCCATCCATGGAGGGCAGCTGGCCCCTGGCGCTGCGGATTCAGGCACCGGGAATGCCGGCCCGGCAAATCAGTTTCGACCTGGCTACCGGCCGTGAAGGCCTGCAACTGGCGTCCGGTGCCACCCGCACCGGCGGCGCGGATGATGCCATGGTCGAAGAGGCGCCACCGGGCACGGTAACCCTGGACAATCGCCGCCGTCAGTTGATCGGTGTCAAGACCGCCGAGGCGCAAGCCATGACCATGACCCGCACCATTCGCGCGGAGGGCCGGATCGCTTACGACGAAAGCCGGCTGGCGGACGTCAGCCTCAAGTTCGATGCCTGGATCGGTGAGCTTCATGCCGATTATGTTGGGGTTGCCGTCGCCAAGGGCGAACCGTTGTTCACGGTGTACGGCCCCGAACTGCTGGCCACCCAGCAGGAATACCTGGAATTGAAACGCCGCGGTAGCGCCTCGCCGACGCTGCTCAGCGCAGCCCGCAAGCGTCTGGCCCTGTGGGATATGAGTGATGGGGAGATCGCCACCCTGGAGAAGCGGGGCGAGCCCTTCGACTACGTCGCCATGCACGCGCCGATCAGCGGCACCGTGGTGGCCAAGAACGTGGTGGAAGGCACCGCCCACAAGGCCGGCATGACATTGCTGCGCATTGCCGACCTCTCCCATGTCTGGGTGGAAGCGGATATCTACGAGGGCGAACTGCCCCTGGTAACGCCGGGAATGCCCGTGACGGTGACCCTGCCTTACTTGCCCGGAGAACAGTTCGAGGGCAGAGTCGACTACATCTACCCCTATCTGGACGGCGCCAGTCGCACCGGGCGGGTGCGCCTCACCGTCGCCAACCCCGAAGGCCACCTAAAACCCGAGATGTACGCCGAAGTGAAACTCCAGGCCGACCTCGGGCGGCGCGTGGCGGTACCGGAAGAAGCCGTCATTATCGCTGGTGAATTGAGGGTGGTATTCGAGGATCTGGGTGGGGGCCGGCTGGCCCCGCGCAAGGTGCAAACCGGGCAGCGGGCCGGTGGCTTTATCGAAATCATCAAGGGTATCGAGGCCGGCGACCGGGTGGTCACCTCCGGTAACTTCCTGATCGCCTCCGAAAGCCGGCTCAAAGCGGGGATGGAACAATGGTAGATAACAATCAAAAGCACCTACCAGCTCATCCCCCTGCTGAAGGGGAGGCCATTGGCTGGCTGCAGCGAATTATTGGCTATTGCGCCCGCAATCCCCTGATAACCCTGGTGGCGGTGCTCGCGCTGACCTTTGGCGGTTGGCAGGCGCTAATGCGGGCGCCCCTGGATGCCATTCCCGACCTGTCCGATGTGCAGGTGATTATCTTTACCGAGTGGCCCGGGCGCAGCCCGGACCTGGTGGAGGATCAGATCACCTATCCCTTGACGACCACTCTGCTGTCCGCGCCGGGGGTGAGCTATGTGCGTGGCCAGAGCATGTTCGGCTTTTCTTTCGTCTATGTGATTTTTGACGATGGCGTGGACATGTACTGGGCTCGCTCCCGGGTGCTGGAATACCTCAATAGCGCTGTCGCCGACTTGCCGGATGGAGTCAATCCCACCCTGGGGCCGGACGCCACCGGCGTCGGTTGGGTCTACCAATACGCCCTGCGCGACACGTCCGGTAACCACAGCCTGGCGGACCTGCGCTCGCTGCAGGATTTCAATTTGCGCTATGCCCTGGAAGCGGTTGAAGGTGTCGCCGAGGTGGCCTCCATCGGTGGTTTCCAGCGTGAATACCAGATCAGTCTCGACCCCAACAAACTCGCCTCTTACAACATCCCTCTCAAACGGGTGGCCGAGGCGGTGGGTGACTCCAACCAGGACGTGGGCGGGCGTATCCTGGAAGTGGCGGGCCACGAGCAGTTTATCCGTGGCCGGGGCTATGTGAAGTCTGTGGCGGACCTGGAAAAGGTGGTGTTAAAAACCACGGCGGGTGGCGTACCGGTCACGGTAAAAGACGTCGGCCATGTGGCCCTGGGGCCCGCCATGCAGCGGGGTCAGGCGGAACTGGACGGCGAGGGGGTGACCGTGGGCGGCATTGTCGTGATGCGCTACGGTGAAAACGCCCTCGACGTCATCGACAAGGTCAAGCAGCGCCTAGCGGATATCAAACCGGGGCTACCCGAGGGTGTGGAGATTGTGCCGGTCTACGACCGCTCCACCCTGATCAAGGACGCCATCGACACCCTGACCTGGACACTGATCGAGGAGATGCTGATCGTCTCCCTGATTATCGGCATCTTCCTGCTCCATGTGCGCTCCACGCTGGTGGCGGTGATCACCCTGCCCGTGGCGGTGCTGATGGCCTTTATCCCGATGTACTTCCAGGGCCTCACCGCTAACATCATGTCCCTGGGGGGCATTGCCGTGGCCATCGGCGCCATGGTGGATGCGGCCATTGTCATTATCGACAATATCCACAAGCGGCTGGCCCGTTGGGAGAGTGACGATGCCGATTCCGAGGAGAAAGCCAAGTCCCGCCGGGAGGTGATTATCGAGGCCATGCAGCAGGTCGGGCCCAGCATCTTTTTCTCCCTGCTCATTATCACCATTTCCTTTATGCCGGTGTTCGCCCTGGAGGGGACGGAGGGCCGCATGTTCAAGCCACTGGCCTTTACCAAGAGCTACTCCATGGCCTTTGCGGCGCTGTTGTCCATCACCCTGGTGCCTGCCCTGGCGGTGTGGCTGATCCGCGGCAAGATCCGCGCCGATCGCAGCAAACTGAACCAGTGGCTGGTGGCCGCCTACCGGCCGGTGGTGGCCCTTGCCGCGCGCTTTCGCTGGGCGGTGATAGGAGGGGCCGTACTGGTGTTGCTGCTAACCGTCATACCTTTCCGGCAACTGGGTAACGAGTTTATGCCGCCCCTCAACGAGGGGTCGATTCTCTTTATGCCCACGGCCCTGCCGGGCATGTCCATCACAGAAGCAACCCAAACCCTGCAGACCATGGACCGGATCATTGCCGATATTCCCGAGGTGGAGCACGTCTTCGGCAAAGTGGGTCGCTCCACCAGCGCTACCGACCCCGCGCCCCTGTCCATGGTGGAGACGGTAATCACGTTGAAACCGAAGGACCAATGGCGGGAGGGAATGACCTGGGACGGGTTGATCCAGGACATGGACCAGAAGTTGAAATTTCCGGGGATGCCCAATATCTTCTGGATGCCCATCCAGACCCGCACCGAGATGCTCGCCACCGGTATTCGCTCGGCCCTGGGCATCAAGGTGTTTGGTGCCGACCTCGCCACCATTGAGGAAACCGGCATCGCCATCGAGAACGCGCTTCAGCAGGATGAGCGCACGGCGTCCTTTACCCGCAGTGCGTTTGCCGAGCGCAGTACCGGCGGTTATTTCCTCGATTTTACGGTGGACCGGGCGGCCGCCGCGCGCTTTGGGTTGAACGTTGGCGACGTGGAGCGGGTAATTATGGCCGCTATGGGCGGGCAGGTCGTTTCGCAAACCGTGGAGGGGCGGGAGCGCTACAATATTCTGGTGCGCTATGCCCGGGATTACCGCGACAATGTCGAAGCCCTGGAGCGGGTGCTGGTGCCCACGCCCACCGGCGCACAGATTCCCATCACTCAGGTGGCGGATATCGAGTTTCGCACCGGCCCGCCGGCGGTGCGCAGCGAGGACGGCCTGCTCGTGGGCTTTGTCTTTGTCGACGTCAAAAGCGATATCGGCATTGCGGACTATGTCGAACAGGCGAAGCAGGTAGTGGCGGACAGGGTTGACGTGCCGGACGGCTACCGGCTGGCCTGGGCCGGGCAGTTCCAGTACTTCGAGCGGGCCAAGGCCAAACTGCAGCTACTGGTGCCGGCCACCCTGTTTTTGATCTTCTTCATGCTGTTTATGCATCGGGGGTCCCTCACGGAGACCCTGGTGGTGATGCTGAGTGTGCCCTTTTCCCTGAGCGGCGCCGTCTGGCTGCTGTGGTGGCTGGACTTCAAGCTCAGCGTCGCCGTCTGGGTGGGTATGATCGCCGTGGCCGGTCTCGCCGTGGAACTGGGACTGCTGATGATGGTGTACCTGGACATCGCCTGGCGCGACCGGATCGCGGAACGCCGACTCAATAGCCGCGGGGACATGGCGGAAGTCGTCCAAAGTGGCGCCGGCCAGCGCATCCGTCCCATGCTGATGACCGGGCTGGCGCTGTTTATGGGGTTGATCCCGATTCTGCTATCCAGCGGTACCGGCGCCGATGTGATGCAGCGCATCGCCGCGCCCATGGTGGGCGGGGTGATATCGGCGCTGCTGATGGTACTGGTGGTGTACCCGGCAATCTTCATGCTATGGCGTGGGCGCGGATTGCCCGAGGGTGCGCCGACACCGCCACCGGAGAAAGATGAATAGTTGTCACTCCCCAAAGGAGCCTTTGACTGACAGGGAGCTGCATTTCCGGGTCTCGTACCCACTCTCTGGAGGTAATAGCAATGAATAGACCGTAAGTTTAAAACCTGTCGCGGAATGCTCGCGGGCGCGCTGTTGATGATGACGTTCAGTGTCGCCAACGCGGGTACATTCCGCATTCCGCCCAAAAACGCCGTAGGTCAACAGCCCAATCGGGCAGCGCGAAACATCGGCATACGCAATGTACCGAAGTAAAGGCCCCAGCCGCTACTCGGAATATAACGCTGAGGCGCAGCAAGCGTCGGAACCGGTCTCCGACTCGTCGCGGAAAATCCCTATAGGTGCCGCAGAGAAGTGGAAAAGGACCGGCAATGCTGACCTCATCAGTCATCATCGTCAAATTTCTGCCTCTTAAGTGCAGCAAGGACGCCGGCTCCGAAATCATAAGTCTGATTGCGGGTCCTATGGTGGATCGCATGTTCAGTACCGTTGTATTGCCCCTACAGGTATTAGCGTCGGCATACTTATTGTTGAAGCAGTCCAAGTTAGGACGGCAACGCTAGTCTATTGGCAAACGATGAATCAAGGCCTAAAAGACTATTGACCGTGGGGTAGCCCACTGGTTTTACAATAGGGACACTCAGGAGTAAACGTCATGAAAATTAGCCAACTAGCCAGCAAAGCCGGAGTCACCAAGGATACTGTTCGGCACTATGTGTCGATCGGTTTACTGTCTCCGGACAGGGATAAAAGTAACGGTTACCAGATATTCGGCAACCAGGCGTTATCCCGTTTGCGTTTTATTAAAACGGCCAGGCAACTGGGTTTTCACCTCGACGACATTCAGCGAATTTTCAGCGACGCCGACCACGCTCATTCTCCCTGTCCCAAGGTTCGGGAAATGATGCAGCAGCGGATCCTTGAAACCCGCAAGACCATCGAAGAACTGACGTCTCTCTGCGATCGCATGGAAGCCAGCATGGCCGAGTGGGAAAGCATGCCTGACAGTACGCCAGACGGCTACTCCGTTTGTCGCTTGATTGAGTCGCAAATCGACTCTCCACATTGACTAAACTAGCCGTTCTCATGCAGGAGGACCAGACCATGAATAACCACAGCAGCTGTCATCACAACCCTACCCACGACCACGGCGATGATCATGCGCATCCAGCCCAGCTCGCTGCGCTTAAGGATCCGGTTTGCGGCATGTCTGTCAGCGAGGATTCCGCCCATCAAGTTCATCACCTGGGTGAGGATTTCTATTTCTGCAGCGCCGGTTGCCGCGGTAAATTCGTCGATAACCCGGACCGGTATTTACAACCCGCCGAGGAACCGGTCGGCGACAGCAACGCCTGGTACACTTGCCCCATGCACCCCGAAGTGCGCCAAAAGGGGCCGGGCACTTGCCCTAAATGCGGTATGGCTCTGGAGCCGGAGATGCCCTCCCTGGATGACGCTGAAGATCCGGAGCTGGTGGATTTTCGACGCCGCTTTTGGCTGAGCGTGCCTTTTACCCTCAGTGTTTTTATATTGGCCATGTTTGGCCATGGCTGGCTGCCTGCAGGCTGGCACAATTGGGTTGAGTTGCTGTTGGCGACGCCAGTGGTATTGTGGTCCGGCCTGCCGTTCTTTGTACGCGGTGCTCAATCGATAGCTAACAGAAGTCCCAATATGTGGACCTTGATCGGCCTGGGTACTGCTGCGGCTTACATTTACAGCGTTGTCGCCACCATAGCGCCCGGAATATTTCCCACGGCGTTTTTCATGGGTGGCAAGGTCAATGTGTATTTCGAGGCGGCGGCGGTCATTATTTCCCTGACCCTGATGGGCCAGTTGTTCGAACTCAAGGCCCGCTCCCGCACCTCCGAAGCCATCAAGTCACTGCTGCGATTAGCACCGGATATTGCCCGCCGTATCAACCCGGACGGCAGTGAGACGGATGTGCCGTTGGCCGATGTTCAGACGGGTGATCGCCTGCGGGTGCGGCCCGGCGAGAAAGTGCCGGTGGACGGCGAAGTGGTGGAAGGCGGCAGCGCGGTGGACGAATCCATGCTCACCGGTGAGCCGGTGCCGGTGTCCAAGCGCCCCGGCGACAAGGTCATTGGCGCCACTATGAACACCAGTGGCAGCCTGGTAATTCAGGCACAGCACGTAGGCCAGGACAGCACCTTGTCGCGTATCGTCAACTTGGTAGCCCAGGCCCAGCGCTCCCGTGCGCCTATGCAGCGTCTGGCCGATGTCGTGGCCGGGTACTTTGTAGTTGCAGTGGTTGCCATTGCCGTCATTACTTTTTTCGCCTGGGGATTGTGGGGGCCTGAGCCCGGTTGGGTGTACGGCCTGATCAATGCTGTGGCTGTGCTGATCATTGCTTGTCCCTGTGCCCTGGGCCTAGCGACCCCCATGTCAATCATGGTAGCCACCGGCATGGGCGCCACTCGGGGCGTGCTGTTCCGGGATGCCGCCGCCATTGAAGCCTTGCGTAAAGTGGACACCCTGGTGGTGGACAAAACCGGTACCTTGACCGAGGGCCGACCAGTTTTCCGTGAGGTCATCGCCACCCCGGGCTTTGATCGTGACAAAGTGATGCGGCTGGCCGCGAGTCTCGATCAAGGCAGTGAACACCCACTGGCAATGTCAATCGTCACGGCCGCCCGCGATCAGGGGCTAAACCTCTCAAAAGTGGAGGAGTTTGAATCGGAATCGGGTATTGGTGTTACTGGCAAGGTGGAAGGTCATGCACTGGTGTTGGGCAATAGCGCGCTGATGGACGCCCATGACATTGATCGGCTACACCTCGATACGGATACCGACAAGCTACGGGAGGAGGGTGCCAGCGTCATCTACCTGGGGGTCGATGGTACTTTGGCCGGTGTGCTGGCCGTGGCCGATCCCATCAAGGAAACCACACGATCGGCCATCGAACAGCTGCGTAGCGAGGGCGTACGGGTCATCATGGCAACCGGGGATGGCGAGAAAACCGCACGGGCGGTGGCGCGGCAGTTGGGTATTAACGACGTCTACGGCGAAGTTACCCCCGCTGCCAAGCTGGATATTGTCAGCCGCCTGCAACACGAAGGGCGCATCGTCGCCATGGCGGGTGATGGAATCAATGACGCACCGGCGCTGGCCAAGGCCGATGTCGGTATCGCCATGGGCACCGGTACGGATGTGGCAATGAACAGCGCCCAGCTAACCCTGGTGAAAGGCGACCTGCGCGGCATTGGCGAGGCGATCCGCTTGTCCCACTTGACTGTGAGTAACATGCGCCAGAACCTGGGCTTCGCCTTTCTCTACAATAGTATCGGTGTGCCGGTTGCAGCCGGGGTGGTTTACCCGTTCACCGGGTTACTCTTATCGCCGATGATCGCCGCCCTGGCGATGAGCCTGAGCTCTGTATCGGTAGTCAGTAATGCCCTGCGCTTGCGAATTAAAAAGTAGTGCTGTGTGGAGCATAACTGATTTGAACTTGTTTGAGCTGGGTAAGCTCGGTTAATCGCTTAAATGTAATAGCTCAGGTTGGGCAGGACAGTGTGACGAGTTGGGGTGGATTGCCGGCGGTAAGAGCAGGCTTGCCAGTATGGGGTTTATGCAATTTTTCAACCTGCGTAAATGTCTCTCCTCATACCGTTTGATGGTTGTGGGGTGGTCTCTGCGCTGGATGCCCTGAGATACTACATCAGTGACCATGTCCTTCCGAGTTTTGTCCGCGCGCGGTAAGTATCTGGTATTGATCGGAAGATAGTTCCGGCAATCGCTGCAGGAACGCCACCATATTCCAGATACGTTCATCGTCATGCCCCGGTCCCCAGGCGGGCATGCCCGAAGCCTTGATGCCGTGTTTAATAATCCAGAATTGTCGTTTACTGGCTTCGTCGTCATTATCGGTGTTACCCGCATGGTCGTGTCCATGTTCATCACCCGTTAGTGTTAAATTGGGTGGTGCGGGGTACAGCCCCAGGGTGAAATCACTCTGGGTTTTGCCAGGTTTCAGATGGCATCCGGCGCACATGTCGTTATAGTCTGCGCCACCCTTAAGCAGACGATTGGAAGAGTCCAAATCGTTGGGGACTTCGATATCGCTTGCCGATCGTGCGATCGACCGCTCTCTCAGGGTTTCCAGGAGCCAGTAGGACAGCCTATTGTGGGGAACGTCGGCGCCTATTGGATAGAGTCCGGAATACAAAAACACCAGACCGCCAATGATCGATATCGCTGCTGCGATAAGCAGACATTTACCACAGGTTAGAAATTTGAAAGCGGCCATGACATCTCTATCCGGTTTGAATCTTAGCAATATTGCTCGAAATGATAGACTGTGGGTTCTCAGTGTTTGTGTTCGAGCGATTCATCATTCGCGGTGTGTTCTTTCTGTCCGCCGTCTTCTTGGTGTTCGTTTTCGGAAGCTTGATTATCTTGGTGCATGTCTTTCATACACTGCTGCATCATGGCCTGCATCACCGGATCATTCATGTCCATCTTGCTGTGATCCATATTTTTCATAGCGGTGCAATCCGGTTTTTCAGCGTCTTTCATATGTTCTTTAGGTTCATGGGCCTGTGCAGAGAAAGCGATGCCCAGTGTGGAGAACACGATGACAGTGGCTAGTGTTTTCATATTCATAAAGGTGT
>LADM01000076.1 GCA_000961645.1 Gammaproteobacteria bacterium BRH_c0 | reverse complement strand
GGCATTGCCAGCGCGGCGCGGGGCTGGATTTGTGGCGGGGTTTCCACCGGATACCCCAGTTTGCTGATACTGAGTTCTGCCAGGCTGAGGAGGGCATGGTTGCCATCCGTACTGCCTGCCAGTTTGTCGGCCAGATAATGATCCAGCGAGGCAATCACATCTGCCAGCGTGTCAAGGTCGCGCCAGTCAGGCGCCTCGGCAGCGGAGACGGCTTCGTTTTGAATATAGTGGCCACAGGCTTTGACTATCGCCGCACAGCGTTGAAGTCCCGCCATTTCGAGGACCGCCGCAATCTGCGCGAGCTCTGCCGGGGTGTTGGCCAGCACCGATCCATCCCGTCTGGCGCTGACATAGGCAAGCACCGACTGTTTAACACCATCGATATCGCCAATCACTTCCTGCAACAGTTTTACCCTGGCGCGACTGACTTCCAGGCGTTGTGCCGGGGGCAATTCGGCCGCATCCAGCTCGGGGTGGTCGTGGATACGCCAGGCATTGACAGCCGATTCCAGATCCATGATCAGGCTCGCCAGGGTGTCCATCTCGCCGCCATTGCCATCCACCAGTTCCTCGATCACCTCAATAATCGACAGCGTGGCCTGGCGCAGTGAGAACTGCGACACCATTGCCAGGGTATCGGCAATGCGTTTCAGGTAGGACAGGGTCTGGCGCAGCGAACCCGCATTAACCCCCGCAGAGGCGATGAATTCTTCCACCAGGTCCTTGACGGATTCGAGCTCCTGGATGAGGCCGTTGGACACGGCCTCGATCAACTGATTGTCGAGCCAGGCAGAGCTTTCACCACTGTCTGCAGTGTCTGTGTTGTGCGCAGACGGCAGTGCGGCTTGCAGATTGAAAGCCTGGCAGACAGTCTGGATACGGGGAGTTTCAGCGCCCGATGCCGCCACATAGTAAAGCAGGTTATTCAGCAGTTGACGGGGAAAGGGCTCATCAAAGGCAGCGGCGCCCTTGTCAGCGAGCAGGCGTATTTCCTTGTCGAGTTCGCGCAGTAAAAAGCGGCTGGCGCTGCTCCACGGAATACTCAGATGAAACAGGCCCTCGACAAAGGCCCCCGCTGTGCGCCACAACTGCTCCCTTGCTGTGCCACTGCACAACTCCCGCAGCCGGGCTGTCACTTTCTCAAGATTTTTGAGGTGGTTATCCGTTGACTTGGCCTTGATCAATCCCAGCAGGGCCGCCTGGTACATCTTGCGCAGCTTTTTCACCAGATCGCGCAGCGCCTCGGGGTTTGGCACCAGGGCAGCCACATCAGCAGCGTCGAGAATATCCAGGTTGGGGGTAAAGCTGACCGACTCGGTGAACAGGTGTTCACCGCGCACAGCCCTGAGATCGTTGAGCATGGTGACCAGCGAGGTGGGATGGGCAGAGCCGCCGGCAACCAGTTGCTTGAGGTACCCGGGGACACTGTTGATGCCCTGCACAAGCACTTCACAGGCCTCGCCGGGATTGCCCAGGCTGTTGGTACTCAGGGCGTTGACCACTGCTTCCATCTCGGCCACAAGGATGGCGCCACCCTCGCACTGGGCAATTTTCAGGCTGCCCTGTACCTGGTGAAAATAATCGAGACACTGCTGCAAAGGAGAGTCGGCGCAGTGCTGCGAAGCCGTGTCAGCAGCACCGTCCGCCCGCTGAGCGTCGCGCAGATACTCTTCGAGTGCGTCGTAAGCAAGCGCCAGACTGGATTCCACTTCCCCGCTGAGCCAGCCAATCCCCTGCAATGTTTGATGGGTTTCCACGCAGTTACCTTATTTTAGTGCGCCCGTGCAGGGCCGTTGACACCGGATGACAATCAGGGCGCGCCGATCAGGATTGATTCCACGCGGAAATAGCGCGTTGCCTGTGTAGCAAGGTGTTACGCCACACAGGCTGGCTTCTGATCAGCAACACATTCCCGTCATGCGCGCTTAGGCTTCGCGGCGGTCAGCGTCACTCTCGTCGATGCTGAATTCATCGAGATCAACGCTGGCCATCTCGGCTTCCAGCTCGGTAACCGCGCCACCGTGGCTGGAACCGTTGAGGCCCTGGGCACTAAGCTGACGCTCGGCCTCGTCGGCTTCCTCCTGCGCCTCGGCATCGAGGACGGACTGGACATACTGCTGCTCGTCCCACTCTTCGTCCTCAACGTCTTCAGCCTCGACAGGTTGCTCGTACTGGCCAGACTTGGCTTCCTGGGCATCAAGAGCGGCCAGTGATTCTTCCAGTGTCGGTGCAGCGGATGGCGTAGTCGCCTTGCTGCGGGCAAGGTGAGTGGGGAGCTTGAAGTCGGCAACGAACTCACGCAGCTCTACCGCCATTTCCGCCAGTTCTCCAATCGAGCTGGCGGTGCTGTTGGTCGCTGCAGTGGTCTGGGAGGTAATGTCCTGGATCACGTTCATGGTGACCGAGATCTGGCCCGCCGTGGTGGCCTGGCGCTTGGCGGCGGTGGAGATATCCTGAATCAATTCCGCGAGGGTGGCGGATACGGTCTGGATTTCTTCCAGAGCTGAACCCGCATCGTGGGCCAGCTGGGCGCCTTTCACCACCTCGGAGGTGGTTTGCTCCATGGACGATACCGCTTCGTGGGTATCGGTCTGAATGGCTTTTACCAGCGAGGCAACCTGCTTGGCAGCACCGGCGGAGCGTTCTGCCAGGCGCTGTACTTCGTCGGCAACCACCGCAAAACCGCGACCGGCATCACCGGCCATCGACGCCTGGATGGCGGCGTTGAGTGCGAGGATGTTGGTCTGGTCGGCAATGTCCGAAATCAGCGACACGATATCGCCAATTTCCTGCGAACTTTCACCCAGTCGCTTGATCCGCTTGGAGGTATCCTGGATCTGCTCGCGGATGGTGTCCATGCCCTTGACGTTGCTTTGAACCACGTTGGCGCCGTTGGTGGCGATGCTCACCGAGCGCGATGCTACCGCTGCCGATTCGGCCGCGTTGGCGGAGACCTGGTCAATGGTGGTAGCCATTTCATTGATGGCGGCGGAAGTGCCGGCAATTTCCTGAGCCTGGTGCTCGGAGGCGTCGGCCAACTGGAGTGCGGTTGCCCGGGTCTCGTTCGCCGATGCGGAGACGTTTTCAGCGGTGTCCTGAATCCGTGCCACCAGTTCTCGCAGCTGGTGAATGGTGAAGTTGATCGCGTCGGCGATGGCGCCGGTGAAATCTTCCGTTACCGTGGCCTGGCCGGTGAGGTCACCATCACCGAGGCCTTCGATCTCGTCGAGCAGACGCAGAATCGCCTGCTGGTTTTTTTCATTCGCTTCCGCCGTATCCTTGAGGCTGCGGCGAGTGCTGGCATAGACCTGCAAACCGATCAGCGCCAACAGGATCAGGGCGAGCAGACCCGCCACCAAGGCCGAGCTGTTGGACAGGGTCCGGTTGGCTGGCAATGCCGCAATCGCCTCGGCCAGACCGGCACCGGATTCCAGCAGTGTTGGCGTCTGGTCGAGAATGGTTTCGGTACCCTGACGCGCGCGGAACAGTGCCGGGGTTGCGTCAAAGATCTCCTGAATGGAGTTGCTGACGAATTCAAACTGGCCCGAGATCTGTTGCAGGCTGGTGCGTGCGCGGCCATCGGTTACGCGGCTGATACCGAGCGCCACATCACCGTTTTTCATGCCGTCAAGTACCCGCCCAAACAGGTTGGCGTCGCGGTTGAACTGATCCGCTGCGGCCTCGGCATCTTCGCCACCGGCCAGCATTTTCTCGACGTTACGACCAATCCGCTCGGCCAGCCAGGACTGGGCCTGGGCTACCGACACCTGATCCGCCGGCGCGCGGGCGTCGAGCAGGGTGTCAACGATCTGGTCGTGAGCTACCTGCAGTTGGGGCAGACGCTCGTTGAGGGTGTCGACCACCTGGTGGAGGAAGATAATCGTCTCTTTGTCGCCGACGATCACATCGGTCTGCTGCTTGATGCTGCTCAGGGCCTTTTCATAGGATTCAAGGGTTTCAGCAGGTAATTCACTGCCGTTTTCCTTGAGCTGGCTCCAGCCTGCCTGCATATCGGCAGTCACTTTTTCCAGTTCGGTAAAGGCTTCTTCCTGACCGTCTGTGGCATCCCGTGACAGGCCTGCAACCCGGTAGGACAGGGCGCGCAGGTCAGACACCAGATCGAGGTTTCTGCGATCCCTGGCACCGTCGACGAAGACCACCACCAGGTTGACCACCACGAAAGCGACTAAAGCAATAAACGCCACCGACAGAATGAACATGGGTTTGCTGACGTTGAATTTACTGGTTCCTTTTAACATGTCTCTCTCCCGGCATTTGCTGCCGCTGTAATCGTTTTTTTGAAAGTTACCCGTCTAGGCCGCCACATCGAGAAAATCATCGTGACCAAACAGTGCCTCGGGCCTGAACAGCGCCCAATACTCTCCGTCATTGAGAAACGTCCCGGGCACAAAGCGTGCTAACGGCGGAGGAACAACGTCTCTCTTTTCCGAGTAGGCATCTACCCGAAAATGCTTCATGCCAACCACATCATCAACAATCAGCCCGGCAGAAATGCCGTTGCGCTCGATCAGCACAACCCGCTGGCGCTTGGGTGATGCTTGCAGGCGACCGCCGAGAAAACTCGCAAAGTCGATGATTGGCGTCAGTTTGCCACGCACGTTGGCCACCCCCCGGACCCAGGATTTAACCCTCGGCAGGCGCGTGCAATGGGGCACTTCGAATAGCTCGTTCATCTCTTCCAGCAAGATGGCGACCGGGGCGCCCAGCAGATGGAAGCAGACGACTGTTTTGGTGGGGATCACGTCGATCTGGGCAGGCAGGCTGCGCGATCGATCGCCGTAATCCCTGGATAACCTCGCCAGTTGCTCGTAGGCCTGATTATTATTTTTTGTGCTCACAGGATTCTCCTTGTGCCTGTCAGCCGACCACCTGCTCAATGGTCGTCAACAACTGTTTTTCAGTAACCGGTTTCGTCAGATACGCCTTGGCGCCCTGGCGGGACCCCCACATGCGATCAGTTTCCTGATCCTTGGTGGTGACAATAATGACGGGGATGTGGCTGGTTTCCTTGGTCTTGGTGAGCTGGCGGGTTGCCTGAAAACCGTTCATGCCGGGCATGACGATATCCATCAGCACCACATCGGGCATTTCCCGCTTGGCCAGCATCACACCGCTTTCGCCCGAGTCGGCAACCAGCACGTTGTGACCATTTTTGGTGAGCATGTTGCGGAGTTTGTGAATCTCGGTGGGAGAATCATCAATGATAAGAATCTTCGTCATGGTTTCCCTCTTGTGCAAAGTTTCCGTGTGGTTGGAATCAACCTGTCAAATCAGGTTGCCTCAGGCTCTACAAGCTGGCCAAGCTCCCGTGGTGCGTACTTGGCCAGCGCTTCGAAAAGTTCATTCTTGCTGAACGGCTTGGTGAGGTAGTCATCGGCGCCGACTATCCGCCCCTTGGCCTTGTCAAAGAGACCATCCTTGCTTGACAGCATAATGACCGGAGTGTGGCGGAACTGCTTGTTATTCTTGATCAGTGCACAGGTCTGGTAACCATCGAGGCGCGGCATCATGATATCGACAAAGATGACGTCAGGCTCCCGATCGGCAATCTTGGACAGCGAGTCAAATCCATCGATAGCAGTGATCACCTCGCAGCCCGCCTTGGTGAGCAGGGTTTCAGCTGTTTTGCGGATGGTATTGCTATCGTCAATGACCATTACTTTCAGGCCATCCAGTCTTAACTCCATTGGCACTCCACCTCTGTCGTAGTTTTAATTATCAGGCTCATGCTGATCTCCGGGGCGCATTTCTAGCATAAACTGTACACAACATCTACTCCACCCTTCCCATATGCGGATATTGCCCGACAAAGTGCATCATATCGATGCTGAATGACTGCCAGGTGACGAATT
>LADM01000140.1 GCA_000961645.1 Gammaproteobacteria bacterium BRH_c0 | reverse complement strand
CTGGCCATCGCCATCGGCACCAGCCACGGCGCCTACAAGTTCAGCCGCCCGCCCACCGGCGATATCCTCGATATCCAGCGCATTAAGGAAATCCACGCCCGCATTCCCAACACCCACCTGGTGATGCACGGCTCCTCCTCGGTGCCGCAGGAATGGCTCGAAGTGATCAACCAGTTCGGCGGCGAAATCCCCGAAACCTACGGCGTGCCGGTGGCCGAAATCGTCGAGGGCATCAAGCACGGCGTGCGCAAGGTCAATATCGACACCGACCTGCGCCTCGCCAGCACCGGCGCCATCCGCCGCTTCCTCGGTCAGAACCCCGCCGAGTTCGACCCGCGCAAATACCTGGCCGTGGCCACCAAAGCCATGAAGGACATCTGCCTCGCCCGCTACGACGCCTTCGGCTGTGCCGGGAATGCCAGCAAGATCAAGGTGGATAGCCTGGAGGTGATGTTCAAGCGGTATGAGAGTGGAGAACTTGACCCCAAAATTAACTGATAGCGGCTTCCCATCTCCCGTCTCTCATTCAACATCTCACTGGCGGAGAGTCGAGAGATGAGAGAGGTAAGATGGGAGATGTGACGCAGCTTATGACCGCCCAAACTCCAACCCCCGAAACCCTGCGCCAACTGCGCAAGTGCCTGCCAGAACTGCATTTCGATCCGGCCCGGGATCAGCGCGCCTGCGACTGCCCGGGCTTTGACGAATACCTGAACTTTTACGAGATTGATTTCGCCACGGCGCTACCCGGCACCTTTCACGCCATGGGCCGGGTGCTGGCTGGCGGCTACAAGATTGCCTGCCACTACTGGCTGCCCGCCGGGGAGCGGCCCGCCAAAGGCACGGTGATGATCCTGCACGGCTATTTCGACCATGTGGGCCTGTTCGACCATTTAATCCACTACCTGCTTGAACGCGGCTATGCCGTGGTGGCCTTCGACCTGCCGGGCCACGGCCTGTCCAACGGCGAGCGCGCCAGTATTGAGAGCTTTGACCACTATGTGGAGGTGCTGGATGCGGTTTCATCCAAAACGCGCAGTAATCTGCCGGAGCCGCTGTCTGCCATTGGCCAGAGCACCGGCGGGGCGATTTTGCTCAAGCGTATTCTCGAAGAGGGCGGTCAGGAATTCGATAAGGTCACCCTGCTGGCACCATTGGTGGAGCCGACCCTGTGGTGGCTGAACCGGCTGGTGTATGCCCTCACCAAGCGGCTGAAAACAGTGATTCCCCGCAAATTCCTCAGCAACTCCAGCGATGCTGAGTTTCTCGATTTTCTCGCCGCTCGCGATCCGCTGCAAAGCCGCTTTGTGCCTATACTGTGGATCGGGGCCATGAAGGAGTGGGTCAGGCAGTGCCGCAGCGCAGCGCCCAGCGATTACCCGGTCACCATTTTGCAGGGCAACAGGGACACCACCCTGTCGTGGCGCATCAACCTGCGCATCCTGCGCCGCAGGTTCCCGCGCGGCAACATTCAGATTATTCCCGGTGCCCGTCACCACATGGCCAACGAGATGCCAGAACTCAGGCAACTGATATTCGACCAGATGGGGTTTTAGTGAAGCAATTTGCGGAGCAATTCAAAGCCATAGTCGGTGATAAAAACGTCATCACCAGCAAGGCGGAGATGGCTCCCTACGGTATTGACCGCACCACTCTCTGGCAACCCAATCCCTCCCTCGTCGTGCGGCCCGATTCCATTGAGCAGGTGCAACAGATCGTGCTGCTCGCCAACCAGCACAATATTCCCCTGGTGCCCTCCGGCGGTCGCACCGGCCTGAGCGGCGGTGCAGTGGCAAAAGATGGCGAAGTGGTGGTGACCCTGGAGCGCATGAAACGCATCCTTCACTACTCCGCACCCGACCAGACCGTAACCTGCGAAGCGGGGGTGATCACCCAACATCTGCAACAGTTTGCCGAGCAACAGGGCCTGTTCTACCCGGTGGATTTCGCCTCCTCCGGCAGCAGCCATATCGGCGGCAACGTCGCCACCAACGCCGGTGGCATTCGCGTGTTGCGCTACGGCGGCACCCGCGAACAGGTGCTGGGCCTCAAGGTGGTCACCGGCAACGGCGATATCCTCGACCTCAATCGCGGCCTGGTCAAAAACAACTGCGGGCCGGATTTGCGCCACCTGTTTATCGGCTCCGAGGGCATTCTCGGCTTTATCTGCGAAGTCACCGTTCGCCTCCAGCCACCGCCGCCACCCCAGTCGGTGATGGTGGTCTCTGCACGGGCAATCACCGATCTGCTGGAAGTCTTTCAGTGCTCCCGAAAAACGGTTACGCTCAGTGCCTTCGAATTTATCGCCCAGCAGGCAATGGACGCCGTGACAGCACATACCGGACAGCACTCTCCCTTCAAGAATACCTCCACCACCCCAGCCCCCTGCTACGGGCTGCTGGAGTTCGATACGCCCAATAAAGCCAATACCATCACGGACTTTTTTGCCCAGTGCCAGCAGCAGGGCTGGATTGACGATGCCGTCATCAGCCAGTCCGAGCGCCAGTCAAAAGAACTGTGGCAACTGCGTGAAAACGTCTCCGAAAGCCTGTCTCCACATAAGCCACTAAAGCACGATGTGGCGGTACGGATGGAAAAGTTGCCAGAGTTTATTGCCCGGATGGAGGTGAAATTGGCAGAGGAATTTCCCCAACTGCAAAGTGTGTGGTTTGGCCATTTGGGGGATGGGAATATTCACCTCAATGTGTTGAAGCCGGAGGGGTGGAGTGAGCAGCGCTTTGGTGAATTGGCGACGGAAGTATCGGGATTGGTTTATAGGTTGGTGTGGGAAATGGGAGGGAGTATTTCCGCTGAGCATGGTGTGGGTCTACTGAAGCAACGGATATTGGGAAGGCAGGTTGCGGGAACTGAAGTTAAGCACTGGCTTGCGGCCAGAAATAGCTTCGATGCGCATAGCGTGATGAACAGAGGGAAGGTAATTTGAAATTGTCTACTGTACATGGAACCAAACGACCGAAATCAATGACTCTGACCCCATTGATTTGCGTGGCGTCTGCGGCGTCGCGTAAAGCGCCTACTGTTGGTAAAAATGGCCTCAAAATGCTCATTTACTCCATTAAACACCGATTTTTCGGCCATTTTTGACTTGAATCGCTGCCTCGCTTACGCTTTTCAACAGCCTGCTAAGAAATGGGGCAACAACGAAATTGTGGTCTGTCCCGAAGGCACGAGTCTGTCCCCTAGCTTTCATAATTCCTGTAACGTATTTCCAATCATGAGATTTTTCCGATCAGCAGTAGGGATATAGATAATGGATGACCGTATTGAAAATATATTTGAATGGATTAAGGCATCTTCTTTTGTGTCTGCTTCAAATAAAAAACTGGATATTTACCTTATACGGAACGACGCGAAAGGTAGGTTGCACTCTGGTCAAGTAGTTAATCTGGTTGACTGGTTGCAAGGCTTTTGTCTGGATAGCGACCCAAGCTTCGATGAGCCTAAAAATTTGGGCGGCTATTATCTGACAAATGGATATTTATTATGTAGTGACTTTTCTGGCCAGTCTGTTATAGAAAAATTCCGCCGCATAACAACAAGGTGTGATGTTGAAAAGGCTGACATCGACGCACTGAGAACTAATCTTTCTGCGTTTATCCAGGTTTCTCTTGATCCGGAACATGCGATTAGTCCGCTTGATGGTATTCTAACTTATGAAGATAAGCGAACTGGTTTAGTTTGGGATACAGGTCGATTATTCGTTTCTAGAATGTCTAATTCACCAGAGGACTTGAGTCCGTTGCTAAATGAGATCTCTTACGCTGGTTATAATGATTGGCGCGCAGCGACTAAATTTGATCTTTCCACTGTATTCTCTAATGAGGCGCCTCACGTTATTCGCCCACTCTCTATTGTAGCGCCAGGGGTGTGTTGGGCTTCATTCAGTCAATTCAGGCATTCGCAAAAAGACCAAGAATATATCAGCAAGCGAATAGGGAAGTGGCAGCGAGATTGTTATTATGATGAGGGTAACAAGTCTCCATCATGCGGGCTGATGTACGTGCGGGGTGAAGTACGAATTTCAGAACACGAGTGGATGAGCAAAATTGTTCATTGGCTGTCTGTTAATGAGCCATACGAGGACATACATATTACCAATGAGTGGCAGAATCTCGAATCCCGTCTTCCTCGGATGAAGCGCCTCTCGATTTTTTGTTCTAACTGGTCGAGGGATCCACCTGCTTTGCCTGCTGAGTTAAAGAATTTAGAGGAGCTGGATGAACTGCGCTTCTCAGATTCGGGATACTACGAGAATAGCGCCGGCGTGGACTTTGGCCTTATCTTCAATATGCATTCATTAAAATCCCTGAGTCTTGACCGGAATAATATTACGTCTGTTCCATCCGACATCCGGAATCTGTCACTACTCCAGAATATTAGCTTGGCACAGAATTCAATAGAATCCTTACCCGGTGAAATTTCCGAGTTGAGTTTTCTCACAGAAATTGATCTGAGTAGAAATAAATTTACTGAGCTACCCAAGGAGCTGTTCTCGTGCCAGCGCCTTAAGACTGTGAATTTAGAGTCAAACCTGATTAGATATATTTCACAGTTTTATAGCTCGCCAACATTGGAATCATTGAATTTGAAAAGCAATGAGCTACTGGCGATACCCAAATCAATTAATGAGCTAAACAAAATTCGGTTTCTGGACGTAAGCTACAATAATCTTGATACGATCCCATCGCAAATCGGTCAGCTTCATGCTCTTAAGTCACTTAAGCTCAATGCAAATCCATTGCAGTGCTTACCCGATGAAATAGGAAATTTGGCAAATCTTGAGGTTTTGGACATTTCCTCTACAAAAGTAGAGTGCCTTCCTCCGTCCATCGTTAATTTGAAGAAACTGACAAACATCAATCTCAATTTATCCAATCGCGCACAAGGGTGGCCGAATCTGAGCTTGTCTCATGATCAACTTGACTGGTTGCGCGAACTGGTGGATAGCAAAAATTGCCGAATCGATTCACACCTTCGAGACATTCTAGGGAGAAATTAGCAATCGATGGGGTCAGAGCCATAGATTTTTCAATCCCGAACAAAAATCAAAAAAGGTCACAGATTTATTTTCACAAGTAAGTGGTTGATGTCTGAATCCGAGAAATGGGGTCAGAACAATATTTTTTCAGGCATAAATCCCCGCGATCGCCAGCCACTTGATTTTTCCTTATCGGCCACAGGTTTTCTGTCCCTGGTTTTTTCTGCAAGTGTGTGACGAATCAATAACATCGGGCAGGCTATTAAAATGTATGCGATCAGCCAATCCCACCTTGCAAAGAGCCGCATAGGGTCAGGTCTTGCGATTTGCCTGGATATAAACGACGAGTGAGCAAAGGCAAATCCTGATCCCTGCTTGATCTTCTCTTCTACCCTTTCCTGATCTTTCTGCCAGCGGCTATTCCGCGGGATAGATTAGGCTATGGCAGTGGTCGTACTTGACAGGGTATGACTTCGCTCAGCCCCCACGTGAATGTTTCACGCGCGATTGAGGCCTAGTCCTTTGCGAGACTGCCCTTTGCAGGCTAGCGCTTTGCAGACTATTTTTTGCAGAAGAGCCCCGACAGTCTGCAAGCGAAGCAATGACCGGATACAGGAGTGACAAGACAATGAACACAACTTTCAAAACCCTGGAGAACCTGCTGCACAACGCCATCGACATTCATCACAGGGCGGGGTTGCTGTATCGCTCACTGGCAACCAGCACCACTGACGAACGCTGCCATATGTTGCTGGATGAGATGGCCGGTAAGGAAGACCAGATGGCGACATTGATCAAGGAGTTTGCCGAACGCGCTCAGCCGCGCATACTCAACACCTATTTACAGTACACCCTGGAGGAAAATCCCGAGGATGTGATTGCCGCCGCAGCACCCGAAGGTGCTGTCACGATCACAGAGATAGGTGAACTCGGCCAGAAACTGCACTCTTACCAGATTGGATTGATGGAAGGCGCATTGCGGGAAGTGGCTTCAGGCGAGGCCTGTGAGCTACTGCAAGATATATTGCAGCTGGAAAAAGCCGAGGGCCGCGCGTTTACCCGCCGCGCCGACTCTGTTTACGGTATGTGAAATTTATCGGCAGGCTATCTATCATTTGCAGGCTCTGAACTGTAGCTAGAGGGCAAGCGCAGTAGCTTGCCCTTGTCACACGGCCTGGCAATGGAAATCAGTGGTGGTTTTGCAACCAGTCCGCAGTGCCACCTTCGTAATCGTATACATGCCTGAAACCCGCTTCATCCAGCTTGTGGGCAGCTTCGGTCGATAAGGGGCAATCAAAGTTGGCGCAATAGAGCACCACATTGCGCTCCTTGCTGCCCGCCACACGCTCCACCTGCTCGGCAAAATCCTCGCAAGCCTTGGGGATATTGATAGAGGTGCGAATATGCTCGCGCCTGAAATCCTCGCGGGGCAGCACATTGATCAGGACAAAATCCCTGTTCTCTCTGCCATTCATGGCCTCCAGTTCCTGTCGATTGATGGTTTGCATAAATCTACTCCTACCATTAAAGGCTTGAAGACACGCACCTGGCCCTTTCGCCAGACCACCGGGCCGAACATAGTATGCGGCCACGGGGGCTGCGATTAATGCTCGCTGATTTCCCGTGCGGTTTCGCCGCCGAGTTTTTCACGGTTGTGACGCACGATATCGCCCAGGCTGACAACACCGCACAGGCGCTTTTCATCGCGGTTGTTCAGCACGATAAGACGGTACACCTTCTGATCCTGCATGTTATTGGCGGCGGCAGAGACATCCTCATCCTGAAAGCAGTAGAGCACCTTGTCCGTTTTTACCTGGTCGACGGTTGTTTGTTCAGGATTCTTGCCTGCTGCTACGCCACGCACAGTGATATCCCTGTCGGTAATCACCCCCTGCAATCTGCCCTGCGGTGAATCGCCGATAGGCAAGAAACCGGTATCGAGCTCAAGCATTTTTTTTGCCGCCTGGGCCAGCGTGGTATTTGTCGGAATGTATTCGACCTGAGTACTCATGATCTGTTGAACTTGCATAACAAAACCCTTTTTCTGGCTAACAGGCTGTTGAAAAACCCCAAATTCTCTCTCGATAAGAAAAAGAATTTGCATTTCATTAACTCTTCGCTACACTCTTTTCGTGTTCTGGATGAACACGTTGCAGGGAAGCTTTTCAAGCATGATGGTCGCACAGGATGTGCTTCGGGTAAGGGATATGCCCACTTCCCTGCATTTTTCTCCCTTTACGCCAGCAATCCTCTCAATCGCACAATATTGTAAGCTGCGGCCGTCAATCGAAAGATCCAGGCGACTTTTTGTTGCCCGCAATGCCGCAGTTTTCTCATCAGCCCGATATCTTTCATCCAGCCAAAGCATTGTTCTATCCGCTTGCGCTTTATCTGACTGATCCCGTAGCCTGCGGTACTGGTGGTCCGGCCATCAATCTGACTGTGCTTCTTTTTTGCCGCTACATGCGGCGTAATGTTCAGCGCTCGACACTGATCAACAAAGTCTCCCGT
>LADM01000081.1 GCA_000961645.1 Gammaproteobacteria bacterium BRH_c0 | reverse complement strand
GGGATCAGTCAGATAAAGCGCAAGCGGATAGAACAATGCTTTGGCTGGATGAAAGATATCGGGCTGATGAGAAAACTGCGGCATTGCGGGCAACAAAAAGTCGCCTGGATCTTTCGATTGACGGCCGCAGCTTACAATATTGTGCGATTGAGAGGATTGCTGGCGTAAAGGGAGAAAAATGCAGGGAAGTGGGCATATCCCTTACCCGAAGCACATCCTGTGCGACCATCATGCTTGAAAAGCTTCCCTGCAACGTGTTCATCCAGAACACGAAAAGAGTGTAGCGAAGAGTTAATGAAATGCAAATTCTTTTTCTTATCGAGAGAGAATTTGGGGTTTTTCAACAGCCTGCTAATCAGCACAGAGCAATAATCAGATTTCGACAGACATAATCAAAAGGATGACAACATGAAACGATTTTCGAAAAGAACAACAGGCCTGGTGGCTCTGGGCGCGACGCTTGCGCTTGGTGTCAGCATGGCGGCAATGGCAGCGCAAGCGAAACGCCCTGATCCCAATCCTGTTGTGAAGACCACCGAGGGTCAACTGCAGGGGCATATTAACAAGGGCACCTACGAATTTTTGGGTATCCACTATGGCGCCCCGACCGGTGGCGAAGCGCGCTTCCTGCCACCGGGCAAACCCGCCAAATGGCAGGGTGTACGCGAAGCGGCCACCAAGGGCGACCAATGCCCGCAGCCACAGGTGAACATGCCGCCGGAAATGGCTTCGGTACTGTCATTTTCAGATCAGCCCCTGAGTGAAGACTGCCTGGTGCTTGATCTGTGGACCCCCGGCGTCAAAGACAAAGGCAAGCGACCGGTGATGGTGTGGTTGCATGGTGGCGGATTCTATCTGGGCAGTGGCGGAGACAAGTACTATCACGGCAGCAACCTGGCACGGGGCAATGACGTGGTAGTGGTGACGATTAACCATCGCCTTAACACCTTTGGTTTTTTCCCGCTTGGCCCTGAGGCCGGTCCCGAGTACAAGCACTCCGGCAATGTGGGCATGATGGATATTGTTCGCGCCCTGGAATGGGTTCATGACAATATCAGCCAGTTTGGCGGCGATCCCAATAACGTAACTGTGTTTGGCCAGTCCGGGGGCGCAGGCAAGGTCAGCACCTTGCTGGCCATGCCGTCGGCGAAAGGGCTGTTCCATCGCGGCATCATGCAAAGTGGCGGCGGCGTCAGCTCGCGAGCTGAAGCGGATGCCCTCGCAGTGGGCCAGAATATCTACAAGCAACTGGGGGTAAAGCCGGGCGACGTCAAGGCCCTGCAGCAATTGCCCATGGAAACACTGGTCAAAGCGGCGGGCAAAATGGGTCTGCTGCCTTTTGGTCCCTACATGGATGGTGAAGTGGTTGCCTATCACCCCTTCGAACCGGTGGCATCGCAGATCCAGAACAAGGTGCCGATCATGGTGGGTTACACCAAGGATGAAGCCACCAATATTTTTCTCACCGATCCCACCTGGGACAAGATGACCGATGAGGATCTGAAAAAGCGCGTGAGTGCTGTTGTGCCCGCTGACAAGGTGGATGAGGCGATAGCGCTCTATCGCTCCAAGGCACCCAATGACAAGCCTATGCATTTGTGGACCAGCATCGTTACCGACCAGATGTTTGCCAGCAGTACCATCATGGTGGCACAGCGCAAGATAGCCCAGAATGCAGCACCTGTGTACATGTACAAGGTGGACTGGGAAACCCCGGTGCTGGGCGGCAAGCTGCGCTCACCCCACGCTGTGGAAATGCCTTTTGTCTTTGATACGGTGTATACCGCAGAAGGTCTGGTAGGCAATGGTGAGTCACAGGAAAACATGGCCAAGGCCATGAGCCAGTCCTTTGCCGCCTTCGCCCGCAATGGCGACCCCAATACCCTGGGATTGCCCGAGTGGCCTGCCTATACCCTGGAAAAAAGGGAAACCCTGATTTTTGATGACAATATCAAGGTTCTTGCCAACCCTTCTGCGGATATACGCGAATTCTGGGAAGCTATACGCAGGGGTAAAACACCGGGCGGCTCCGCCATCAAGGATGCATTTGACAGCAAAAAATTCGAATAAGTAACCCCGTCAACCTGGAAGCGGCCAGGGCAATCCTGGCCGCTTTTTATCTGTTTATCCCAGACAACTCCGTTATTCTCATATTCTTCCTGCAGGATATCTTTTATTCCTGGCGCAATCGACCTGTGGCAGTAAACTTTACCGGTCGAGCACTATTGACCTCACATATCGATTTGCCTGTTAATGCGCCAGAAGTATCATGGTGATAATACCCGTGGGAAACGTCCTGGATACCTGCCTGGAATTGCCCGATGCAAAAAAATGCGAAGACAGAAGAGCCGTTGAGCCAGGCGCTTGATGGAATCTCGCAGATCAAATTCAGCACCATCAGTGAGTTGCTGGTTTCAGGGAAACTCAGCGAAGACTATCGAAACCCTGATCATCGGCAGTTCTATATCATTACCAAGGGCAGCGGCGTTGTTGTCCTTGATAATGAGGCGTTCAGGATTCGCGCTGGTACGGTGATCGTGATCCCTTCAAATTGCCGCTATCAGTTCCACTTTAAACCGGGAGCAGATGGCATGGTTTTTTCCGGTACGGAACTGTTTATGCGCACCCGCGTCGCTCAGGCGCTGTTTACTACCGCGTCCACTTTTGCCGAACCCTATTACAAACCCCATGCCTACAATGTGCTCGAGGGTCCGGGGCAGCGCAAGAAGCGGGGCAAAATATTTGCCGAGATAGGCCTTGCCGCCAAGCGATTGGGGCTTGGTTGTGACGCCTCGGTTATGTCCTATGTCCTTGTTTTACTTGCCGAGGACAGCATGATCAACCGATTTGCATCCGGTTGGGAGACAACCCCCAGGGTTGAATCATCGGAGGCGGGTTTGCTGTATCAGTACCAGATTCTGGTTGAAAGGCATTTCAGGGAGCATCTGCCAATGCAGGATTATTACCGTATGCTGCGTGTCAACCGCAACAAATTGCTGCAAACCTGCAAAAATATATCCGGATTCACCCCCCTGGAATTGTTACACAACAGGGTGATACTTGAAGCAAAGCGCGAGCTGCTGAGTACGCCCAAAACGATCAATGAAATTACCTATAACCTGGGCTTTGCCGACTGCGGTTATTTCAGCCGGTTTTTCAAGAATCGCACTGGTCTGTCACCTGCCCACTTCAGAAGTTTAAGTCTAAAAACCACACCTGGTGGCATGGCGAGGAAATAAGCATTCCTGGTTTTCTGCAAGCATTATTGCAGGGTATGAGCGTGCCAGAAAATTCGAGCAGCCTCTGCGGCGGTTATCCTGCTACCCCCTGTCACACCCTATTTCATTCGCCGAATCTGTTTCAGCCATCTTCAGCCGATGTGCAAAATGTACATAGGATCCTGAGAATTATCCATAGAAGCCCCCGTGGCCACCCTTTAGATTCCCATCCGATCCGCAATGCGATTTCGGGTCGCTGCTGTGGTGATCGCCGTCAGTCAACCACTCTCTGAACAGGCATCAGTCGCGAGTCTGAATGAAAAATTATAACGATGACTTTGCTGTCATGAGGCTTTTATGGAACACACAAATAACCAGAAAATTGTCAATAAACTGGCTGTTGCCATCGCTCTGTCAATGCCCTGGATGTCAGTCATTGCCCAGGTCAATTCTGCAACCCAGGATCTCAAACTCGAAGAAATTACCGTGGTCGCTCGCCGCGTTGAGGAAAATTTGCAGTCTGTGCCCATGAGTGTCACCCGCATTGGTGGTGAGGCCCTGGAAATCCGCAATATTGCCAGTGGAACAGACCTCCAGAAGCTGGTGCCCACCCTCAGTGTTGGTGTCAGCATTGTCGGTGCGGAGCAGCAATATTCACTGAGGGGTGTGCGCTCCGGCGTTATTACCTATTTCAACGAGGTGCCCATCAACAGCGCAGCAGTGGATCAACAGTTGTGGGATCTGGAATCGGTGCAGGCCCTGGCTGGCCCTCAGGGTACTTTGTTCGGGCGCAACAGCACTGGTGGTGCAATGCTGTTCTATCCGAAAAAGCCCGATGATAATCTGGCTGGCTCTCTACAGATTGGTGCTGGCAGCTATGGGCTGAAGGAGGTGACAGGTATTCTCAATGTGCCAGTCAATGACATGCTGAAGCTGCGGCTTGGTGCCAAAAATCGCGAGAGGGATGGTCTGGTCAAGAATTTATCCGGGCCGGATATGCAAAGTGAGGACAGGCAGGCCTACAAATTCTCTGCGCTGTTCACCCCGCTGGATACGGTGTCGAATTATTCGGTGCTTTCCTATTCCGAACGCGATGAGAGTCCCTATGCCCAGATCAGCCAGTCTGATGGCGTAGCTGGTTGTCCGGCTAATTTTGTCAGCTGTTTATACACCGATTTCCTGACCGGCGTTAACCGTTATGACCTGGAGCTGAAACGCCAGGCCGAGCGCGGTGTTCGCCGTGTCGACTCTCCCTATGACTCAGTCCAGAAGGGCACAGAACTTCAGTTCAGCAATATCCTAGCGGTCGATATAGGGCAGACAACGGCAAAATATATCGCCGGTTATTCACACAGTAATAACCGCCATTTCCAGAACCAGCTGTCGATTCCCCTGCCGGTTATTGTCGGTGACAACGTCACCAAGAGAGAGGAAATCAGCCATGAGCTGCAACTCTCCGGCCATGCTTTCGCGGATCGATTGCAGTGGGTCACAGGTGTCTACTATCTCGATCAGGAAATCAAAAGCATACGATTCTTTCAGCTGTTCAATCCTGCCGGAATTCCCTATTCCAAGGCCGGATCGGTCTCTGCTGGCGGTGATCTTGGTATCGATTCACTGGCTTATTATGCCCAGGGTACCTGGAGTTTTACCGATCAGCTCAATCTGACCCTCGGGCTGCGGCGCACCAATGACAAGCCCTGGGAAGATGCCACTGCAGGTGATCCGGCATTTGTTTGCGCCCTGTCACCCAGTTTGCCCAGCGTGGATCTTGATGCCTGTGTCAACAGGCTGAGAGCGGAGACCAACGCCACCACCTATAACCTGTCAATGGATTATGCTGTCAGTGATGATGTGCTGCTGTATGCCACTCACAGGAAGGGTTATAACGCTGGCGGCTTTAATCCCGATATTACCGAGGTCGATTTACAGGTTGTTGATCCCGAATATATCCGTGACTATGAAATTGGCATGAAGGCCGACTGGCAGATTGGCGCTGTGCCTGTGCGTACCAACCTGTCAGGTTATTACGCCAGCTATGAAGATATTCAGCGCGTCACCACCCTGTTTTACAACGGCAGGGTGTCAACCGGACGTTTTAATGCCGCAGAGGCAACCCTCTACGGAGGACAGCTGCAACTGCTTGCCCGCCTCACGCCGCAACTGGATTTATCCATTTCCTATGGTTACCTCCATACTCAGTATGACAGCTTCGAGAACGAACTGATTGGCGATCGTACCGGCAACGTCTTTGGCCAGGCGCCGCAGGATACCTTTGATATATCCCTCACCTACAGGCAGCCCATGCCAACGGGTGAGTTGTGGCTCAATGCCGGTTATGGCTATATCAGCGAAGTCACTTTTGCCGATGAAAATATCAATCTTCCCGGCAGCACTCAGGATGGCTACGGATTGGTTGATCTGCGCGCCGATTGGCGCGATATCGGCAACATGGGTTTTGATGTGGGTGTGTATGTGAAAAATGCCACGGATAAAACCTATGCCTATAACGCCAACGATCGTTCGACACCTTTCGGGTTTATTTCCAATGTCTACCGAGATCCCAGAACGGTCGGCATAGAGTTGAAATACTCCTTTGGCCAGTGATCGCGGCAACCCGTCCAATCCAGCGCGCCGCAGGTTTATGGCGGGCATGGGGTTGACTGTTGCCGCAGGTAGTACCACCACTTTATTCAGCATGGCGCAGGCGGCGCCGAGGAATCCAGAAATGACTCTAGATGTAAATTACACGCCCGTGGATACAGCGTTCGGAAAACCCTTTATCGACGTTGACGAAATGCGTCAACAGCCGCGCCCTCATCGCTATGTGCATGGCGGATTTGAGGACACCAAAACAAAATTCTCTTTCTACTTTCCACCTGCTGATCAATACAACGGGCGCTTTATGCACTGGATTGAAGGAGGCATGGCAGGTAACGAACGCTCCACACAGGTGCCGCAGGATAGGCCATCTGAGGATGCTGCGGGCTGGGACTTTCTCTACGACATTGCATTTGATGATCTCAATGCCTACCTGCTGGAAAGCAACCAGGGCCACGAGCAGTTTTCCATGGATACCGGAAAGGTGCATATAGAAAAGTGGCAGGCCAGCGCCGAATCGGCGCGTTTTTCCCGCCATATTGCCCGCCAGGTTTACGGTGCAGCGCCCCACCATGGCTATGTGGGTGGTATTGGCGGCGGACCCAATACCCAGCAATTGCTGGAAAATGCCCCGGATATTTACGATGGTGGCGTGCCGCAAATTTCACCATCCGGTGAAACCTCGCCCTGGTCGGCAGTGGTGCGTGCGCAGTTTTTTATTGGTGCAGAAAAAATGAAGCGGGTGGTTGATGCGCTTGAGCCAGGCGGCAGTGGCGACCCATATGCAGGGTTGGATGCCACCCAGCGCGAGGCGCTGTCTGATATGTACCGTGCGGGCTGGCCGCGGGGGGCGGAAAAACAGCTGCGGCACATGAAACATGCGATTTTGGTCATGCAACGCTTCGAGATGATAGACCCCGGCTATTTTACGGATTTCTGGACCAAGCCCGGTTATGCGGGCAATGATCACTACGAAAAACTCAAGCCGTACATAGTGCAGCGCAAGGCAATCGTGCAGAGCGTTTTACCCATACGGGTGGCGATGGAGAAGGCGACGTTCGACTGGTACACCACCATGGACCCGGAAACGCCTTTCGCCGTGACCCTGGATGTCGATGAACCCGATCGTTTGTTTGGCTGCGATATGCGCATTGCCTCGGGCGCCGCAGCAGGTCGCGAATTTGTGATTTACAGCAACCACAATGGCCTGTCCGGGGCACCCGAGCGTACGCCTGAGATGATGCGTGGCGTGCAACCCGGTGATGAAGTGGAATTGGACAACCGCAAATTTATTGCCTACATGCATCACTTTTTGCATACCGGCAAAGCCAGTGACTGGTATCAGGAAAAGACCGGGCAATCCACCAGTCTGGTCGGGCGTGCTTTCTCCACAGACGGAAAACCCTTGTATCCGCAGCGCGATGTGGTGCCCATGATGGCGCAGAGAAAGGGCGAGTTTGAGGGCAAAATGATCTGCATTAATTCCACCAAGGATATCTGGGGTTGGCCGGTGATGTGTGATTATGTGGAGGTGTATGGCGCGCGCTATGGCGAGTCACTGCCTGAGCGTTTCCGGTTTTACTGGGCCGATGGCGGCTCCATCGCGCCGCCGAAAACGGCTGCCGGTTTCAGTTTTGGCCATGAAAATCTCGATGTCTGGGAAGCGCGACTGATCGATTTTCAGTATTCGATGGGCCGTCAGGCCTGGCGCTACCTCAAGGAGTGGGTGGAAGATGGCATCCCGCCACCGCCCAGTACGGTGTTCCATTTCAGCAAGGACAACGCCCTGGTATTCCCGCCCCATGCAGCTGACCGCAAGGGGATTCAGCCGGTGGTGCATGTGACGGTAAACGGTGGCAAGCGCATTGATATCAAAGCCGGTGAAACAGTGTATTTTGATGGCGTGATCGAGACGCCGGCGGGCGTGGGCACGGTGGTTTCCGCCGAGTGGGATTTCGAAGAGCGCGGTGATTATTCTTTCGCCAATCCCGAAGCCGACGGCTCAGCCACATTGCTGAGGGTAAAGGCCCAGCATACCTACACACAGCCAGGGGTTTATTTTGTTGCTCTGCGCGGTGGCCTGCATCGCGATGGTAATGGTGGGGTGGGTGCAGTCACACACCATCTTGATCGGGTGCGTGTTGTGGTGAGTTAAAGGGTGCCAGGCGGATCACAAGTCAGGTCTGGCGCGGGATATTCTTCAGGACGCCATGGAGGGCACTGTGATAATGATCTGCTGCTTGTAATAGATGCCAGTCTCCTATGAGTGCTGGCAGCAGCTGCCCCCAGTTCCTTGTATCAGATTCAGTGTTTCAGCAATCCACCTTGCCCACTCGCGGTGAGCAGCTGTGCCGTTGCGCATGAGCGGGGCCGTGACGCAGTGGTGGAGGGGGCAAGTGTGTTCGCTTTGAGCGATGTCTTGCTCTGGGCTGCGTCTAGGTTTTGTGGCACTATTGCCTTCACGATAAGACAAGAGACTTACCATGCTGCCTACCGACAACAATACCGTTAAATCCATCCTCCAAACTTGGCTGGTCACGAAAATGGCCACCCCGGATCTCAAAGTCACTGCCATGAAGGACCGCTCCGGTGCGGGTTTTTCCGCCGAGACTTTCTATATTGATGTGGAATTCTCCCAGGATGGCGAACTCCAGCAGCGCAGCCTGGTGGTGCGCTGCCAGAACCAGGCCAGCGACTTTTTTGTCGCCGCCAGTATCGACTTTCCCTACAAGGTGATGGAGGCGGTAGCTGCCAACAGCAGTGTGCCGGTGCCTAACCTGATTGGCCTTGAGCTGGATGACAGTATTCTCGGCCTGCCGTTTCTGGTGATGGAGAAAATGGATGGCCGGGTTGTTCAGCAAAGCCCCAATTACAACCGCGCTGGCTGGCTCAGTGAGATGACGCCCGAGCAGCGTCGCCAGGTATGGTTCAATGGCATCGACCAGATGGCAGCGGTCAACCGGCTCGACTGGCAACAGGGGTTTACTTTCCTCGCTGATCCAAAATACGGCAAGCCCGGTATCGAAGGGTATCTGGGCTGGGTGCGCGAGTGGTACGAATGGGCCCGTGGTGAGCCGATTCCGCTCATGGAGCGGGCCTATGCGAAACTGATGTCAGAGCGCCCCGACAACGCGCCGGTGAGCGTGCTGTGGGGAGACCCCAGCCCCAGCAATATCCTCTTTGCCAATGACGACAGCTGTGAGGTGACCGTGGTGCTTGACTGGGAGCTGGCCAATCTCGGCCCGGCCGAAGTGGATCTGGCCTGGTGGCTGTTCTTCGACGACCTGTTCAGCCACGGCATGGGCCTGCCACGCCTTGAGGGGCTGCCCAACCGCGAGGAAACCATCGCCCACTACGAAAGCAAACTGGGCCGCAAGGTAGACAAACTGGATTATTACGACCTGCTGGCCACTTTCCGTATGGCCATCGTCGGCATGCGCGCCGTGGATCGCCAGATCGAGCGTGGGACCATTCCAGCGACCTCCACAGCCCGCACCAACCAGCCCATCATGTGCCTGCTGGCCAAGTGCATGGGGGAGCCGATTCCTGAGTTGGGTGAGGATTATGCGGCGTTTGCGAAGGTGATTGGTCTTGCTTAAAAACTGAGTTTCACGTAACACGTAACACGTTTCACGCAAGCAAAAAAAGGGCGCCTGTGGCGCCCTTTTTTTAACCTGCAATTGACGTATCTTTAACAAACATGAAGCCATCTGCATGATTACGTTGCCTGCTTTTACGTGTTACGTGTTACGTGCAACGTGAAACTCAAGAAACTACGTGCAATTCAGGCATCAATGCCCAGTTCGGCCAGCAGCGGCCCACGCAAATCATCCTTGCGGATCTTGGTGGCAGACATCGGCCACTCGGTGACAAAGCGCACATAGCGCGGCACCTTGAAGCCCGCCAGATTGTCCTTGCAGAACTTGATGATCTCCTCTTCCGTGGCGCTGATGCCGGGGCGCAGCTCAACAAAGGCCGCCGGTACTTCCTGCAATTTCTGATCGGGCACACCTACCACTGCCGCCAGCTTGACCGCCGGGTGGGTAGTGAGGAAGGCCTCAACCTCCACCGCAGCAACGTTCTCACCGCCCACTTTCAGGGTGTCCTTGAGGCGCCCGTGGAAGTAGATATAGCCGTTCTCATCCATGGAGCAGAGGTCGCCGGTATTGAACCAGTGGTCGGCATCAAAGGAAGCGGCGGTCTTGGCCGGGTCTTTCCAGTAGCCGTCGATCACATAGTCACCGCGCATCCACAGCAGGCCGCGCTGGCGGGGCGGCAGGGGATCGCCGGTTTCGGGGTCGCGGATCTCGGCTTCGAGGCCCTCCATCGGCAGGCCGCTGGTACCGCAGCGGATCGCCTGGTCATCGGTGTAGAGCGGCATAACCGGCACACCCGAGCACTCGGTAATCCCGTAACAGGACAGGATGCGGGCGTGGGGCAGCACCTTTTCCATCATCATCAGGGTTTCCGGTGGCCCAACACAGAGCAGGGCGCGCAGCCCGCCAAACTGAGAGGCATCGAATTTGGGGTGGGTCAGCATCTGTTGCCAGATCAGGTCGTAGGCGGGCCAGGCGACAGTGATCTTTTCATCCACCAGTTGCTGCAGGGTCTGGTCGGCGCTGAAATGCAGCTGTGAAACAAAGGTGGCGCTCTTGTGGAAGGCGGCAGTCATCGGCAGCAGGCTACTGGCGTGGAACATCGGCAGTGCATTCCACAGGCGATCGCCGGCGACCAGGCCGAGACGGTCAGCGATGGCGAGGGAAATCCCGGCAATCTGCGCCTGGCTGAGGGGGCAACCCTTGGGCATGGCGGTGGTGCCGGAGGTGTACAGCATCAAAACCGGCTGCTCGCCACTGATGCCGGCAGTCAGGTTCGACAGCTGTTCCTGGCTGACATCGCGGCCATAGACCTCAAACTGTTCCTGACTGAACATGCCCGCCGCAGTGCTGTTGCCCAGCAGGACCACATGGGTGAGGGCGTCGGATACGGCAGTGGTTGGTGTCTCGCCGGGATAGGCCTCGGCCAGCTCGGGCAGCGCCTGGTGGATGCGCTCGGCGTAGTTCACCTGCTCGTCAGAGATGTCGTTGGTGACCAGCACTTTCATACCGGAATCTTTTATTACATGGGCCAGTTCACGGGCCCGGAAGCGATTGTTGATGGGCACGAACAGGGCACCGATGCTGGCTGAGGCAAACAGCAGGGTGACATTTTCGGCGCAGTTGGGCATTAGTACACCGACCACATCTCCAGACCTCACGCCGAGGCCGATCAGGGAGCAGGCGGCAGCGCTGACACGGTCCTGAAACTGGCGATAGGTGAGTCTGATGTTGGGGAATATCAGCGCTTCGGTGTCGGGACTGCGCTCAACGGCACTACCCAGTACCTGCGGTAGCGTCAGCTGTTGCATTGCCATCTGGCCTCCAGAATTATGAATTTTGTGGGACATTGATCGAAAAGAGAATCTATAGCAGGTTCAGTAGCGAGTAAAGGTACCAATCCACAGGCCAGGGGTTCACCTATCCAAAAGCTGTTCACTATCCGCGGGGTGTGGATTGGAGCGGGTAGTTGCGCGGCGCGCAGCTGTCACAACGGTATACGGTCGTGCCAATCTTTCGATAGGTGTGACCCTCGAATACGGGGGGCAATATGCCATGACCGGATCGCTCTTCACCTTTAATTTCAGTCAGGCATTGTGATACCGCCATTCAGCACAGCGCCTTTTTTGCAGGCATTCGGCAACGATTGCTGATTCAGGAAGACATCATCCGCCCTGATTTTCAACACTTCTGGAGGTTACCTTGGCTCAAGCATTTATCTACGATCATGTTCGCACGCCCCGTGGGCGCGGTCGTCCCGACGGCTCACTCCACGAGGTATCTTCAGTGCTGCTCGCGGCCCAGACACTCCAGGCCCTGGCCACACGCAGCAATCTTGATACTGCCCTGATCGATGATGTCATTCTCGGTTGTGCCCAGCCGGTGGGCGAGCAGGGCGGCAATATCGCCCGCGGCGCCGTGTTGCAGGCCGGTTATGCCCAGACTGTCGCTGGCCAGCAGGTGCACCGCTTTTGCGCCTCCGCCCTCGAAGCCATGAACAATGCCGCCATGCAGGTTATGACCGGCGCTGCCGATGCGGCCATCGGCGGTGGTGTGGAGTCCATGTCCCGCACCCTGATGGGTTCCGATACCGGTGCCTGGGCAGCCGATCCGTGGATTGCCTACCACAATTACTACGCCCCCCAGGGCATTGGTGCCGACCTGATCGCCACCCGCAAGGGCTTCAGCCGCGAAGACGTTGACGCCTACGCCCTGGAATCCCAGAAGCGTGCCGCCAAGGCCTGGGACGAAGGCCGTTTTTCCCGCTCCATCGTGCCGGTGGTTGACTCCCTCGGCCAGGTGTTGCTCGACCACGACGAGTATCGCCGCCCCGATACCACTGCCGAATCCCTCGCCAGCCTCAAGCCCGCTTTCACCACCTTTGGCAAGGACTACGGCTTTGATGCCGTCGCTATGCAGCGCTACCCGGCTGTGCTGGAAGTCAACCACGTCCACACCGCAGGCAATTCCAGCGGTATCGTTGACGGCGCCGCCGTGGTGCTGGTGGGTGGTGAAGCTTTTGGCAACGCTGCCGGTCTCAAGCCGCGCGCCAAAATCCGCGCTTTCACCTCCATCGGCAGCGAGCAGACCATCATGCTCGACGGTCCCGTCGCCTGTGTGCAGAAGCTGCTCAAGCGCGCCGGTATGCAGATGTCCGACATCGACCTGGTGGAAATCAACGAGGCCTTCGCCTCGGTCGTCATGAACTTCATGAGCGAGATGAAAGTCGACCACAGCAAGGTCAATGTCAACGGCGGCGCCATCGCTCTCGGCCATCCCCTCGGCGCCACTGGCGCGATGATCACCGGCATTCTCCTTGATGAACTGGAGCGCCGCGATCTCAACACCGGCCTGATCACCCTCTGCGCAGGCAACGGCCTCGCCACTGCCACCATCATTGAGCGCGTGTGAGCCCGAGCGGCTCGCACCCCAGACAAATACGGGAATTTGCACCATGACCAACCAGATCAAATATGAAGTTCAGGACGGCATCGCCCTTATCACCCTGGATGACCCCGGCCGCCCCATGAACGTGGTATCCCCCGAATGGCTCGACGAGATGAACGCCGCCATCGACAAGATTGCCGCCGATGACAGTGTGAAGGGCGCCATCATCACCTCCGGCAAGGCGGCCTTTATGGCCGGTGCCGATCTCAAGGGCATCCTTGAACGCATGGAAAACAACTTGAGCGTGGCAGAGGCGCTGGCCTTCAGCCACCAGGCCACCGGCATGCACCGCAAGCTCGAAACCTGCGGCAAGCCCTTTGTGGCTGCCATCAATGGCCTCGCCCTGGGCGGCGGCTACGAGCTGTGCCTGGCGTGCCACTACCAGATCGTCGCCGACGACCCCAAAATCAAGCTCGGCCTGCCGGAAGTCACCGTGGGCCTGCTGGCCGGTTCCGGCGGCACCCAGCGCCTGCCGCGCCTGATCGGCATCGACAAGTCTGTGCCGATGATCGTTGAAGGCAAGACTGTCGGCCCCGCCGAGGCCCTCAAACTCGGCATGGTCAACGAAGTCGTCCCGGCTGATCAGTTGCTTGCCGCTGCCCGCAAGGCCATCGAAGCCGGTATCGACCCGGTGCGCGCCTGGGACAAGAAAGGCTATCGGGTGAAGGAAGGCCAGGGCCTGCTCAACCCCATGCAGGGCTTCAGCTATTCAGTGCTGGCCGGCAAGATTGCCGCCAAAACCTGGCACAACTACCCGGCCCCCATCGTCAACCTCGATGCCATTTTCGAAGGCATGCTGATGCCTTTCGACAAGGCCCTGAGTGTGGAGAGCAAGCTGTTCGCGCGGCTGATGACCAGCCCCGAGGCGCGCAATATCATCCGCACCAGCTTTGTGAACAAGGGCCTGGCGGACAAGCTGGTGCGACGCCCTGAAGGCATTCCCAAGGTTTCCTACAAAAAAATCGGTGTGCTCGGCGCAGGCCTGATGGGTTCCGGTATTGCCCATGTGGCCGCCAAGGTGGGCATCGATGTAGTGCTGCTCGACAGCAAGATCGAGTTCGCCGAAAAGGGTAAGAACTACAGCGAGAAGATCGTCAAGAAAGGCCTCGACCGGGGCACCATGACCCAGGATAAAGCCGACGCCCTGCTGGCGAAGATTACGCCCACCGTTGACTACGCCGACCTGGATGGTTGCGATATTGTCATCGAAGCAGTATTCGAGGATATCGAAATCAAGGCCGACGTGACCCGCAAGGCCGAAGCCGTGCTGCCTGCCACCGCCATCTACGCCAGCAATACCTCGACCCTGCCCATTTCCGACCTGGCCAAAGCCTCCGTGCGCCCCGACCGTTTTATAGGCCTGCACTTCTTCTCGCCGGTGGAGCGCATGCCCCTGATCGAAGTGATCAGCGGCAAGGACACCAGCCAGGAGACCCTGGCCCAGGCGCTCGACCTGGTGGGTCAGCTGCGCATGACGCCGGTGCTGGTCAACGATTCCCGCGGCTTTTACACCAGCCGGGTATTCCAGACCTTTATCCACGAAGGCATGAAGCTGCTCGAAGAGGGCGTTGACCCCGGTATTATCGAAAACGCTGGCAAGATCGCCGGTATGCCCATCGGTCCCCTCGAGCTGACCGACGCCCTCACCATCGAGCTGCCGTGGAAAATCGTCAAGCAGTCCATCGCCGCCGAAGGCGACAAGTACACACTGCCCTGCGCCTATAACGTCATGAAAACCATGGTGGAAGATGAGAAGCGCATTGGCCGTCGTGGCGACGGCGGCTTCTACGATTATCCGGCTGAGGGCGGCAAAAAAATCTGGCCGGGTCTGGCCAAACTTTACCCCGTAGCTCCAGCCGCCGAGCAGCCCGACGTGAAGGATATTGTGCGGCGCTACCTGCATATCCAGGCCCTGGAAACCGCCCGCTGCTTCGAAGAGAACGTGCTGACTCACGCCGCTGATGGCGACCTTGGTTCACTGCTGGGCTGGGGCTTCCCCGGCTATACCGGCGGCACCCTGTCCTATATCGACACGGTGGGTATCCAGCAGTTTGTGGCGGACTGTGAAGCCATGGCGCAAAAACACGGCCCGCGCTTCAAGCCGTCAGCCTGGTTGAAAGACCGCGCTGCGCGCAATGTTTCTTTCCACGGGCCTAATGCCGGTTAATGCATGCCGGTTAATGCATGCCGGTTAATGCCTGCTGGTTAATCTGCGCTGGTTAATGTCGGCAACCCAATTCTTGTAAATGAAGGAAAGGCAATCATGTTCAAGAGAAATTTTACCGAAGAACAGCAAATGTTCCGCGACGCCTACCGCAAGTTCCTGGCCCAGGAAATTGTGCCCAACATGGAAACCTGGCGGGAAAAAGGCATTGTTGACCGCGAAGCCTTCCGCAAGGCCGGTGACCAGGGCTTTTTGATGGTCTGGCCCGATGAGGAATACGGCGCCATTGGCGACAAGGATTTCCGCTACGAGCAGATCATTATTGAAGAGTTGGCCTACGCCCGCTGCAACGATTTTTATGCGCCTCTGCACAGCCGCCTGGTAGGCCCGTACCTGGGTAACTTTGGCAGCAAGGAACAGCTCGACCGCTTTATGCCCGGCTGCGTGTCCGGTGAGACCATTCTTGCTGTGGCGATGACCGAGCCCGATGCGGGCAGCGACCTGGCCGGCATGCGTGCCACCGCCAAAAAGGTCGGCGATCACTGGGTGCTGAACGGCGCCAAGACCTATATCTCCAATGGCATCAATTGCGATCTGGTGGTGGTGGCGGCAAAAACCGATCCCGAGAACAATCCCCACAGTCTCGGCCTGTTCCTGGTAGAGCGCGACATGCCCGGCTTTGAGCGCGGCGCGCGCCTGCACAAGATGGGCATGAAGGCGCAGGATACGGCGGAACTGTTCTTCAATGACGTCAAGGTGCCTGCCGCCAATGTGCTGGGTGACCCCACCAAGGGTTTTTACTACCTGATGGAAGGCCTGGCAGAGGAGCGCCTGATTGCCGCCTGCATGGCCCTGAGTGCGGCACAGATGTCTTTCGACCTGACCCTGGAGTTCGTCCAGGCGCGGCGGGTGTTTGGCAAATCCCTGGCGGCGTTCCAGAACACCCAGTTCAAGCTGGCGGAACTGCGCACCGAGCTGGATATCCAGCAGTGCTTTATCGACCGTTGTGTTGAGGCAGCCAATTCCGGTGAGCTGACGACTGTTATGGCCTCCAAGGCAAAACTGGCCACCGCCGACCTGCAAATGAGAGCCGCAGACCTGGGCGTGCAACTGCACGGCGGTGCCGGTTACATGGACGAATACCCCATCTCCCGCCAGTTCACCGATGCGCGCATTTCCTCCATTTATGCAGGCACATCGGAGATCATGAAGATCATTATCAGCCGTGATTTGCTCTCCGCTGACTATGTCCCCTTCAATACCCGCAATTTCTGATTGCTGAGGAATACCCGGCCCGGCTCCCGCCCGACTCTGTTGGCGCCGGGTATTCACTCCTCTGGACGCCCACTGCCCGCCTGCGGTGCGGTGGACAATCCCCGCCTTTGCTTATATCGTTAAGCCTCCTCCATGCAGGGCAGTTCCGCCCGATGGTCCCGGTTGTCATTTTCGCTGCTCTCTGGTCGTGGTTCGTGCCTTCAGGTTCGTACTCTCAGGACATTGTATGGAGCAGCGGTCTGTAACGAGTCGCAATGTCGTACCAACTGCTGAAAACAAGACTGTCCCCCCCCGTTGAAGCAGGCCGACTGTTATCCCGTACACGACTGGTCGAACTCGCCGCGCAGGTGTCCCGCCACAAGCTCAGTGTGGTGCAGGCCCCCGCCGGATTTGGCAAAACCAGTCTGCTGTCCCAGTGGTGCCAGGTATTGCACGATGAGGGCCAGCCTGTTGGCTGGGTCACCATCGACTCCTCGGGGCTGGACCCCATCGACCTACTGGCCTATGTGGCCGCTGCGCTGGGCCGCGCTCTGCCGGATTCGGCCGGGTCGTTCAACGCTTTGGTGGAAAGCCGCCGTCACCAAACCCCCGAAGGCATGACAACGGCCCTGGTCAACCTGCTGGCGGAAATTTCCAGGCCGGTGATCCTGTTTATCGACGATCTGCATTTTTTGCCCGATGAGTCAGTCAGCTTGCTGGGCCGCTTCCTTGAGTTGGCGCCCCGCCAGTTGAGTGTGATCATTGCTTCACGCACTCACACCAATCTGGGCCTCGCCACTGCCCGGGCACGCGGCCAGCTGCTCGAAATCAACATGGATCAGTTGCGCTTCACCGCTGACGAGACCCGCGCCTATATGGCCGAAAGCGGTTGGCAGAATCTGGCCGCGGATGACCTCGGCCTGCTGGAAACCCGCACCGACGGCTGGATCACTGGCATCAAGCTGGCCAGCCTGGCGCTGCGCCACAGCGGCGATTCCAGCAGCCTGCTGCGGGATTATTCCGGAAGTCACCAGGATGTCTCCGATTATTTTGCCGAGCAGGTGCTCTCCATCCAGAGCGACAGGGTGCAGAATTTCCTGCTCAAAACCGCCGTGCTGGACCGCTTCAGCGCCAGCCTCTGCGACTATGTGCTGGAGATTCGCCAGTCCCGCGCAGTACTGGATGAAATCGAGCACAGCGGACTGTTCCTGGTGGGCCTCGACAATGAGCGCCAGTGGTATCGCTATCACCCGCTGTTCCGGGATTTTCTGCGACGGCGCTTGCAGGACAGCGGTTTTGAAAGCTCGGCGGCACTGTTGCTGCGGGCCGCCGACTGGTTCCGCCAGAAAGAGCAGCTGGTGGAGGCCATCGAATGTGCACTCGACGCGGGGTATCCGGGGCGGGCAGCGGAAATCCTCGAAACCTGCTCCCAGGACTGGACCTACAAGGGCCGTATCCGCCTGGTGATGAAGTTCGTCGAGCGCATCCCTCTGCAGGAACTGCAGCAGTACCCCACCATCCTGCTGACCTGGGCCTGGCACCTGATGCGCCACCTGCGTTTCGAACAGGCCCAGGAGCTGCTGGTGTCGGTACGCCGCCGCATGGAGGACTGGGAAAATATCAGCACCATCCCGGCGGTGGATCTCGATCAGTTGCGCCACCAGCTGCTACACCGGGAGATCACCCTGGCGGCCTCCCTCGATGACCCCATCACGGTCGAGCAAAAATGCCAGGAATTGCTCGGCCATGCCCACCATGATTTGCATCCCTACCTGCTGGGTTCGGTCTATGCCCAGCTGCTTTACTCCCAGCGTGAACAGTTCCGCTTTGAGGATATCGAGACCCTGGCCGCCAAGGCCAAAGGCGTGCTGCAACGTTCCGGCTATGACTTTGCCATGATCGCCGCCCTGGCGGTGATCGGCACCTCGCAGTTCGCCATGGGGCGCGCCGATGCCGCCATCCAGACCCTGGAGGAGGCGATGGCCACCGCTGTGCGCTATGGCAGCGAGCGCTCATCGCTGATGGCCCTGCCAGGCCTGCCACTGGCCGCGATCCTCTACGAGCGCAACCG
>LADM01000067.1 GCA_000961645.1 Gammaproteobacteria bacterium BRH_c0 | reverse complement strand
GGTCAAACTGCGGGCGCCCGCCGATGCCGGGGATTACGACATTATTTACCTGTCCGGCAGCACGGTGCTGGCGCGGGTGCCGGTGAGCGTTACCGCCATCAGCGCCACCCTCAATGCCCCGGCACAAATCCATGCCGGTGGCCAGGTGCGGGTCGTCTGGGAGGGTCCGCGCAACGCCCAGGACTATATCGGCTTTGCCGAGCAGGATGGGGAGTACATTCGCGGCTCAAGTTACACCTATGTCGGCAACCATGAAGACAACGCCGTAGTGCTCACCGCCCGGGAAGAGGCCGGGCCAGTGGATGTGGTCTATATCTCCGGCGACCGCATTATCGGCCGCACCGCGCTGGAGATTGTCCCGGCCCATATTGAACTTGAAGCACCGGATGAAGTGGTCGCCCTCAGCGAATTCCCTGTGACCTGGCGTGGCCTGGGCAACAGCGGCGACCAGATTCGTGCCCTGGATGCCGAGGGCAACATGCTGGCCTATACCTATATTGTCCCCGACCAGCCGCAAGCCCGCCTGGTGGCCCCGGCGCAGCCGGGCAAACTCGAGCTCGCCTATATCACCCGTGAAGGTCGTGAACTGGCGCGGCGCCCTCTCACTGTGCTGCCCGCCGCTGAAAAGCCCGGCACCCTCACGGTGTTGCAATCCGTGTCGGGACTGGGGCCCGACGATGCCGTGGCAGTGATTTTCGATGCCTCCGGCTCCATGTTGCAGCGCATCGGCGGCGAGCGCCGGGTGGAGATTGCCCGCCAGACTCTCGCTGCACTGGTTGCCGATACCCTGCCGCAGGGCAGCGGCTTTGCGCTGCGGGTGTTCGGCCACAAGGAGGCCGGTTCCTGCCGCTCTGATCTGGAAATACCACTGGCGCCGCTGAACCGGGCCGAAGCCAGCAAGGTGATTGGCGCCATCAATGCCATGAATCTGGCCCGCACACCTCTGGCACGCTCCATTGAACTGGTTGGCAGTGACCTGGCATCTGTCAGCGGTCAACGCGTGGTGGTACTGCTCACCGATGGCGAGGAAACCTGTGACGGCGATCCCGCCTCTGCAATCAAGGCCTTGCGCGAGAAGGGCTGGGATATCCGCGTCAATATCGTCGGTTTTGCCATCGACGACCGGGCCCTGCGGGAAACCTTCGCCGCCTGGGCGGCGTTGGGGGGCGGCGCCTATTTCAACGCCAGCGACAGAGACGAACTGGGCGTGGCCCTGGTGGAAGCGGTCGCCAGTGATTTTGTCGTCGTCAATGCCGATGATGAAACCGTCGCCAGGGGGCGAGTGGGGGACACCCTTGATCTTGCCGCCGGGGAGTACCGTATCCAGTGGGGTGGGCGCGAGACGCCGGCGCGGGTGCCCGCTGGCTCCGGGGTAACGGTAACCCTGGAATAACACTGGGCCTGGAGAGGATAAAATCATGGCGGGAATGAGTCGCACAGTGATACTCATCGTGCTGGTGGTTCTGGGCGCAGCGCTCAGCGCCTGCGGCCAGCCAGCAGGTTCCAGCTGCATGATCAGCGGTAGCGGTTTTACCGCCAAGGACCCCTGCGCCCATCAGTGCCTGTCGCGCTGGGCAGTGAATTGCCCGGACGACAGGCGGGTAACCCCCAATGTCTGCACCGGCAGCAAAGCCTGTACGCCCGGTTCCTGCCCTCAGGGCCAGGTCTGCTACAGCTTCGATGATCCCTTCGACGAGCGCAGTTACTGCATTCCCGACAATGTCTGTGGCAGCAACCTCACCAGCGACGCACTCCGCCAGTGGGAGCAGAATTCTGCCGCCACGGCAGCTGCACTGCGTGCAAAGTACGAGGCCAGGCGCGCCCGGCAAAGCGGCAAGGTGACGTCCGAAGCCGAGCCGGTCAACGCCTACCCACCTGCTGCAACGGAACAATGATCTTGCAGTCCAGCCTTGAGCGGGAAGCGTGAAACGACTGTTGCTTGTGAGGCTCGTCCTGGCCTGTAGCGCCCTGCCCATGGACAGCGCCGTGGCTCAGCTCAGTCCGGCCTGCTGGAGCGCGCCGCGCATGGTGCACAGCGGCCCTGCTTCGGCGGAATTTGCCAATCGCATTCGCCTGTTGACCACTGCCAGCCCGCTGCCCGATGCGGTAGCCTCTCCGCGCAATAGTTACCGCTTTGCCAGCCGCCAGCCCGACACCACCCGGCCCGGCCCTTGGCACGGGGCTGTCCAAATATCCGGCGGCGACATTCACTGGCTGCTGGCTTTCGAGGGCATTGCCCAGCCTCTTGAGCCGCGTTGGCTGACCGATAACCTGCTGTTTTTGCGGGTCGCCTGGGGGCGAATCCAGTTCTCTGATCTGGTGTTTGACGCGGCACGTGGCGAGCTGGTGTTTCACCAACAGCTGCGGGATGGGACCATCGAGTTTGAGCAATATCGCCAGTCCTGCACAGATCCACAACTGGCCGACAGCCCGCAATGCCAGTGCCCCGCCGACTGGGCTGAGGATTCGTCACTGCCGCCGTCACAACCCGCCCTGGATGAATTGATTGGCCTGCTGGAAATGCCCGGTCTGTTTGGCCCTGGCGAGAGCGGTGGCCCGCAAGCGGCCCGGCCCATAGTGCCGCTGCTGCTCTACCCTTCTCCGGCAATCGGTACGGAGGGTGTCATCAGCATCGACGACCCCTGGGCGCTGCAAACCCGCGAATACGGCTACGAAGCACCAGCGGCCATTGTTCTTGAGGAAGGGCTTGAGGAAGGGCTTGAGAAAGTGCTGGGAAAAGAGCTGAAGAAAGAGCCGCAGCGAGAGCCGGAATTCTATCGCATAGCCCTGAAAAATGGCGCCAGCGGGTGGGTGTCCAGTCAGGATGCTGGGCGTTTTATGGGTCTGGCGGATTTGCTGCCAGGCCGCCTCGCCTACCTCACCCCGGCCTGGGACGGGCGCCTGTGGACACTGCAACAGCTTGCTGGCGAAGGTCGCTGGCAGCGACTGCGAATTGTGGATGATCCGGTTGCAGAAACGGCAATTGTTGTCGATGAGGTGCGCATTACGGCCACTGGCCCCTGGTTGAAAATCGGCATCTACGACGGCGAGGTCTGCGCCGGGCCAGAGCCGCCCATCCGCTGGCGGGGCTGGGTTCCCGCCTACTCGGCAGCAGGGCGCCTGACTGCCTGGTTCCACTCCCGGGGCTGCTGACCATGAGACTGTCCCGGTCCGTCATGCTTTTGCTCTCCACAGTGCTGGCCATGCTGATGCCTGGCTTAGCGCTGGCTTGCCGTTGTTCACAGCAGAGCCTCGACACCTATTTCCAGCAAGCGGACTGGGTGGCGCGGGTGACAGTGGAAGCCGTGCAGGAACCTGAAGAGGTCGACGGCATGCAAGCGCGGGCGATGGCCATACAGGTGCTGGAAAAGCACAAGGGTACGGCGCCACTGACGCGCCTCTATAGCGCCGACTCCCATGCCGCCTGCGGCATGGTGCTGCTGCCCGGTAGCGAATACTGGGCCTTTGCCCACAACCGCCAGACAGGCTCGGATAAGTGGTGGATAGACTCCTGTAGCGGCACCCGTCCGGTGGGCGCCAGATACAGGGATGCCGACGCTGAAAACGTAGCCGCAACCCTTGCCAGTCTGGCCGGAAAAGTCACCGTAGAGGAAAACCAGCAGGCGCTTATACGCCAGCGTATTGCTCTGACCACAATCGGGCAGCAGGCTGTGACAGCGCAAATGGTTGAACAGTTTGCCCTCCATTCGCAGGTGTCACCCAATGGTGTCTGGCGATTTATTGTGCTGAAGCCCCCGGCAGTTTCGCGACCACCGCGTCAACTGAAGGTCATTGTCGAGCGCGAGCAACAAACCCTGCTTGAGCTATCCCTCACAGGAGTGGACAAGCTTGGCAAAATCGAATGGGTAAACGAAAAGCTCGTGCTGGTAGTCGTCCACTGGGACCCACTTCACGCCAGCGAGCTGCTGGTTGATGTTGAGGGCGGACACATTTTGTACGCTAGAGAAACGGCGGGGTATTAGGGACTGCTAACACTATTTGCATTGTCGGCGTTGTGCCTAAAAAAGCACGAATCTACCAACAGTAGGCGCTTTAGGCGGGCGCGACGAGCGTAGCTTGGTCGCTCCAAATGAATGAGGAGCAACGACGAGTGGTGCTTTTTTAGGCGGAACCCGCAGGGCTGGGGCCATTTTTCCACTCAGCTTCGTTGTCAGTCCGCACAGCAAGCGGGGGGAGGCTCCCGTTCACATAGGCCTAGGGCCTGCCCCATGAGCGTAGCGAATGTATTGGGCACTATGCTTCTCTCCTTCCGCCTCGCTGGCTGAAAAAATGGCCTCCAGCGACGAAATCCAAATAGTGTTAACAGACTAGCTGCTTTAGGTTGTGTCAGGTTCAGCAAAGCCCCGGCGTCGGCCCTGCCGTCCATTTGCTACACTTAAAAAAAGCAGCCTTGGGCCTGATTGCTGTCGGGAATTTCCGCTGTTGCCATAAGTGCAAACGGCATAGAGGTTGTTCATTCTGCCACCAATATGGAGAGTCACTGTTATGAAAAACCTGCTGATCGCTGTATCTCTGTTGCTCTGTTCATCCGCTGCCTGGTCCTGGAGCGCCACATACCTGGGAGGCCAGAACTGGGCCATTACCTGCGCCAATGGTACTTCCCACAGTTATACGGGCAGTTCTGCGGGCCTCGATATCGTGGGTCCGGCGCTGTGCCCTGGCGGGATCGTCGATCCCGGCCCATTGACCGAACCCGTCTGGACCGTGGCAAAGGTAAAACGGGAAATCATTGCCAAGGAAAAACCCAGGGCTGATGCGAAACCGTCCAAAGCCATCGACAAGGCCAGCCCCAAGCTGATGGAATAAATCTACAGCGTCACCACTGCAGCGGCAGGCAATCCTGCTGCATCACGCCCCCCAGATGGGTGAGGATTTTCGCCCCCGGAGCAATCCTGAACTCGGGTATAGCGGCCAGGAATTCCTCCAGGGTAATCACCAGTTCGCGCCGCGCCAGACGTGCGCCCACACAGCTGTGAATGCCGGTGCCAAAACCCAGATGCCGTTGCTGGCGACCCAGGCGCACTTCCATGGGGTTGTCGAATGCGGCGGGGTCGTTGTTGCCGATGGAGGTGGAAACAATGACCTTTTCACCCACCTTGATGGGAATCCCGCCCACTTCCACCGGGCTGGTGCAGGTGCGGAACATGGCCACCGTGGCGTAGGCGCGCAGCATTTCTTCTACCGCTTCCGGGATCAGCGACGGGTTGGCGCGCAACTGCCGCTGGAGCGGCAGATCATTGGCAAGATGGCGCAGCTGCCAGCCGATATTGGTGGTCACCGTGTCCAGCCCACCCAGGTAGAGGTTGAAGCACAGGCCAAAGGCATCGTCATCGCTGAGCGGCTGGCCGTTGTTTTTGGCGTGGACAATATGGCTGATAAAGTCATTGCCAGGGTTGCGGCGGCGGGCTTCCATTTCCACCCCGAGGCGCTGCTTCACGGCCCGCACTGCATCGCCCATGGTGGTCATGTTGGCGTTGTGCAGCAGGTCAAATTCCCACGCCATAAACTGGTCCACCTCATCCATGGGCAGGCCGAACAGCTCCAGAAACACCGCAATGGGAAAACGCGCAGCCAGATCCGCCATGATCTCGGCCTCACCCTTGTGGCTGAATTCGGCGATAAAACCCCGCACATAACCGCGCATTTTCGTATCCAGTTCGGCCACCCGCTGGGGGGTGAATAGCGGTGTCAGCACATTGCGAAAACCCCGGTGCGCGGGCGGGTCAGACTCCACAGGGGTAACGCCCCAATTGCCACCTACCAGGCTCGAGTAGGGGGATATGCCCTTGCTGCTGAAGTGCTCGGTGTCCATGAACACGGCGCGAATATCCTCTTCCTTCGTGAATACCCAGGCATCACCGGCCTCAAACCAGGCCCCCGGGCTGTACAGCACCGATGGCCCTTGGTGAATCTTCGGGATAATGGTCTTGAACGGGTCATCCCAAGTGGTTTGGCCCATTTGCAGGGCATAGGGGCGGATGTTCTCCAGGGGGACGCGGCCATCAATCAGGTCGGCAGCTTGCGCGGTTGCAGTCATGGGTGGTACCTCGAAATTTATGATTATCTGTTGCTGCTTGCTCGGTGACTGTTTTAAGTCGCCTGTTTCAAAACTGCAAGGCTATATGCATTGCCGCGAGAGGTAAACGGTTTGCTGCTATTGATGCGCTACGCTTATTCGAGGGTGGCGTCCGTGCGGGGCTTGAGAGTCCGTCCGTGCTGAGCCCGAGAGCCCGCTCGTGCTGAGCTTGTCGAAGCACTGTCACCAAGGCCTTCGACAGGCTCAGGCTGAACGGTCGTCACGCTTAATTCGAGAGCCCGCTCGTACTGAGCTTGTCGAAGCACCGTCACCAAGGCCTTCGACAGGCTCAAGCCTAACGGCATTCAGGTTTAATTCGTACCGGATCAATAGTGGCATGTGGTCCGCAAGTCACACCGGCAGCGCTGTGCCATTGATGGGTGATTTGAGCACAAACGACGAATGCACCCCCGATACCCCTTCAATACGGGTGATCTTGTTCAGCAAAAATTGCTGGTACGCATCCATATCCTCTACCACCACCTTCAACTGGTAGTCCGCCGTCTGGCCGGTGATCAGGTGGCACTCCAGCACCTCGGGGTAATTGGCAATCGTTTCCTCAAAGCGCGCGAAGCGCTCGGGAGTGTGGCGATCCATGCTGATCTGGATCAGGGCCATCAGTTTCAGATCCAGCTTGCGGGCATTCAGCCGTGCGCTGTAACCCTCGATGATGCCCTCCTCCTCCAGCCTGCGCACCCGCCGCAGGCAGGGTGATGGCGACAGGTTGACCGCCTCGGCCAGATCCTGGTTGGAGATGCGGCCATCCCGCTGCAGGCGTTGCAGGATGGCGCGGTCGAAGGGGTCTATGGTCATGACGATTGCTCATATTGATGTATATGCGCAATTTAGTTGCGCATAAGAGCAAAATCAAGGACGAATTGGCAACAATTTGCCGCCGGGGCAGGGCTACACTGTCTCCCATCCTGAAAGCGCCCCGGCGGCCACAAGCCTGCCAGCGCCTCGCGGGTCCGGTGATCCCGGCCCGCGCCTTCAGGATTCACCTGAGCCACCCGAACACACTGGAGCCACCCCATGATCGCCAACCCAGCCACCAAATACCGCGCCTTCGCACCCGTATCCCTGCCGGATCGCCAGTGGCCCAACCGGGTTATTACACAACCGCCCATCTGGATGAGCACCGACCTGCGCGACGGCAACCAGTCCCTCATCGACCCCATGTCGGTGGAGACCAAGCTGCGGTTTTTCGACATGCTGGTGGAGATTGGCTTCACGGAAATCGAAGTGGCCTTCCCCGCCGCCTCCGATACCGACTTCAATTTTGTGCGGCGCCTGATCGAGGAAAACCGGATTCCGGACGATGTCACCATCGAGGTGCTCACCCAGGCGCGGGAGGATCTGATCGCGCGCACCATCGAGTCATTGCAGGGTGCGCGCCGCGCCATCGTGCATATGTACAACCCCACCGCGCCGGAATTCCGCCGCATCGTCTACAACACTGATCGCGACGGTGCCAAAGCCATCGCCGAGCAGGGCACACGTTGGGTAAAGGAGCTGACCGATGCCCGGCCTGAAACCGAATGGGTGTACCAGTACTCCCCCGAGGTGTTCTCCGGCACCGAACTGGATTTTGCCGTGGAGGTGTGCAACGCCGTGAGCGCCATCTGGGGGCCGACACCCGAGCGCAAGATGATCTTCAACCTGCCCGCCACGGTGGAAATGTCCACCCCCAATATCTACGCCGATCAGATCGAGTGGATGCACCGCAACCTGGCGCGCCGCGACAGCATCATTTTGAGTGTACATCCTCACAATGATCGCGGCACAGCTGTGGCGGCGGCAGAGCTGGCCGTAATGGCCGGTGCCGATCGCGTTGAGGGCTGTCTGTTTGGCAACGGCGAGCGCACCGGCAATGTGGATATCGTCACCCTGGCCCTGAACCTCTACACCCAGGGCGTACATCCTGGTTTGGACTTTTCCCGCATCGAGGCCATCCGCCATACAGTTGAAGAATGCAACCAGCTGCCCGTGCACCCGCGTCACCCCTACGCGGGCGAGCTGGTGTTCACCGCCTTCTCCGGCTCTCACCAGGATGCCATCAAAAAAGGCTTCGAGCAGCGGCGCCAGGGCGACATCTGGGAAATCCCCTACCTCCCCATCGACCCGGCGGATCTGAGCCGTGGCTACGAGGCAGTAGTGCGGGTTAACAGCCAGTCCGGCAAGGGCGGCGTCAGCTTTGTGCTGCAACAAAAATTCGGCCTCGAACTGCCGCGCCGTTTGCAGATCGAGTTCAGCCGCGTGGTCAAGCAATTCACCGACAGCGAAGGCCGCGAAGCCACCAGCGCCGATATCTACGCCATGTTCGAGCGCGAATACTTGCAGCGCGATGAGCCGTTCCACCTGGTGGATGTGGAGATGGTCAGCCACGGCGGCGAGCGCGCCAGCAACACCGAGGTGATGATCGACTACCACGAAAACGGCAAAGCGCAGCGCGTGGCAGGCAGCGGCAGCGGCGCAATCGAAGCGGCAGTGGCAGCGCTGTCAGCCACAAGGGGCGGCACTATCCGCGTGATCGATTATCACGAACACGCCCTCGGCACCGGCTCAGAAGTGGAAGCCGCCTGCTATATAGAAATGCAGATCGACAACCAGCCCGCCATCTTTGGCGTGGGGATTGATCGTAATATTGTCGGGGCGGCGATCAAGGCGTTGTTTAATGGATTGAACCGGCATGGCGTGGCGCAGGGCGAACCCGCCGACGAGGCGGCAGAGGCCAACGCCTGAAGCTGCAAAAACTAAAAGCCGGGGCTGGCGACAGCCCCGGCTTTTTTATATCAATCAAAAAATGGGAAATGAGGTATGCATCATCAGCCCCGGTCTATGGCTGAAAGTTGCTGTTATGAATCATAAACAAGCTGTTACATCCCAGAGACTACAAAATCGACGGCAGCAATAATGTCAGAGCGGTAGATTGACAGGTCATAAGCCTGAGCCCCGAGTTGGTTTCGAGCAATCCCGGCAATGTCTTGGGTGATTGCCAGGAGAGTTTCACCATTCAGAACAACTGAGGGATTCAGTCTTGATAGGCGCATCGGGGCCATGATGTTGGCTGGCGAGAGAGGTATGACAACCGTTGTTTTCAGCTCACTCAGCAAGTTGTTTTAAATATCCGGCAAGTAGGGTTATTGCTTTCGAGTGCCGGGGTTTGGATTGTTGTAGGCAAAAAACTGTGCCATCAGAACTTCCTTACACTGTCGCTGAAGGTACCATTGGCATCGACGAATTGATTGTAAGCCGCAATGGCATCAGCGTGCTCTTGCGGCCATTGTGCCGGTTGTGCGGCCCGTAATTGCTCAGCCAGCGGATGCTCCAGTGTTGCAGGCAGGTTGATGTTGAGTTCTTTGGCCTTTTCAAGTAAGTCACTGATAATACTCACATTGGTAGGCTTTTTAGGCGCTTGGGTGTTGTATGCATGATTCATTGTCTTTATCCCATACAAGATATGTGCATATCGTATGCGCATGGGTCGGGGCAGGAAAGGCCTATAGCCGAATACAGCAGTCCGCGCCTGACGCCGCCGGATACTCATTTCGTTCGTGCCGTTGCGCGGAGTTACAAATTACTCAGCGGGCTTCGAACCCCATGGGCGCCCTGCTTGAGAACATGTGTATACGATGTACAGGAAGTACAAGTGTCGCGGGAGGCAGGAGGCCGGAAGCGACAATTTCAGTGGTCTTCACATCGCTGTGCCCCAGCTGCTGCTGTACCGTGCGTATATCCGCGCCAGATTGCAGCAAATGGGTAGCAAAAGAATGGCGCAGTGTGTGGCTGGTCACCTGCTTCCTGATCCCCGCCCTGGCGGCAGCCTGCCGTATCAATTTGTTCAGCGCACTTTCATCAAAATGGTGGCGCCTCAATTTGCCCGACTCGGGATCAATGGCTAACCGGGTAGAGGGAAACAGATACTGCCAGCCAGGCTGGTACGGAGCATTGGGATACTTGCGCGCCAGCGCGTGGGGCAGCCATACCCCGCTATAACCGTTTACAGCGCAGTCCTCGGCAAGGAGTTGCTCAACTCGATCCACCTGATTCTTCAAGGGTTCGATCAGCTCCGGCGCCAGTGTCACCAACCGATGCTTGCCACCTTTACCATTCCACACCTGGATCTGGCACATATCGAAGTCGATATCCTTAACCCGCAGCCGCACCAGCTCGATTCTCCGAAGCCCCGACCCATAAAGTAACGAAATCAAAAGCCTGGGAATACCCGCGACTTGCCCAAGCAGCATTGACACCTCATGCTTGGTGAGCACGACAGGCAATTTGGGTTGCCGGGATGAGCGCGAAAAAGCCGACAGATTGCCGACAGGCTGGTTGAGAAAGGTCTTCTTCAAAAAAACAATCGCATTCAGGGCGACTGACTGGGTGGAGGCGGCTACATTGCGCTCCACTGCCAGCCAGGTCAGAAAGCGCTCAATGTCGGCATCACCCAATTGTGAAGGGTGTTGCTTGCCATTGAAAACTATGAAATATTTGATCCAGTAGAGGTAGGAATCGATAGTGCGCCGACTATAGCGGCGCACAGTCATGAAATCATTAATGGATTTGAGAAAAGGAGATTGTGTCATGGAAGCAGCCTCATCCTTGATACTGACCAGCACACCTTACCAAACCGGCCTTATTAATCAAGGATTATCAGGCCGATGGCCTTTTTTCGCTCATGTGAATGTTGGCCGAAATATAAAAGCATTACATTTCAAATCGTTACAGAAAAAGGTAACGTTGGCGGAAAAATTAAAAGGCCGCCTTCTAATAATTATTATGAGGCCGAAGGCCTCATTAACACACTGTTGGGTGTAGGAAGCATTTTTAATGTGGTTTTCTAGGTTTCGAAATTCAATGTCGGCTTTGCTCGTTTTGCGTTAATAGGTTAGTTTTTTGGTAGCCCTAACCATTGGTTTACTGTTTAAGTTTGGTCTTTAAGGTGCTCTAAGCGTTAGCTTATAAACAAGTTGGTTGGTTTCGTTTAGCTTCTGCATTTTGATCTACATTTCTGGTGGTTCGCGTAGGTTTAGCAAGCGGCGCGTACATTTCTCCTAAGAGTCTGGCAAAGTAGAGCATCGCTATTTTGGTCAAGCAAGTGCTTACTTGGTGGGTTGTGAGTTCTTAGGTCGCAAAGCACCCAACAAGTCGCTCAAGCCGAACCTTCACCTACGTTGCACATAACGGGTTCGCTTCGCTCAGTATATCCCGTTATGCTACACTCTCGGTTCGGCCGGCTTAGCTATGGCGTTATGCCAAAAAAGGAGAATACCTTTAGTGAGTGAAAGTATCGATAAGGCAGTTTCCTTCATACATAAAACAAAACGATGGATGTCTTTCGTTGTGCTTATTTTAATGACAGCTATCGTAGCTATCGCGATAGTAGAGCTTGGAATTATTCTTATTCTAGATATATTTGACCCAACTGATGACGTACTTTTTCTTGAAATAGATGAACTCTTCAGTATCTTTGGCTTCTTCTTCATTATTCTAATTGGGTTCGAGCTCGTGGAAACGGTAGAAATGTATTTCAAAGATAATGTCATTCATGCGGAGGTCGTATTGTTGGTCGCAGTTATAGCTGTTTCTCGTAAGGTGATTTTACTCGATTTAGAAAAGTACGAACCGTTGGCAATAGTTGGTTTGGGTATTATTATTATCGCTCTAGGTGGTTGCTATTGTCTCATAAAGTCGAGCTACAGAAGAAAACATACATAACAAATCACGCCAGCAGACGTTTTGGTCGGTACTCCATTTTATATATGGTTGCGCCATTTAACACAAAACTCCACGCCAGCCAAAACGCGCCTGCACTCGGCGTTATGTGGTCAGGCAAAGTCGAGGTATCTTCCAGAGTGTTCGGTAAAAAGCGGGTTCAGTGTTGTTTCTGTGGTGAAGGAATCTTAGGTTCATTTCCTATTGAGGTCAGATTGAAACTTGAAGATGGCGCTTTTCAATCGTTTTTGGCTCACGGCTTATGTATCAAAGAGCGCCTACATCCCTCAGTACCTTTTCTGGCACCGGAAGAGCCTAATGACAATTGAATTGAAAGCAGCGGAAATGCATAACAATAAGCACCAGTACGCGCCTACGGCGCCGGACGGCCTAACGGCCGCCGCTGTGCTTAGGCGTTAGCGACTCATAGCAAATAATAGATTTAGTTCAAATTTTAACCGCAATAACACTATAGGAGTGAAACCATGAAAACAAAGATTCTAATTACTCTAGCTGCGGCGATAGCCTTACCACTCAACGCTCTTGCTAAAGATAGCTATTCTGGTGGTCATGCAATGGTTTCAGATGAAGTCATTGCACATCAACGCGAGAATTTGGAGAAAAATACCGATGGAAAGGGTTTTGGGCCACAATCTCCAAGGGATATTGACTCGATTGTAGGTGGCAATACGGTTTCGTTCGGTACAGCACCAGAATACACGGCTATGAACTTGTGCAACATTCATTTCCACAAGAATGCCGAGCACAAAGGCGGTGAATTTACCAAATACGCAGGTAATGGTGATGGTCATGGTTATCAATCAGGTTTCAAATATTCCGGTACTCTTTCCAAGACCGAGTTAAGCCCTCTTGATCATGAGGTTTGCCCTAGTGAACATGGTGGACTGCAGTCTGGAGACACAATCGAAGTGCATTATGTTCACTCGTCCGCCCAAGTAAAGCCTGGCCCAACCTTAGGTGCATGTCTGAGCGAAGCCATCAAGAACCCGCAATTACGAGTTGAAACTCAAGTCTATGTCTTGGTGAATGATTCTAATGCCTTGGATTTCACGAAACTGGCAGCCCATGGCGAGAAGAATGGTTTTCAGCAAGCCTTGGGTATTCCAAGTAATACTGGAAACCCGATTCAATACACAGGTTCTACGACTGGCCCAAGTTACAACGAACAAGGCTCTCCTTTCCAAGTCTCTTGGAGCGTTCGCCCTAAAGTTGCTAAGGTTAATATCAGCTCTGTGGGCGAGTGGTGTAAAGGAAATGTCTTCAACGAAGATCATGCTCATGGCGTAAGAAACCTAGTTAAAAACCCAAAGCTCATTTCCAAGATTAAGCACTGATCGCCAATCAAGAACAGAATGCGCTAACAATACGTGCCAGTCGGACAGTTTGTTCCGTGGCTTTTTTGTGTTTTCGCTACGCTGTAACACAAAACACCACTCCTCAAACTGCCGCTGCACTCTGCGTTATGGTTTATGAGGTAATCGTTTTGCAATATCCTCAACAATCCTTACAAAAATCTCCCACAGCTTTTCATCATCTGGTGGCTTTACCTCAATCAATTCCGGTTCTTCTGTAGGCTTACTCATGGCAAATATCATCCCATTTCCAAGTAAAAATATTTTCAGGGCACAGTTTGAGGGAAAAATCCCCGACCCCGTTCTTAACGATCTGCTTTCAGCATATGACAGGGTTCTACTACTAAAAGACAAATACCCTGCCGCCAGTTTTCGTGTCGCCTCTGGTTACGAAAATGATGCCAAAACCCTTGCTGAGGACTACCAAAATTACACGCTATTACTTCTAAAGCGCATCCTAGAGCTGGAGGCAGAGCTGTGTTTAAGCAAAAAACCATAACAAGGTGGTGTTGTTCGCCTACGGCTGGGACAGTCGTTCCGCTGCGCTTCACGCCTGCCCCAAACCACTGCGTTAAGTCGCTCGGCCCTTTCTATTCTGAGAGGGCGGAGCCACTTCAGAAGTAACTGCCATTTGCTGGCAGTCCGGCATCAGGGATCGTGCCGTTCCTATCTCGGCAGTTTCGTTCCTTGTGCCTTTAATGAATTTTGTGGCGTAGCAGGTCTTGCGCATTCTGCATGGCTTGCCACAATCAGGTTATTGGGGGCATCCAGCCGTGTCATTCTATCGGGTGCCATGTTTAGGGTTGAGCTCGCGTTCGCTCGCAACGTGCCAGTAGTTGGCTATGAGCGTCGCTTGCTTAACCAGGTGAAGCACGCGACAAGCGCGTGTTCACGGCGTT
>LADM01000129.1 GCA_000961645.1 Gammaproteobacteria bacterium BRH_c0 | reverse complement strand
GCCAGCGCGATGGCACCCCCCTGGTCGAAACTTCCGCCAAACCCATCGACGGCATTGACACTGCCAACAGCAAAAATCATTTCACCTACGACAAGGACCCCACGGCCACGGCTGCCCCATTGGCGCCCATGTGCGGCGCTCAAACCCTCGCGCCGGTGATTACCCCGTCGGGGTAAGCGGTGTTTTCACGCGCCTTCTCAGGACGCTGGGGTTTGGCCGCCGCCACGACGGGGATGACCTGGTGGCCTCAAGCCGTTTCCACCGTTTGCTGCGGCGCGGGCGCATCTATGGCCCGGAACTCTCCGCTGAGCAGGCATTGCTTTCACGCGGGCGCAAGCCGACTGCGGGCGATGAGCGCGGATTACATTTTATCTGCCTGTGCGCCAACATCGCCCGCCAGTTTGAATTTGTCCAAAGCGCCTGGAATATGAGCGCCAAGTTCGCCGGTCTGCCCACCGAGAGCGACCCGCTGCTGGGCAACCGCGAGCCTTTGCTCAGTGGTGAAGCCACCAACCACTTCACCCTGCCGCAACAGGGAGCTCCCGCCCGGTGTGTCGAAGTATTGCCCCGCTTTGTCACGGTGAAGGGCGGCGCCTATTTTTTTATGCCGGGATTGAAAGCACTCAAGTACATCGTCCGCTCACCCTAAAGACTCAGGTTGCCTCCTATGCTGCTGCAAAAGCTCCATGTCGCCCTGGTAAAAACCCTGGAGGTGGAACGCAGGTTCGAACCCTACTTCCGCGGCCCGCTGAATTATTTACTGCGCGAGCCAGCCGCAGCATTGATCCAGTACCTGATCAATGCCCGCCGACCCAACGAACATCTGGCGCTGGCTGAGGAAAAAATCTACCCCTGGGAGGAGCAATGCCTCGATGACATTATCCGCCTGATGTCAGAGCAGATGCGCGGCCACTTCCCGCCGGGCAAGTTTGAGCGCGGCGGCAACACCAAAACCCATGGTCTGGTGCGCGCCACAGTTACTGTGCGGGATGATGTTCCCGAGCGTATGCGGCACGGGATTTTCGCCAGGCACCGCAGCTACCCGGCCTGGATCCGCTTTTCCGGCCCTGGCCCGGATGTGCCCAAGGATATTCAGGATGTGGGTTTTGGCAGCATGGCCATCAAGCTGATGGATGTGCCCGGCCCCAAGATCATGGACGATGAAAAGTTCACCCAGGATTTGATCTGTATTTGCACTCCGACCTTTGTCACCCCCGATACCCGCGAGAACGCCAAGCTCCAGGATTGGAGTTTGCGGGATATGCCCATCTACTATTTCCTCAACCCCAAGGATTCGCACCTGCTCGACCTGCTGATGCAGAGCCTGTGGAATGAGACCCAGTACAACCCCCTGGGTCAGCGCTATTACAGCTGCGTGCCCTATCTGCTGGGGGAGGGTCAGGCCATGCAGTATTCGTTTGCCCCCAGAACCAAAGTCGACCGGGATATTCCCGGCATACCCTTTGGCAAGGTGCCGGATAACTACCTCAGGGACAACATGGTAAAAACCCTGGCAAAACAGGGGGTTGAATTTGACTTGCAGGTGCAGCTGCAAACCGACCCCCACCGCATGCCCATCGAAAATGCCGCCGTGCGCTGGCCGCAAAAGCTCTCACCCTTTATACCGGTGGCGACAATTCACATTCCCGCACAAAGCTTCGATTCCCAGGCGCAGTTTGATTTTACCCGCAGGCTCACCCTCAATCCCTGGCACTGCCTTCATGAACATCGCCCCCTGGGCAATCAAAGTCGCGCGCGCAGAAGGATGTATTACGAGCTGTCCAGATATCGCCAGAAAATGAACAGCACCAGCCATATTGAACCCACTGGCAGGGAAATATTCGAGTAGGCAGCACATACCTTTCTCTCCATCCCGTCCATGGCTTGATCATGGCCAGCGCGCAATAACCCCAGTGGCAGGCGGCGATAAACACATCCGCACCCTTCACCGTTTACCGGCTTTCCTGGATAGACTGAACCACCGCAACTACCTCTTTCCCTGTTGATGGGATAGAATTGCCGCCCGCGACAGGCTTGCAGTGAGCCTATTCAGGCATCTGTCGCGGCATCCCCAGGCTGCGCTTTAGTCGCTGCCTGACAGTCGAGACCAGACACACCCTACGCGCCCGTAGCTCAGCTGGATAGAGCGTTGCCCTCCGGAGGCAAAGGTCAGAGGTTCGAATCCTCTCGGGCGCGCCAAAAATTCTTAAAAAACAGCAGCTTGAACACGCCTCAACTTGGAAAATTACCTGGCCTCACGCCATCACTGATTTGTGTAGCCAATATGTGACCATAAAAGGAAAAGAGAAATTTTTGCTTTTGCCTATCTGCCATACCCACAAAAACTGACTGCAAGACCTTGGCTCAGCCGTCATGCGGGGGTCTTTGATCAGAAAATCCCCAGCAGGAATAGCCCGATAAAGTAGGCTACAGCATGGCCCGCCAGAAGAAGCGCCAGGATGGTCAGAAGGGTCTTGATCATTTCATCAGTCCTTGATGTTTTGGTAGATATCCAGGGTACATTGTAGCCAGATCAGGCTGGTACAAATATGCCAATCAACACCCGTATCAATCGGGCCACGGTGGGGCTCACCAACCGGGAGCTGCTTTACAGGACAGCAAAAATGGCCTCTGGGTAGCTTCTGGCTCAGGTTCTCGGAGTGAACCCCATTGTGCATCCAACCCAAGACCAGAAAGCTAGATTTTCGACACATAAAACAGGTAAAAACAGGTGTTTGACCCCTATTTTTATAGCATATCGCCAATTCATGTGGTGATGATCCATGTGTCGAAGAAAAAAAGTTTTTTGCCGGGGTTCCGTGCCCCCGTGGGGAGGTTTGACCCATGGGAAGGACCCTTGATCATCTGCTCAGAATGATCTCTTTTGGAAAGGTTACGGGTGGTGGTCGTGACGCGGCAGGGGGGCGGGTCAGCGCCTGGTGATGAATCGGTGGCATTTGCCCCTTTGTTCACTGGATAGTGGTCGCTGGTACTGTCAGTTCTGCCGGGGCGGCTTTGCCGTGGCCCCCGGCTGCCATGGCCACTATGTGGGGTTCAGTAGCTCCTGAAGTTTGCTGTATAGCTCGGCAACACCTGGATCGAGTGCTACGGTCAGCAGGTCATTGACCATCTTCTCCAGCTCTTCATTATCAATCTGATCCAGGTGTTTCCTTGCATCCTGCAATTGCGCCAGGTCCCCGGTGAGGGTATCCATGGTTTGCTGTAGGTGTGCGGCGCTGGCTGCTGCCACAGTCCTGGCATCCTCTGCCTGGCGCTTCTGGCCCTCCATGGCCGCGATGATGTCCCGGTTGGCCTTGCGCACACCTGGCAGCTCTTCCTGTGTAGCCAGGGCCTCTTGCTGGCGGGCCAGCTCAAGTGCTGATTGGTAGCGCCCCTCCGAGAGGGCCTTATCAGTCTGCTCTACCAGTTCCGCAAGCCGCTTGTGACGGGCACGGTATCTTCGCATTTGCTGTTGATACCCCTTGTTACGGGTGTGTTTCTTCTGCCAACGGGACGGATAGACTACTTTTGGCATGGATAGAAGCCTCTTGAGATAATGGCGCATGAATGGGCTGTGGTGTCGGGTAGGTCTCTGGTGGCAATCATTTGAGTCCCCTCAGCGCATTGATCAAGCTGTCGACCACATCGCGCTCCCCTGTCAGCTCTCCAATGCTTTTACCTCCCACTTCAAAACGGTGGGTTACCACTTCGCCACGCGGCTCATCATTGGCAGTGCTGCTGAAGTCCTCCAACCTTCCCACCGGGCCACCCCCCGCAAACGATGGCATGGGTGGCAACTGGCGGTTGTTGATCGATCGCATAAAGTCATCACCCCAGAACCGCACTGCATCAGCCCTGATAACCCATTCACCATTGGCGCCACGCATCAAGATGGAATCTGACGTGCCAGTGCCTGGGCCGCGTATGCGGCCACCCCCGGCAAAGCCTGGGATAGGGCCACCCCCAGCAAGGCCGGGAATATTTTTGGGTAGTGCGCTGGAATCAACCACCAGCTTGACGGTGTGGACTGATTCGGTGGGCTTTTTCAGCTCTGCCAACTGGAGCATGGCGGTTTTGTCATTCAGCTTCAGGGCCAAGCTGAGCGGGTCTTTCTCCAGTTCGCTCTGGATCTTGAGTATCTCGATCTTGAGATTGTCGGTATCCATTGAGGCGTTCAGCCTGATTTCATCACCCTGTGAATTTTTTTCAGCCTGGGCCGCCGCCTCTACGGATTTCCCGATTTCCTTGGTAATCTCGGCCTGTGCCTTCCCGGCGGCAATGGCAGCAGCTTCCTGCCCCTCAATTGCCTTCTTGATCTGTTCGTTGGCAATCCGGATTTCGTTGTCCGCCTGAAGTCTGGACTCACCCTCACTGACCAGAACCGCGCCGGTTTTCGCGCTTGTAATTTGAGCGTCGGCAATCGATTGCGCCAGCTCCTTGCGCTTACGTGCGAGCTCTTCCGCCAGCTGGTAGTTGCCCTCCTCCAGGGCCTTTTCAGTCGCTGCTGTCGTTTTGGCAAGGGCTATGCGGCGTTCCTGAAGTGCTTGATAGGCCAGCCACGGGCTCTGCCCTCCCATTGCGGATTGGAATCCCTCCTCCCCTTGATTGGCAATCTCAAGCGCCAGGGTCTTTCGAATGCGTTTTACCTCCTTGGCGTAATCCTTTTCAGCCCCGAGACTCTCATCCAATAGCTTGTTTATCGCACTCCATGCCGACTTGTTTACAGTGGTGCGGAAGTTCGCCAAATCAGCGATGATTTTCCGTTGCTCTTTGGCAAGGTCTTCCTCTGAGCCTTCCTGCTCGGCAAGTAATTGAAGCCGGGCGTCTGCCTCCTGGTTGGCGATTTCGATGATCCTGTCGCGCCGGTACTCTTCAAGTGCCACCACGGTGTTAACGCGTTCACGCTCATGCACCAAGTAGGCATCCATCCCCTGCCCCGCTTCTTCCATGCCCTGACGTTGAGCGGCAAACGCTTCATTGATCCGGCGTATGTTGCTGTCGATGTCGGCGCTCTCAAGGTCCATCAGCGCCTGGGTGTATGCCTTGACGTTATCGGCAGCGTTCTGCAGTTCGACGTTTTCAGGGAGTGATAATTCTTTGGATTCCGGGCGCCTGGCTATCTCGGCGTTGATATCCTCAAGGCGGGCCTGGGTTTCCGTCAGCCTTTGATTCAGCGCCTCAAAATCTTCCTCCTTGAAAAGACGCAAATCGATATCCAGCCCAACCGTTGTTGCCATCGTCTGGGCCAAGAATCTGGATATGCCCATGGTACTGGCCTGAATCATCCGGACGTTCTCCTTGTGAAGATCCGAAATGGCAGCACTGATTTCTTTTTTCATGGCTTGGAGTTCGGGTAATGTTTTCTCTCTGATCTGTGCGCCTGCCTCCCCCGCCTTTTTGGCAAATTTTTCATATTCCAGTCGCAGTTCAGCAACGGCTTTCTTGTGCCGGTCGTTCTCGCTGGTTGCCTCGCGGCTGGCGGCTATCAACTCATAAAGCTGCATCAAGCCCCAGCCACCCACCAGCGATGCCCCAGCAACCACCGGGCCACCAACCAGAACCTGAGCCGCTGACAGCTTTTTGAGGTTGGCAATCAGTGAGGGTAGCGTTCTGTTGAGTTGCACCACCCCGCCATTTGCGGACTTGAAACCGGTGGCAATCGTTGTAATTGTTGCGGCAACCTTCAGCCCTTGATAGGCGCCAAACAGGAGGAGTATTTCTTTCAGGTGGGGGGCTGCGGCCACCAGTAGCCGGATTACCTGCCCTATAGCCGCGGCAAAAGCTTTCAAATCCTGCTTTGTGGCCGGGTCCTGTAATACCTCTGTCAGTTTTCCCAGCTCTTCGGTGAGGGTGTTGATAAAACCACTTTTTGCCAGTTCCAGCTGTACCAACTCCACCTGTAGCTGAAAGGCCCGCAGGGCGGCGGCGGGCTTTTTCAGGGCCTCCGGTACCTGCTTGCCGTAGCGCTCAATCATCAGGTCGGCGACTTTGAATAGTATGTCGGATCTAACCCCACCGCTTTCCACCAGCTTGAGGAATTCCCCGAGTCGGTCTGATGAATACCCTGCTGCTTCAGCAAACAGGTTCAGCGCACCTGGGAGACTTTCACCCAGCTGCTGCTTCAACTCTTCCATGCTGACGGTGCCCTTGCTCGCCATCTGGGTGATGGCCAAGAACACACGCTTCATCCTTTCATTGGAAAGGCCCAGTGCCACCCCCGCCGTGGTGAAGCCGGTAAATACCCGGGTAATTTCCTCCAGTTCATACTTGCCCCTGGGCAGCGAAGCAACAAATTGCGAGAACTCTTCGCCGGATCCTAAAAAACTGACTTTCAGTCGATCTGACTCGGCGCGGACAAATTCCATGGCCTGTGCCACTTTTTGGGCATCGCCATCAAATGCCGCGTCGAATCGTAGTCTAATGGTCTCCTCACGGCTGGCGGCGCTGAACACTTGGCCCACCTGCCGGGCAATACCGTAAAGCCCCACATAGGCCGATATCAGCGCCAACACATTCCCCCGTAGGCGCTGGGTCGCATTGAGCGCGGCGCGAGCCTCATCATTACCCTGGCGCTGTGCTGTGTTGGCTTGTTGGATAGCGCCGGCCAATTCCTTTTTTCGGGTGGCCAGCTGCCCGGCGGTGCCAGCCAGGCGCTGTTGTGCCGCAGCAAGATCGGTGGTATCCACCCCCGCTTCATTCAGTTCGGTTTGCATCTGGTTGATGCTGCCAGTGGCTGCCTTGATGCGGGCCTGGGTGGCGGCCATTTGCCCGTTCAGCTTGTTCAGCTCTTGCTGCAAACCTTTGGGGGGCGGTCCAAGGCTGTCGCGCAGCGCGGCCCCTGCTCTGTCTGCCTGGGCTGTGAGTGTGTTGTAATCCTGCTCCAGCGCCTTGATGGTGCTGGCCAGCTTGTCCATGCGGGCCTGGGTGGCTGGGGGTATGGTGACGGTGTTCAACCCGGCTGCGGCTACCTTCACACCCTCACCGGCAGCGCGGGCCTGCTGGGCCAGGTTTCGGAGGTTTTCGGCGGCCTTGCGCACCTTGTCGCTGGCCACCACACTGCTGCTGAATGCCTGCTGTTCGCGCTGGGCACCTGCCAGGGCGGCCTTGGCCTTATCAACTGCCTCACCATAGCCCGTCAACCTGCCTTGGGCTGCTGCCAGCTGGCGGGCCTGGGTAGCGGTCATTTCACCGTCTTTGCCCTTGGCCTGGGCAAGCTGCTCAACCCTCCGGGCTTGCTCTGCGTATTTTTGGGTGGCGGCCTCCACCCCCGCGTCTGCCTTGGCTACCGCGCTGTTGATGCGCTCGCGTTCGGAGGCGATCAGGGTTTGCAGGGTGGCGCGCTGTTTTTCGTAGGCCGCTGTCAGCTTTGCCTGATCGGCAACGGCCTTTTCAAGGTCAGCCCGATTGCCAGCCAAGGCTTTGTCACGGGCAGCTGCCTGCATCTGTTCCAGCTGCTGCGCCGTGTCCTTGATGGCCTGGCGGGTTTTGATGGCGGCAGCGGTGAGGGCCTCAAAATCCTTGGCAATGGCCGGGTCGCCCTGCTGGCTGCGGGCCTCGTCAATGGATTGCGACACTTCCTTGATTTTTTGCGCCAGGGTAACGGCAGTATCTTCCAGCGTCTTCAAGCCGGTGGTTTTTTTGATCAGGCTTTCGAGGGTTCTGGCGATCTTGTCAATGCCCTTGTCGGCCTTGCCTATATCATTGAGAGCATCGCGGGCGCGCTCGGCGCCCTCCGCAGTGCTGCCAAAGGTTTTGTTCAGGTTTTCATTGGCACTGGCGCTTTTTTTAAGCACCTCTTCAAATTGCTTGTAGGTGGCCGAAAATTCATCCCGCGCCTTGAGTATCATTTCCGCTGTAACGGATTTGTTCGCCATATCAATACCTCATTAAATTGAGACCATGGTGCAACACTGAAATATCAAGGCTGCAAGTGTGTTTGAAAGTGCGGAATGCCCACACAGGAGGTCATGTGCTGGAGATCCGCGCTGCGCTTGAGTTGACCGCCTCAATCGCCTCCAGGGTTGAAAAAGTGCGGAGTACCCACAAAACGATTGGAGGTCACGTGCTGGAGATCCGCGACGCGCTTGAGTTATCCGCCTCAAGCGCCTCCAGGGTGAATCAGTCTTGCCACTCAAGGACGACTTCAGGCCGGGCGTCCTCCCTTCGCTCGATGGGGAATCCCATTCGATCAAGCTCGACAATCAAAGCCTCTTCCTCAATCTCCAACTGAAGCAATTCAGCTTCAAGCTTTGCCAACACTGCGGGACGTTCATCCAGGGGCAGCCCTGGCTTCAATCCTTCGGCGGTGATTGCCTTGAATCGCTCGATAATTTCATCTTGAAACAGGAAGCAGAGTGCGGCGTCTATGTCGATGGCTGCGATATTTGGCGCTTCAGGGTTTTCTGAGCCGAAACCTGGAAACAGCACCCCCGGCGAATAGCGATCAGGCTTCCAGAATTCCCAGACTTGGCGCTCAAAACCTGATCTTTCGGCCTTGGTTCTGACGTGGCTTGTAAACCGTTCAGTGGCGACACTCGCGGGAACGTGCGCATCCTTGATTGCGTGTATCTCACCGCGCTTGGCAGCTATCTGCTGTCGTACTTTCTGGACAATCTCCTGCAAACCACGGATTGATGTTTGAATGTTTTCCTGTTGTATTTTGATGGCCGCCAGGCTTTCGTTGTGGTCGTTACTCATGTGAATGATCCTCAAAATAGTGTTTATCGTGGCTGGTAGTGGCCTTTAACCTGGTCAGTAACAAAGGGGTCTCTGACGCCTTTTTCAATCAAGAAATTTGTCAGGCGCTCTAAAAAGGCTGATTTTCTGGCAGACTCTCTTCCCCGCTCGTGATAGCGGCGGTCAAGGTGTTCCAGTCGATCAAGAAGCTGCTTTGCCCTTGCAGCCTCATCTGGTGTTGGAAACCGTTCTGTAGAGTCATATCCCGGCGCGGTCCTTCGCCATCCATCGTCGCTAACCTTGCCTCGTTCAGCTTTTTCCAGGACTTGCCGTGCTGATTCCTTTTGTCCTATCAGTGAACCCCGTTCGCTGCTTACTGCTTCAAAATTATGGCGGGCTCCCTCCGCAGCCTCTTTAAATTTCATTAATCTTTCTTTATTCCAAGTTCCCATATCAGATCCTCCGGGATCGGTTGTTTAACAATTGAGGCCAGTTGCTGGACTTTTCAGGTGGTGCGCTAACTTGTGATGGTCGAGCCGCTCTCCTCATCGTCGGCGGCTGATGGACATCGTGTAATGGTTGATAAAGCTGTGTGGCAGCAGGTGCGGTTGGTAGTGCTGCGTTGATATAAAAGCGCAACAAAGACAACGCGGAGAACAGCACACCGCTTGGTATATATCTAAGAAGGTCCCCGTGTGGCGGGGCACAAAAAACCGAAAAACGTGGGGTTTGTGCCCCGCATGGCGGGGTACATGTGACCCAAAGGGGGGTTGTTGTGCCCCGTGACGCGGGGCACGCTGCCCCGTATGGCGGGGCACAACAAACGGAACGTAACCGCTGCCTGTGCCCCGTGTGGCGGGGTACAGAAAATACTATTCGGGGTTTATTGGATCTTTTTTCCAGTTGCCAGGTGGTGCGTTTGTCGAGGAAACATCGAGCTTCCCACCACAATCGTTGACCGGCTCCCATGTCACCGCGTAGAGGCTTGGTCTGGTCCGCCCTCCTTGCCTGGTCAGAATCAGAAACCCCCGCTCCAGCAGCTCCGCCAAGGCTTTCGACAGCTGATCCTTGCTGGTCCACCCCCGTTGGCGCATCAGCGTATAGGCCGCGCTCAAGTCTCCGTTGTTGAGTCCTCGGTATTGTCCCGCAATGTCTATAAGCAACTTCACTGCTCTGGGCGACAGGGTGTAGAAATTCGGGTGTTGAATTAGGCGGTGATGAAGGCGAAGGAATCCCCCGCCCTCTGACCGGCCCTTTGCCTTCACTCTGGATCGGGCCATAAGTCATGCACCACCCCCGCTTGCCTTGCGGTCCCCACCAAGTAACTCCACCGCTCTACACCAGCTTGGCGTACCCTTGGTAAGCCAGTACCTGCAAACGTGTGAAACGCGCCCATCGGCATCTTTAATAGAAACCGTTTTCCTTTCGCATGTGATGCCGTGCAGTTTGTCGAGTTCTGAGACAACCGAGTGCAAAGCCGTCACTTTGAAGATTATGTAGGCTTCGTGGGTGGTCGATGTTCCGCCACCAACAAAGTGGCGCAAAAGCTGGCTCTTCTTGCTGTTTGGTCGCAATCGCGGTAGAGTTGACTTCGCCGTTTTATTTTTGCGGTTTACCTCAGAGGCTTTAGGTGGTTCAGCACCTAAAGCCTTTTTTTCTGGTTGCCCTATGTCGGGATTTGCAGGGTTCATAGGTTGACCTCCTGCTCGATTTTTTTGGCAAGATAAAGATCAAGGTCGGGGCGGCGTACTCCAGCGCATCGCTTGGAAAAACGAATTACTGTTGGAAAGTCTGGATCAGTCGCTTCCAGCTTATACACCGTGCTGCGGCTGACTCCGAGATATGGGCCAACCGCTGACAGGCGGATAAGGGCGGGTTCTTGGCGGTGGGTGTTTTCCATTTCACACCCCCAGCGCCGCACGTAATTGTTCCACTGGCCAAGCCAGGCGGCCATTTATTCGCAGAGGTCGAACAGGCCCTCGATCATAACAAGCCCACTCTCTAAGCGTTTGTTTCTTGCGATTCAGGTAGTAGGCTGCGGTGGCTGTGTCCACCGTGGGGCGGGTAATCGAATCCAGAGGCGGGAAACTTTCTTTGCCAGGATTATCTGCTGTTTGCATCGGTAACCATCCTTTGCCTTGCGGCGTTGTTGGAGTGGTTACGAGTATTAGCTAGCCTTTATTTTATTCATACTTTACGCGCCATGACACGCTTGAAATCGCCATGTCACGCCAAAAATCGTCAAAGGTCACTTTATTTCCCTTTTTCTCTCCAAACCTAACTTATCACTCAATTGTTTACGTTTGAGGTATTCAGGATTTCCACCATAATCTTTCCACTTAATTCCCTTATCAGCAACATAGCCAAAAATCACAGATTCTTCGTCATCTTCTGCCATTTTAAGTAACGCATTCCATACTTGGTTAGTGTTATAGGGGTTCTTGCAACACTGCTGTGCTATAGCGATTTTATAGTCAATCCGCCTTCGATATTCTTCCTCTCTAATTCCTTGCTCTCCATTTTTACTGCAAACTGCAGATGCCACTTCACCAACTTTGTCTATAATCTGTAGCGGCAATTCGTCCAGGTGGTTTTCAGATGGTTCAGTGCCTACGTAGGCGTCTTGCGTCAATGAAGACCCTTCCGGTTTCTCCTTCGCCCACTTCCTGAGCTTCACCAGCTCAGGCGGAATATTGGTCTTGCCCCGTGCTCCGCCTTTGACAAGCTCCTCCAGCCACCAGAGGCGGCTTTCTTTGGCAAAAGATTCCTTTTTGTTTATCACTTCGGCTATTCGATTCGCCTGTCTTTCCGGTATAAAAACTCCGTAATTCGTTGTTGCTTCCACTGTAGTAGCCCAGCGTTTTAGCTCTGCCGGGGTTGGTGCACAGTAAGGCGCGTCCTCCCCTCTTTCGATAAACGGACTGACACCAACCTGGTGCTGAATTGCTGCTTCTCGAAGCTCAACAATACTCACCAACAAGTGACTTGCAGCTATTCTGCGTGCGGGTTCCCACTGGTGGCCTATAACTCCGCTTAAAAGATCGTCAGCAAATGCCCTATCAAAGATCAGGAAAATCGATTCTTCGTGTTCGGGGTGAACTTGTTTTGCGTCCGGCGGAAGGCAAAAAGCCCGAAGAAATTTATATGACGCCTCATCCATCCAGCGGTTTTCCAATAAATCCCAGTCCATAGCACCCCCAAAGTGCACCCCTGAAAAGGAACCCCGGAGGGCGGGCCAGGGAAGCCCGCTTTTCGGCCCGTCAGCCTATCCGGGGTATAGGTTACAGGGTGGCCGGTGCGGGCTGGACAGCCAGCGGCTTTACCCTGAATTTCTGTTGTGCCTGCCACATGTCGTAGGCGGACTGTTCTGCCAGCCACAGGCGGGCATCGCCGCCGCGTTCCACCCCCAGCCAGGCTTCAATGCGTAAAGCCATTTCCGGGGATATGGCAGCATGGCCATTCAATACGCGGGACAGGGTGACTCGGGCCACCCCCAGCTGTTCGGCGGCGCCGGTAACGGTCAGCCCCAGCGCGGGCAATACGTCATCCCGCAAGGTCAGGCCGGGGTGCGGCGGGTTATGCATACGGGTCATGGGTCGGTTCCTCAATGGTAATCCTGGTAGTCAACCAGCACGGCATCCAGCCCCTCGAAGGCAAAGGTCATGCGCCAATTGCCGCTGACCGAAACCGCGAAGTGCCCTTGGAGGTTCCGCCCCTTCAATGGGTGAAACTTCCAGCCGGGCAGGTTCATGTCCTGGGGGGCGACTGCTTCATTCAGGCGGTTCAGCATTCGCGCAAGCCGGGGGGCGTGGGGGGCCTGTATGCCCTTGGCGCTCCCTGTCTCGAAGAATGATTTCAGCCCTTTGTGCCGGAATGACTTGATCATGAATTATCTTAACCTGTAACCCTATGCGATACAATCGCCAACCGTAGACAACAGCAGAACCTGCGTTCAGACAGCCGGTTTACCCCCTGCAATTTTCCTAATGAAGATCCCCGCCAACCGCCCCCACTATCTTACTTGCCAGTTCTGGAGTCATTTCCGGAAGCACCACGTCATCTATGGCTATGCCATTGCTGATCTGCTCGGCAAAGGAGCGGTAGCAGGAAAGCGTTGCTTCCTGATCTTCCGGGTTCATTTTCCGGAACCGTGCGAGTAAAGTGATTAACGCCTGGTCCTCTGTTGTTTGTTGCTGTGAACTGATATTAGTGCGCTCTCTCATATCTATTTCCCTCCCTCACGAATAGATTTCCCAGTTAACAGACTTGCCAGTTCCGGCGTCATTCCCGGAAATGTCATGGCTTGCGGGTCCTCACCACTCCTGATCTGCCCAATAGCTGAACGTAAATACGCCACGGTTATCTTCCGTTCATCAAGGGTGAGATACCTGAAGCGCTCAATGAGCATGTCCCTTTCTTCGTTCAATGCTTGGTTGTCGTGCTGTCCCATGATCAAATTTCCTCGATAAGGTCTGCATAAATCCCTGTTCCAATCCTGTCGGCCAGGATTTGAACCGCAAGCCCCAGCGCTGTGAGTTGGTCCGGCGTGATGCCGTCATAACCCACCACACCGCCACCGGCATTGCCTACTACTTCACCAAGACCGGACAGGGCTATCAGGGCGTTCCCTGTTTCATTGATTTTCTCTTCTCGGGCTTTCGCCCACGCCTTCAGTGTGATATCTGTTTGTTGGTCAGACATGGTGTTCTCCTTCAGTCTGGTGATTGGTGATGGTGGTACTACAGCAGCCAGATCCAGCCTGCTCGGTGAGTTGTTGGGAGATTCTGCACGTCATGCCGCACCCCCAACCTGTTCAGCTTCATACTGACACGCGTCGTAGATCTGCATCAGCAGGTGGTGGGTGCCAAGTTCAGCACCATCAGGAAGATCGCTGAGATCCACCGCCGATAACAGTGCGGCGGCGTTGGCAATATTTTCGAGGGACTGCTTTATATTGTGCCCAACCAGCCCCCCAGCATCACTTCTGAGCGGTCGGCCTGGTTGAAGTTGGTGTACACTTTCGTTCGCCATGGGTGTTACTCCGTCATTTGTGCATCGGTGGTAAGGGGCTGGCTGTGTTACAGCACCGCCAGCCCCAGCTATTTCGCCAAAAGGCGAATTCTCTTCAGCCATCAGAGGCGGCCTTGTCTTCGCCCCCGATCTGATTATCAGGCTTCCCTTTTTTGCCCTTTGCCCTGGGGCGAGCAACTGGCCCGGCTATGGACTTGGCGACGATATCCAGCGCCTCGGCGGCCTGATCCGGGCAGAGGTGGCCATAGTGCTGCAGGATCATTTCAACCCCTTTGTGGCCCGCCAACTTCGCCACAGTGAAGATAGGCACACCAGCAGCCAGCAAGGCGCTGATAAAGTGGTGCCTGAGCGCGTAGAAGTTCAGCCCCGCCGGAAGCTCTGCCAGCCGCTTAACATGCCCCCACGGCTTTTTGTGGGCCTGTTGGTCGAGCTGCCGCCCTGTGACAGGGGAAGGGAAAACAAGCCCGCCCTGGGGCACCCCCTGATCTTTGTGCCAGCTGGCCATGATTGTCTTGATCGCCGGGTTCAGCTTCATATCCACTACGGCAGGTTTACGCTCTCGCCGGGCTGCGTGTGACGTCTTTTCACACACTTTTGTCAGTCGAGCGAAGGGAATGTTCAGCTCCTTCCATGTGAGGCTGTACAGGTCGCCAGGTCGCAAGCCTGTATGAAGGGCCAGATGGCAGAAAGGGATAAACCAGTGTGGATAATGCACCTTGTCCAGGTCTGGCAGGTGCGGCTTACCGTGCTTGCGGCTGTTGCGGCGCTGCTGGCGGATCTCTTCAGCGAACAATTCAAGCCCAGTGTGTATCCCTTGGATTTCGGTATCAGTCAGTAACCGCCGTTCAGATTTCTTGGGATCAGACTTGGTGCTGGCCTGGTCTTTTAATGTGGGCTCCAGCAGTTTGTGCTTGGCCAGGGGGTCAGCATCCAATATCTGATCCTGTACGGCTTTGCGCAACAGGGTCTTTAGCGCCCCATAACTCCGGCGAATAGTTGTATAAGCCCTGCCCTTCTTTTCCTGTTGGCGCTGCCAGTCATCGATATCAGCCTTGTCGATGGTGGACATATCCCGATCCAGAAGGGGGGCGAAGTGGCCGACAATCCGCCCGTATGTGTTGGCCACGTTCTGGGGCTTCCAAGATCGCTCCATGTGCGGCTTATAGTAGTTGTCCAAATAGTTGCGAAGAGTGCGGCGCTCGGCATCCAGAATGGTCTTGTGCGCCTTGTCGCGCCGGTCAGACTTGTCTGCCAGCGGGTCTACATTATTAATGATCCAGTTATGGACAATCTCGGCGGCGGCTTCCGGCTTCAGGTTCGCGTATTTGCCAACAGTGGCCACCCGACGATTGCCGGTAATATCACTGTATCGGTAGCGCCACACGCCCCCTTTCGCCAACTTGAGCAAATGGAAACCAGTCAGGTTTTTACATGACAGTGTTTCCCGCAGTTCGGCATTCTTTAAAAAGTCAGAAGCCTTCGCTGTGGTGATGGTGGTCATGGTGACAGATTGCTTACCCCTACCCATGTCCTGTTGTTTCCTTTAGGTGCTGGACTGGCGTTCCGGATTTTGTAGCCGATTTGTATACAAATAGTACACACGCAGTCAAACTTAAGCAAACAACCTTATACAATCTTTTCTTATAGAACAGCAACTTATTATATTTTTATCAATGAAAACAGGGCTAAATTTTGCCCTCCGGAGGCAAAGGTCAGAGGTTCGAATCCTCTCGGGCGCGCCATTTCACTTCGTTCCATGTCGCTTCTCAGGATTTCCGGCCACCAGGCTCAGCCTGGCGGCGTTCGGCTACACGCAACACTTCGTGTCGCAAACGTTTGCCTCACCCTCTCGGGCGCGCCATTTCACTTCGTTCCATGTCGCTTCTCAGGATTTCCGGCCACCAGGCTCAGCCGGGCGGCGTTCGGCTGCGCGCCACTCCATTACTGCGTCCAAGTCTCAATATAAGCCTTAGGGCTGTCCGATCCACTCCCGTACCAGCCCCTCCTCAGCGCCTAGCAAAACCCTTGCAATCTATGCGGGAATCCCGTCATGCATATTTACCCAAGCGTAAATTTAGATTGCGCTTTACCAATGACTATGACTATTCTTGCCCTGACTCGCTCAATGGATCTGCGAGTGTTTCGACAAAGGATTCCACACTATAAATACAACGAGGTTACCTATGTCTCACAAGAGAAAAGCACTACGTTATTCCGTCACCGGCCTTGGCATTGCCGCTTTTGCGGCCATGGCAGCCCCTTTATCACAAGCCCAATCAACTGCCCTGGAAGAAATCGTGGTAACTGCGAGGAAACGGGAAGAAAGTCTCCAGCAGGTGCCCATTTCCGTTACCGCCATCAGTGGCGAAGAAATGCGCCTCAAAGGCATCACCAAGCCCGATGACCTCAAGTTTCATACACCTGGCCTGGAGATGCGCAACGCCAGTATCCAGCGCAACAGCGTTACCTATTTTATCCGCGGTCAGGGCCAAACCTTCGGCTCCAGCGCTGGCGTGGTGACCTACTTTGCCGATGCACCGCTTGGCAATGGCCAACGGGTCAGTATTGGCAACAATACCCAGATGTATGATCTCGCCTCTGTGCAGGTATTGAAGGGTCCCCAGGGCACCCTGTTTGGTCGCAGTTCAACAGGTGGCGCTGTATTGTTCTCCCCCCAACGGCCGACAGATGAGTTTGGTGGCTCCATTTCCCAGACTATCGGTTCCTATAACTGGAATGAAACCACTGCCGTTGTGAACATCCCGCTGATTGAGGGCATGCTCAACGCCCGTGTCGCTGCCAACTTTGTCAGTCGCGACGGCTTTACCCGCAGCCTGACTACTGGCCAGAGACTGGATGACCGTGAACGTGAGCACTTTCGTGTGGGCCTCGATTTCCAGCCCACAGAATGGCTCAACAGCTACCTGATGCTCGCCAGGAACGATCTCGACGAAAATAACAGCAGCTCGATTCTCACCGACTTTAACGAAAACAATCAAACCTATAACACCACGCCGATGCAGGGTGCAGGCTGGTTTGGTATCGCTGCCCCTCCGCTGCCCATTCCGGGCCTGCAGAACGGCGGCCTGTGCTGGAATCTGAATCCCGGCAACCCGGCTGGCTATCAGGCCTGTAGCGCTCAGCGCCTGGCCAGACTGGATGAACTGCGCAACGGATTGATTGCAGAAGAGGCTCGCTTCAAAGCGGGCGGCGATGATGACAAACGCCGCAATGTCACGGGCGGACTGTTGAGATATGAGGGCCAGACTGAGCAGATTCTCAATATCACTACCGTTGATCTGGGCAAGTTGGGCTTTCTGGGTGATGTCTCCCTGAAGAACGTGTTTAACACCGTACGCAGCCTGGGGGTAAAAACCATTTATGACTCTGGCTCTCCCCTGCCTAACGGCTTGATTTATAACAACATGGGTTTCACCAACTTCAAGCCTACTTCAGACGACTTTGCCGACGGCCATAACGACTGGCTCGATGATTACAGCGAAGAATTCCAGATTCTCGGCACCATCGCCGACAAGCACACCTGGATTCTTGGCTACTACATGGAACAGCAAAAGATCGACATCAGCCAGCCGCCCCTGTTCTCCGCCTACGCCGATGTGTTCAGCCCCACACTGACACCCTCCATTGTCGGCGCGGCCTTCAGCGTCAATGCCAAGGAACAGCAGAAAGGTATTTTTGGCCAGGCTACCATCGACCTTTCCGACTGGGTACTTGATGGACTGAAGTTGACCTACGGTTATCGCTGGACTGAGTCCAAATCCGAGCGATTCAGCCGTCCCTTTGACCAGGCCCAGCTGGCCATGGGTAACCTGAGACCTGGCCCCGCCTCTGCTGATTTTGCCGCACCCGGCCTCGATGACTCAGCACCCAGCTGGACAGTCGGACTCGATTATCAAATCGATGCAGACACCCTGGTGTACCTGGCTCACCGCCGCGGCTTCAAACCCGGGGGCACCAACGTAGGCCCTTCTACCCCGGTTGAGGGTTTCACTCCCACCTATTCCCCTGAAACTGTGGATGATGTGGAGCTTGGTGTGAAGGCTGACTTGATGGTGGCTGACATGCCACTGCGTGCCAATGCGGCTATCTACAAAATGTGGTATGAGGACATCCAGCGCAGTGAAACCTTTGCCACTGCGGGCGGTGTACCTTTCACCCAGGTCAACAACATTGCCCAGGCTGAGATTCAGGGGCTCGAAATGAGCCTTCAGTTGCTGGCCACTGACAGGCTGCAACTGGGACTCACCTACTCCTATATTGACGCCAAGTACACGGATTGGCCCGGTTTTGTCAGAAACGTCATTACTGGTGAAATGTTGCCCTATGAAGATAGCCCCTACGTAGGCACTCCCGAGCACCAGGCCACCGTGACCGTTCGTTACACCCTGCCAACACCTGCAGAGTGGGGCGAAATGACCATTATGGGCGATTACTACAGGCAATCCTCGGTTTGGCTGAACGATACCGCTCTGCAGGACAATGGCCTTGGCAAGCAGGATGGCTATGGCAACCTCAACCTGCGTTTTGACTGGTCCAATGTGCTGGGCAAACCCTTTGATATTGCCCTGTTCGCTAAAAACGCCACGGATGATGTTCACGCCGTGGCCTGGTCCGGATTCTACACCGTGGTGGGCACTGCCTTCGCGGTGTATAACGAGCCACGCATGGTGGGTGCTGAATTCCGCTATCGTTTCGGTGCCCAGTAGTCAGCCACTATTGTTGGTATAACCAACTCTCGAAACCGCAGGTGATCCCTGCGGTTTTTTTTGCCCTGAGATTCGTGCCTTTTCAGTGGTTTACTACCTTGCGCTATGGCTTTCACGAGCTGATTCGCGGGTAGTGCAACCACCCACCTCACCGCCCTCCATTTGTAAAATTGACATAATCGTCACATTGTTGCTTGACACAGCCCCCTCCGGCGGTTATAGAATTTGACGCAAAGGTCAATATACATACAACAACCTGGCTGACTGATCCTTCTATTTCCGTACGTTTCTCAAAGAGTTGTTCACCCGCTATACCTAAAATAAACACATGGAGAGCAAGATATGTCATTGAAGAACCCGCATTTACATTATTCCGCACCCGCACTCGCCCTGGCCGCCCTGACAACCATGGCAGCCCCCCTTGTTTACGGGCAACCCTCTGCCAGCCCACAGGCTCTCGAGGAAATTGTTGTCACTGCGCGCAAACGGGAGGAGAGCCTGCAGGAAGTGCCGATCGCCATTAGTGCACTCAGTTCAGAGGATTTGCGGGTCAAGGGCATCACCAAGCCCGATGATCTCAAGTTCCATACACCCGGCCTTGAAATCCGCAATCAAAGCATCCAGCGCAACAGTATTTCCTACTTTATACGGGGCCAGGGCCAGACCTTTGGCTCCCAGGCGGCGGTGGCCACCTATTTCGCTGATGCCCCCCTAGGCAATTCCATTCGCATCAGTATTGGCAATAACTCACCTCTCTTTGATCTTGAGTCCGTACAGGTGCTCAAGGGCCCCCAGGGAACACTGTTTGGGCGCAGCACTACCGGTGGCGCAGTGCTCTTTTCCCCCCAGCGACCGACCAATGAATTCGGCGGATTCCTTGAACAAACCCTTGGCAATTACGGCCTCCGGGAAACCAACGGCGCCATCAACATACCCATCATTGATAACGTTCTCAGTGCGCGGTTCGCGGGGAACCTGGTCAGCAGGGACGGCTTTACCCGCGCCATCAACACCGGGCAAGAACTTGATGACCGCGACAGGGAATCATTTCGCTTCGGCCTCGAATTCACACCTACCGACTGGCTGAGCAGCTACCTGATGTATGCCCACAACAAGGTGGATGAGAACAACAGCAGCTCGGTGCTGCTCGATTTTGCCGAGAACAGCGCGGTTGCTCAGATCTACAACACCACACCCTTCCAGGGTGGCGGCTGGTTTGCGGTGGCTCTCCCGCCGGGGCTGGTTCCCGGTGCGCAGGGGGTCTGTTACAACTTCAACCCCGGCAATCCGGCTGGCGCCCAGTCCTGCATCAATCAGCGTCTGGGTATCCTCGACGACCTGCGCAACGGCCTGCTGGCTGAAAAGGAGCGGGTGCAAAATGGCGGCGACAGCGCCAAACGCCGCAACATGGCCGGCGCCGAACTGATATTCAAGGGCAAGAGCGACCAGCTGCTGAATATCACCACTGTTGACCTCGGCGAACTGGGATTTTTGGGTGATGTCAGCATTAAAAACGTGTTCAGCACCATTCGCAATCTGGGCGTCAGAACCAAATACGATGGCGGCAGCCCAATCCCCAATGGTCTGGTGCATAACAACTTTGATTACCAGAACTTTCAGCCTGTTGGCTCAAGCGCCGCTGACGGCAGCAACGACTGGCTGGATGACTACAGTGAGGAATTCCAGATTCTCGGCACCATCGCCGACAAGCACTCCTGGATCCTCGGTTATTACATGGAGAAACAACAGTACGACCTGAACTATCCGCCCCTGTTCTCACTGTTTGGCAATGTTCTGTTCCCCAACCTGGCGCCCTCCGTGGTATCGGGTTTTTCGACCAACCAGACCGATCAGCAAAAGGGCTATTTTGCCCAGACCACCCTGGACCTGTCTGACTGGCTGGCAGATGGCCTGAAGCTGACAACCGGCTATCGCTGGACGGAATCCAAAGCGGACCGCCCCAGCACCCCCTACGACGCCAACGCCTACTTCTTTGAGGGCATCCTGAGACCAGGCCCAGTGGAAAACCAGATCCCCAAAACAAATGACTCTGCACCGAGCTGGAACATCAGCCTCGACTATCAGGTCAACAACGATACCCTGGTGTACCTTGCCCATCGCCGCGGTTTCAAACCCGGTGGCTCCAATATTCCGCCCAGCGCTGCCAGCCCCGACTTCGAGCTCAATTACGATCCGGAAACCGTCGATGACATAGAGCTCGGCGTCAAGGCCGACTGGGAACTGGCGGGCATGCCAGTGCGCACCAACGCTTCCCTTTACAAGATGTGGTACACCGATATCCAACGCAATGAGACCATCACCATCGGTTCCGGCAGCAGCACCAGTATCGGCACACAGGTGGCCAACATTGCCGAGGCTGAGATACAGGGCCTGGAATTCAGCGTCCAGTTACTGGCAACTGACCGCCTGCAACTGGGCCTCAATTATTCCTATATCGATGCCGAATACACCAAGTGGCCAGGCACTACCGTGAACATTGTCACTGGCGAAGTTCTCCAGCTGGAAGACAGCCCCTATGTGGGAACGCCTGAGCATCAGGGTACTGTCACCGTCCGCTACACGCTGCCAACCCCGGCGGAGTGGGGCGAAATGGCCATTATGGGAGATTACTATCGCCAGAGTGCCGTATGGCTTAACGATACAGCACTGGATGACAACGGCCTTGGCAGGCAGGGCACCTATGGCAATCTCAACCTGCGTTTTGATTGGTCCAGTGTATTCAACCAGCCATTTGATATTTCATTCTTCGTTCGCAATGTCACCGATGACATTCACATGGTTGCGGCCCCCTCCTACTTCGCCTACACCGGCACAATTGCCGCTGTGTACAGTGAGCCCAGAATGTGGGGAGCCACCCTGCGCTATCGTTTTGGTGACCAGTAAGAGCCGCAATTGTCAATACTCACTATCTGAGCAGCCCAAGTGCCGCCAACTGACTGGCGGCACTTTTTATTCCAACGCCCCCGACACGCCCCAGACGCCCCTTACATATATTTACATTAATGTCCTATTAATTCTTGAATCGCACCACTGCAATCAGGTATTATTTTGACGCATGCGTAAATATATGATCAAATAAGTCGCTGCCTTACCCGACGACCTCGGACTCACGCACTTAGCGTCGTGTCTGAGCACATAAATCCAAAGAAATACCAAGAGGGTTACCCATGTTATTGAAAGCACCATCCATGCGCCGCCATGTTGCCGGTATAGGCATCACTGCGCTCGCTACTGTGATTGCTCCGCCACTGCTTGCTCAATCTGGTACTGTCACACGCCTTGAGGAAATCGTGGTCACCGCCCGGAAGCGGGAGGAAAGCCTTCAGGAAGTCCCCGTGTCGGTCAGCGCACTGAGCAGTGACGATCTGCGTGTCAAGGGTGTCACCAAGCCCGATGACCTGAAATTTCATACCCCAGGTCTCGAAATTCGCAATCAGAGCATCCAGCGCAACAGCGTCTCCTACTTTATCCGCGGCCAGGGCCAGACCTTTGGCTCCAGCCCCAGCGTCGTCACCTACTTTGCCGACGCACCCCTCGGCAATGGCGCACGGATCAGCATCGGCAACAATGCCCAGCTTTTTGACCTCGCCTCGGTACAGGTGCTGAAAGGCCCGCAGGGCACCCTGTTCGGTCGCAGCAGCACCGGTGGTGCAATACTGTTCTCGCCACAGCGTCCAACCGGCGAATTCGGTGGCTTTTTGGAACAGACCATCGGCGAATACAACTGGCGTGAAACCACTGGTGCCATCGACGTGCCCATTGTTGAAGGTGTGTTGAACGCCCGCCTGGCAGCGAATATTGTGCGCCGCGACGGCTTTACCAAAACGCTAAACACCGGGCAGACACTGGATGATCGCAATCGCAATTCCTACCGCCTGGGTATCGAGTTCACACCAACAGATTCCATCAACAGCTACTTCATGCATGCCCACAATGAAGTGGATGAAAACAACAGTGGCTCCGTGCTGTTGAACGTCAACGAGAACTTTGCGCTGTACAACACCACCCCCGGTGCCGGCCCCGGCTGGTTTGCCGTGCAGGGCTTGTGTGGCGCACTGAATCCCGGCAATGCCGCTGGCAGCCAGGCTTGCGCCACGCAACGCCTCGGCATTCTGAACTCACTGCGCGATCAGCTGATCGCTGAAGAAGAGCGGGTCACCACCGGCGGCGACAGCGCCAAGCGCCGCAACCTCGCTGGTGGTGAACTGATCTTCAAGGGCAAGACCGATCAACTGCTGAATATCACCACTTTTGATCTCGGCGAGATCGGCTTTCTCGGCGATGTCACTATCAAGAACGTGTTCAGCACCATCCGCAACCTGGGTGTACGCACCACCTATGACGGCGGCAACCCGCTGCCCAACGGCTTGGTGTACAACAACTGGGATTACCAGAACTTCCAGCCCGTCCCTTCATCAGCGGCAAGCGGAAAGAATGACTGGCTCGACGACTACAGTGAAGAATTCCAGGTCATGGGTGACATCGATGGCCGCCACTCCTGGATTGTCGGTTACTACATCGAGAAGCAGCAGTTCGATCTGAACTATCCGCCCCTGTTCGCCACTTTCGGCAATGCGCTGAGCCCCACCTTCTCTCCCACCATCGTCGGCGGTTTCTCTGCCGACCAGGAAGACGAACAAAAAGGCTACTTCGCCCAGACCACCTTCGACCTCTCCGAATGGCTGCTTGAAGGCCTGAAACTGACCACCGGCTATCGCTGGACGGAATCCTCCGGTACCCGCGGCCAGATCCCCGTCGACCAGCTGGCACTGATGAGTGGCAACCTGGTGCCTGGCAATACCTTCCAGGATCGCCCGGGCCTGGATGATTCCGCCCCCAGCTGGACCATCAGTCTCGATTATCAGTTCAACGACGATACCCTGGTGTACCTGGCACACCGTCGCGGCTTCAAGCCCGGTGGCACCAACACTGCCAGCAACCCTCAGAATCCACCGCCGGGGTTTGAACTGAACTACGACCCGGAAACCGTGGATGACCTGGAACTGGGCATCAAGGCCGACTGGGCGATCGGCGATATGCCGGTGCGCACCAATGCCGCGATCTACAAAATGTGGTACGAGGATATTCAACGCAGCGAAAATATCGGCACCCAGGGCGCACCCACCACCCAGGTCAATAACATTGCCAAGGCCGAGATTCAGGGGCTGGAGCTGAGCACTCAATTCCTGGTCACTGACCGCCTTGAACTGTCGCTCACCTACTCCTATATCGATGCCCAGTACAAGGAATGGCCCGGTTTTGTGACCAATGTAATCACCGGCGCAGTGCTGCCCTACGAGGACAGCCCCTACACCGGCACACCGGAAAACCAGGGCACCATCGGCGTGCGCTACACACTGCCAACTCCTGCCGAATGGGGTGACATCACACTGATGGCCGATTACTACCGTCAATCTTCGGTGTGGCTCAACGACACCGCTCTGTCCGATGGCTTTGGCAAGCAGGATGGCTACGGCAATCTGAACCTGCGCGCCGATTGGTCCAATGTGCTGAACAGCAACTTTGATCTGGCGTTTTTCGTTCGCAACGCCACCGATGATCTTCACGCAGTGGCTCTTAACTCCTACTACGCCTTCGTCGGTACTGCATCTGCTGTCTACAACGAGCCCCGCATGTGGGGTGCCCAGGTGCGCTACCGGTTTGGCGCCCAGTAATACGCTGTAACAGCAAAACGATCCCAAAGTGCATTAACCGCCGGGCGACCGGCGGTTTTTTTTGCCTGAATGAAAGGGAGATACCCAAAAGAATCGACGGCCACAGAGTGAAATTGTCGATCGACAATCAACTAGATCATCTGCGGCTACACAGGCATGGCGCGATCGAGAATAGTCCTGAAGTCCGTCGCCCCCTCAAGGCAGCCAAAGGCCCTGCCCGCACGCTCACCCAGGCGGCTGCGGCAAAACGCTTCCGCCAGCGGCGAAGCCCCGTCTGCCAGCAGCAATGACGCCTGAATAATCAACGCCAGCCGCTCCACCAGCCAGCGGGCGTCGCCTTCGTGAAGGGTGGTCGAGGTCAGGCGCTGCTTGATATCCGCCAGCGCCCAGTCGTAACGGGAAGACAACCCCTGTGTGCCCTCCAGCTGCGTGAACAACAGCGCCAGCACGCTGCTATCCCGTGCCAGAACCCGCAGCACATCGAGGCACATGATATTGCCAGCGCCTTCCCAAATGGAGTTAAGCGGCGATTGGCGAAAAAGCCTCGGCATCGGGCCCGTCTCTACATAACCGTTGCCACCCGTCACCTCCATGGCTTCGGCGATCACCGTCGGGGCGCGCTTGCACACCCAGTACTTGGCAATCGGTATCAACAGCCGCTGCAGCAACGCAGCCTCCGGGTCGCGCGCCTGGGCGTCGAGGCAGGCGGCAACCCGTAGGCACAGGGCAGTATGGCCTTCCATCTCCAGCGCCAGATCCGCCAGTACATTGACCATCAGCGGTTGCCGGTCCAAGGTCTTGCCAAACACTTTGCGATAGCGGGCACATTGCAGGGCTTCGGACAGCGCCGATCGCATAATGCCCACCGAACCGTTGGCGCAATCGAGGCGGGTGTAGTTGGCCATTTCAAGCACCGTGGCGATACCCCGCCCCTCCTCGCCGACGCGTCGCACCAGGGCACCGTGAAACTCGACTTCGGCACTGGCATTGGCGCGGTCACCGAGCTTGTCCTTGTCGCGCAATATGCGGAGGGCGTTCTCCTCGCCGTCCGGTGTAAAGCGCGGCAGGAAAAAACACGTAAGTCCTTGCGGCGCCTGTGCCGTCACCAGAAAGGCATCGCACATGGCGGCCGAGAAAAACCATTTGTGGCCATGCAGGCGATACCAGCCATCACTGTCGGGTTCCGCGCGGCTGGTATTGGCGCGCACGTCCGAGCCGCCCTGGCGCTCGGTGAGGCCCATCCCCATCAGGGCGCCACGCTTGCCTTCGATGGGCATAAAACGCTGGTCGTAGACAGGCTCGCGCAGCAATTTCAGCCAGGGCTCAGCAAAGCCTCCTGCCCTGGCGAGCACCGGCACGGCGCCGTGGGTCATGGTAGCGGGGCAGAGGCTGCCGCACTCCACTTCGGCAAACAGCTGAAACAGGGCGCTGCGGCGCACCTGGGCGCCCGACCTGTCGTCGTCCCAGCTGGCACCGGCGAGACCGCGCTGATTAATCCAGTTAAGACACTGATGCCAGGCGGGATGAAACTCAAAGGTATTGACAGTGTGACCGAAGCGGTCGAAACGATTCAGACGAGGAGGGAAATCGTTGGCAAGGCGACCGCGCTCGATCCACTCGGTCGAGCCCAACTCTGCACCACAGGCGGCCAGTTCCTCGGCGGCCCAGTCGGCACCTTCGCGTCGCACAGCGTCGCGCAGCGCACGATTAGCTTCAAAGCGGTTGAAATTCTCCAGCGCCGGAGGCTGGTTGAAGATGTCGTTCACCGGGTGCCGGGGCATGGTGACTACCTATGATCGGGCTGTGGTCGTGCTGTGGTCGTGCTGTGGTCGGGGCAATCAGGTTGCACGCCGGAGGCGCGCAACCTGCTGGGCCTTCCCTAAAAATAGGTCTCCATATGCCCGCCGTCCACCACGATATATTGGCCGGTGATGTAAGCCGCCCGCTGGGAGCACAAAAACGCGCACACGCCGGAAATCTCCTCCGGCGTGCCATAGCGGTTCATGGGGATACGCTTCAGCTCGCGCTCCATGAATTGTTCATAGGTAAGGCCTTCCCGCGCGGCGCAGACTTCAAAGAACGCCTTGTAGTTTTCGCCGGTATCGATAAAGCCGGGCGGTATGGTGTTGACAGTAATGCCGTAAGGGCCGAGCTCATCGGCAATGGTGCGGCTCAAACCCAGGGCCGCAGGGCGGTTGGTATTGGCGAGCACATAGCTGAAATGAAGGGTGGAAAGGCGCGCTGGCAACTTGCCATGGCCGGAGCCAATGGTGACGATACGGCCCCAGCGCTTTTCCTTCATGCCGGGCGCCACGGCGCGCACAAAATTGGCAAAACCCTTGACCACGGCGGTGTAGGATTTGTCGAAGTCCTCGTCCTTGAAATCGTCAAAGGCGCCGGAGGGCGGCCCCACGGGGGAATAAATCGCAATATCGGGTGTTGTGCCAAAGGCTTTTTCGGCCTCCGCCACCATGCGCGGGTAGCTGGAAAAATCCAGCAGATCTGCTGACACTGACACGGCTTCGCCACCTTCATCGCGGATCGCCTTTACCGTCTCGTCGAGCCACTGCTGTTTGCGGGCCACGACCACCACCTTGCAACCATTGCGCCCCAGGTCTTCGGAAATCGCGCGACCAATACCGTGGGAGCCGCCTGTCACCAGGGCGACTTTACCTGCTATACCAAGATCCATTATTTCTTCCTCATTATTTGACGAGTTGCACGTAACACGTATCACGTATCACGTTTCACGTTTCTCGTAAAAGCCTGCACTGAGGCTGTCTCCGGGGCGGCTGCCCACGTGAAACTTGTTACGTGAAGCGTGCAACGGCTTACCAATAGGTTTCCATATGTCCGCCGTCCACCACGATGTACTGGCCGGTGATATAGCCTGCCTGGCGCGAGCACAAAAATGCCGCCAAACCGGAAATCTCGTCCGGTGTACCGAAGCGGTTGAGAGGAATGCGCTTGAGTTCATTGGCCATAAATTCTTCGTAATTTTGTCCCACTTCATCGGCGCAGGCCTGGAAGAACGCCGCGTAGTTTTCGCCGGTATCGATAAAGCCCGGCGGAATGGTGTTAACGGTAATGCCAAATGGACCCAGTTCATCCGCGAGGGTGCGGCTGAGGCCCAGCGCGGCGGGGCGGTTGGTATTGGCCAGGGCATAGTGAAAATGCAGGGATGAATAGCGGGCGGGCACCTTTGCACAGCCGGAGCCGATGGTGATGATGCGGCCCCAGCGCTTGTCTTTCATGCCCGGCGCCATGGCCCGGGCAAAATGGGCAAAACCCTTCACCACAGAGCTGTAGGACTTGTCGAAATCCTCATCTGTGAAATCATCAAAGGATCCTGGCGGTGGCGCAACCGGAGAATAAATGGCGATATCTGGGGTACCGAATTTTGCGCTAGCCTCGGCTACGATGCGCGGATAACTGGCAAAGTCCAGCAGGTCAGCAGACACAGCCATCGCTTCACCACCCTCCGCTTCGATGGCCCGCACAGTGTCATCCAGCTGGGCCTGGCCACGGGCAACCACCACTACACGGCAGCCATTGCGCCCCAGCTCTTCGGAGATGGCGCGGCCAATGCCGTGTGATCCGCCTGTGACAACGGCAACTTTTCCTGCAATACCAAGATCCATGCAAAACTCCTTATAGTTTGTTAGTAAGTGATTTCAGGTTGATCTGTAACAACGGCTGAATGGGTCGGGAACAGGTACGATGATTTTATAGTTGTAAGGCTGGCTTTCGGGCTTCAGCTTAACTGACGCCAAGGCACTTTCATACAAGTGTCTTAGCATAGCCCCGGCTTATGGCAAAGTCCACGACCGGGCTGTCTCCCGATCAGTTTCCAGCACGCGATCTTATGCCAGCAATGCTGACAACGCCTCAAATCCGGACACCAGACCAAGTCCCATGACTAGATTGCAAAAACACGACTGGCACGCCAGCGAACACTTTGAAGTTGCTGACAATCTCGGCAGCGACCCGCGTCAGGGGCTAACTGACGCCCAGGCTCTGGAACGCCTCAACAGTTACGGACCCAATAAACCCAGCGCCAGCCCCGGGCGCGGCCCCCTGCTGCGTTTTGCAGCCCAGTTCAGCCAACCCCTGGTGCTGGTGCTGATAGGAGCCGGGGCCATCACAGCCTTTCTCGGCGAGTGGCTGGATTCCGGGGTGATCTTTGGCGTGGTAGTCATCAACGCTGCCATTGGTTTTGCACAGGAGGGCAAGGCAGAGGCCGCTCTGGCCTCCCTGGCGCGGGCCATTGCCACCGAAACCACGGTGCTGCGCAATGGCGAAAAGCGCCGCATCGATGCCAGTCAGCTGGTGCCGGGGGATGTGGTACACCTCGCCAGCGGGGACAAGGTGCCCGCAGATCTGCGCCTCGTCGCCAGCAAGGAGCTGCGGGCAGCGGAAGCAGCCCTCACCGGCGAATCCCTGCCAGTAGCCAAGGATCCCCGCTGCCTGGCCAGGGAAACACCCCTGGCAGAGCGCCGCAATATGGCTTATACCGGCACCCTCGTGGTGGCCGGCCAGGGCGCCGGGCTGGTAGTGGCCACTGGCGACGCTACTGAAGCGGGCAACATCTATCGCTTGATAGCCCAGAGCGACCAGCTCGCCACGCCTCTGACGCGCAAAATCAATGACTTTGCCAGCCGCCTGCTGGTCGCCATTCTGGCTCTTGCCGCACTGACCTTTGTAGTGGGCCTGTTGCGCGGCGAAAGCCCTTTCAACATGTTTATGGCGGCGGTGGCACTTGCAGTGGGAGCCATCCCGGAGGGTTTGCCCGCAGTGGTCACGGTGACACTGGCAATGGGTGTGGCGCGCATGGCAAAGCGGCGGGCCATTATCCGCAAGCTGCCAGCTGTGGAAACCCTGGGCAGCACTACGGTGATCTGTTCCGACAAGACCGGCACCCTTACCGAAAACGCCATGACCGTTCGGGAAATCCACACCGGGGGCGACCACTTTCGCGTCAGCGGCGATGGCTACAACCCCTCAGGCAGCATTCAACTGGACAGCACCACCGCCAATCCCGACGGCGCCCTCAGGGAAACCCTGCTGGCGGGAGTGCTCTGCAACGATGCAGGATTGCGCCAGGATGACAACCAGTGGCTGGTCTCCGGCGATCCCACAGAGGCCGCCCTGCTGGTGGCCGCTCGCAAGGGTGATCTCAACGAATCCACCCTGAACCGGGTTTTCCCTCGCCTCGATGAGCTGCCTTTCGATTCGTCCCGCCAGTATATGGCCACGCTCCACGAAATTGAGGGTGCTCGCATTGTCTACATCAAGGGTGCCCTGGAAAAACTGCTGCCCGCCTGTGTCTCCATGCTTGACCGGCAGGGACATGAAACCGCTCTCGACACTGGCGCCATCGAAGCTGCTGCCCAGGCCATGTCCGCCAGCGGCCTGCGGGTTCTTGCCCTCGCCCATTCCCGTTTGGCTCCAGGCCTGGAATTGAAACACCAGGATGTCGCCAGCGGGTTGGTTTTCCTCGGCCTGACAGGGATGATCGATCCGCCCCGCGCCCAGGCCATCGTTGCAGTACAGGCCTGTGACGCCGCCGGCATCCGGGTCAAGATGATCACCGGCGATCACTCCGGCACGGCCATTGCCATTGCCCGCCAGCTGGGGATTGCTGGCGCTGATGCAAAGGCTATCAGTGGCCGGCAGCTGGCGGCACTGGACGATGAGGCCCTGGGTTGCGCTGTGCGCGAGGTGGACATATTTGCCCGGGTGGAACCCGAACAGAAACTGCGTCTGGTCAAGGCCCTGCAGGCAAATGGCGATGTGGTGGCCATGACCGGGGACGGGGTCAACGATGCTCCGGCGTTGAAACAGGCGGATATTGGCATTGCCATGGGGCTGGGCGGCACCGAAGTGGCCAAGGAATCTGCCGACATGGTGCTCACCGATGACAACTTCGCCGCTATCGAGGCCGCCGTGGAAGAAGGCCGCGGCATTTACGACAACCTGATCAAATTCATTACCTGGACTATTCCCACCAATGCCGCCGAGGGGTTGGTGATACTCACCGCCGTATTGCTGGGCACCCCCCTTCCCATCGCGCCGCTGCAAATTCTCTGGATCAACATGACCACCGCGGTTCTGCTTGGCCTGATGCTGGCCTTTGAACCTGCGGAAAATGACATCATGGCGCGGCCGCCACGCCCCCCTGCGATGCCCATACTCGACCGCCAGATCATGCGCCAGGTACTGCTGGTTGCACTCCTCATGCTGACCGGCGCCTTTAGCCTGTTTGAATACAGCCTGCACCAGGGGTTGACCATTGACGCCGCACGCACGGTAGCCGCCAATGTCTTTGTGATGGTGGAAATACTGTACCTTTTCAATTGCCGGTCATTGCGCCATTACCTGTGGCAACTGCCGCCCTTATCCAATCCCTGGGTGTGGTACGGCAGCAGCGCGATGCTGCTCCTGCAAATGGCCTTTACCTACTGGCCTCCCTTCAACCGGGTATTTGGCACAGCGCCCATCCCCTGGCAGATGTGGGCCATCATTTGCAGTTTTGCCCTGTTCAGCGCTGTCCTGGTGGAAATGGATAAAGTGTGGCAACAGCACCGGCATAAGCACTGACAATGACCCCGACCAATCTGGCAATCGAGAGCCGGCAATCGACAGCCGCTGCCACTTTCGCTACCATGCCCGCGTCTTAGGGGAGTAGCCGCCCACCCCGGTTGAGGGAGATGGGGCTTGCGTCAACATACTTGGTTTAGCCTGGTGAAAATTCCGGATTCAAACCATGGTGCAAGCAGCTCCACGCCTGGCAAGACCTTTGACCACACCGCCTTCCGTACGGCCGGAGAGGCTGTGTGGTCATTTGTCCTGATCCGGCCGGGAATTAACCATGAATGCATTTCTGATCTCCACTGGCATCGTCGCACTGGCTGAAATCGGCGACAAAACCCAGTTACTGGCCTTTATCCTCGCTGCCCGCTTTCGCAAACCCCTGCCCATCGTGCTCGGCATCCTCATTGCTACCATTGCCAATCACGCCTTTGCCGGACTCCTCGGCACCTGGCTCACCGCCCTGTTTACGCCACAAAGCCTGCGCTGGGTATTGGGCATATCCTTTATCGCCATGGCTGTGTGGACACTGATTCCCGACAAGTTCGACGAAGACGATGCCAGGCTTACCCACTTCGGGGTGTTTGGCACCACCCTGGTGGCTTTTTTCCTGGCGGAAATGGGCGATAAAACCCAGGTGGCTACGGTGGCGCTGGCCGCCCAGTACAATGCCCTTGTGGCGGTGGTGGCAGGCACAACCCTGGGCATGATGATCGCCAATGTCCCCGCCGTGCTTTTTGGCGACAGGATTGCCCAGCGGATGCCGGTACGACTGGTACACGGCCTCGCCGCAGCAATGTTTGCCGTACTGGGGATTGCCACCCTGCTGGGCGCTGGCGAATCCTTTGGATTCTGAGCATCGGGATGTGCCGGTCAGACGTTGTATCCACCGCAACTCACCAGGTCACAAAATGCCATTACCAGACGGCATTAACATCACCTTATTGAAAGCGAGGAAGGCATCTCATGACAGGGCAAAACCCCGGCTCATCCACCCATATCCACCTCTTTGACCAGGGTAACCTGGCGGCGGAACGGGGCACCCGCACCGTGGTCTGGATCACCCTTGTCGCCATGGTGGTGGAGATCAGCGCTGGCTGGTGGTACAACTCCATGGCCTTGCTGGCGGATGGCTGGCACATGAGTTCCCACGCTGTGGCCATTGGCCTCAGCACCTTTGCCTACGCGGCGGCGCGACGCTATGCCCACGACCCGCGCTTTGCCTTCGGCACCTGGAAGATAGAGGTGCTGGGCGGTTTTGCCAGCGCCGTATTCCTGCTCTGTATTGCGGCGCTGATGGTGGTGGCGTCGGTGGAGCGGCTGATACACCCCGGTGACATCCGCTACCCCGAAGCCATGGCAGTTGCCACCCTGGGGCTTGCGGTGAATGTAGTCTGCGCCCTGGTGCTGTCTACGGCGCACAGCCATGACCAGGATCACCACGGCGATCACGGCCATCAGCACCAGGACCTGAACCTGAAATCCGCCTACATCCATGTATTGGCCGATGCCGCCACCTCCCTGCTCGCCATTGTCGCCCTGGCAGGCGGCTGGTTGTACGGCTGGGGCTGGCTCGACCCGCTGATGGGGATTATCGGCAGCATACTGATTGCCCTGTGGGCGAAGAACCTGTTGCGCGACACGGCCCGAGTGCTGCTCGACCGGGAGATGGATCATCCTGTGGTGCAGGAGATCCGCGAAGTAGTGGAAAACGGCTCTCTGGCCGCGGATACCTACATCACCGACCTGCATGTGTGGCGCGCCGGGCGGCGCAGTTACTACTGTATCCTCACCCTCTTCACCCGCGATGAAACCCTGACACCTTCACAGGTGCGCGAGCGGCTGGCGGAACATGAGGAGATCGTCCACAGCACCATCGAAATACAACGGCCGGAATGAGGCTTTCATAGCAACTCACCCGGCATGGCAATCAGGTCAGTGGCGCCGTAATCGACACCCAGCTGGCTGAGCAATGTCGTCAGCTGGCCACGGTGGTGAATCTGGTGATTGAAGAGATGGGTCATCAACACCGGCAAGGGCAGTGCTTTCGCCTCGCCGCCGGAAATCCGTCTGTAGCTCACCACCCGCGCCAGATCGTCACAGCCAAATTCTGCTACCAGCCGGGTGAGTGACGCATCTGTCAATTGTCGTTCATGGCGCAGTGTGTCGAAGTCGCCATACAACTCCTGATCGAGGGATGTTACGGCAAAGGGTTCTCCGCGAATCCGGCCCAGCCAGACGCGATCGGCCAGAAGGAGGTGGTTGAGGGTACCGTGGATGGAGGCAAAAAATGCGCCCAGATTGCGTTTGCGCTGCTCATCGGTGAGGCTGGCGCAGCTCTCGAACAGGTTATCGTTCATCCAGCTATTGTAGCGGGCCTGGGTCCGCCACAGCTGGAGGGTTGGCTCACTAGCAGACATCTTCACCTCCGTGATCCCTGACTTCTTGCCTGCTGCGGGTCTGTGGCACAGTTACAGCAAGCAGCCAGCTACCTTTGCGCCAGCAGCGACTGCCTTGGCCTCACCGTTTTCCAGTAGCGCTTCTGCCAGTAGGGATCGCTGAGGCTGGAGATCATCACGCCTTTTCTGCTGGAGGTGTGCATAAAACGACCATCCTCCAGGTAGATGCCCACGTGGTTGAGATTGCGGTTAATTCTGAACAGCACCAGGTCGCCGCTTTGCCTGTCGCCGGGTTTGACGCTGGAGCCCATCCGCGCCAGGTCACGGGTGCTGCGTGGCAGCTGGACATTGAAGCGATCGCGGAAGGTCAGATAGACAAGGCCGGAACAGTCAACACCGCTTTTTGACAGCCCGCCCATGCGGTAGGGAACCCCGCGCCATTCACCAAACTGATCGTAGAGGGCAAATCTGACTGCATGCTCATCGCCACCCATGGTGCCCGCACTTTTTTGCGGGCTCTGGGTTGAGCAGGCGGCGAGCCACAGGCAGCAGCTGGCCAGCATCACAATGCGCACTATCCATACTGTTCTCATGCTAGCGCAGCCCGCTTTACCGCCATTTGCCAACCCTGCTCAGAAAGATGTGGCGCCTATGGTAGCGGTATGCAGATAAAAATTGCAAAATTGCGGCCCTGTCATGTCACGGCGCAGCCACAAGCCCGGGCTATCCTCCCTCTAACGACCAGCTGAACGAGTCCTTATGACCAATACCGATATCATCGAAAACCGCACCTTTGACGAAATCAGTGTGGGTGACAGCGCCACCCTGGAAAAGGAGCTGACCTACCGGGACATCAAGCTGTTCGCCATTATGTCGGGCGATGTCAACCCGGCTCATGTGGATGAGGAGTTTGCCCGCGACAGCCGCTTTCAGGAGGTGATCGCCCACGGCATGTGGGGCGGCTCGCTGATTTCCAGTGTACTGGGCACCGACCTGCCCGGACCCGGCGCCATCTACATGAGCCAGTCATTGAAATTCCTGCGTCCCATTGGTGTTGGCGACCATGTGACCGTCTCGGTGACGGTGCGGGAGAAGCACGAGGAGCACCACCGCATCGTCCTGGACTGCCTGGTGGTCAAGGATGGCAACCAGAAGGCCATCTCCGGTGTTGCCGAAGTGATGGCGCCAACCACCAAGATATCGCGCCCGCGCTGGGCGATCCCCGACATCCAGGTGCGCGAACACGCTCTTTTTCAAACCTATATGGAGCGGGCAAGAACCCTGGCAGCGGAGCATGGCCCACTGGTTACTGCCGTGGTCAATCCGGTGGACAAGCTATCGCTGGCATCGGTTGCCGAAGCTGTGCGCCTCAACCTGATCAGACCGCTGCTGATCGGCTCCAGGACCAAGATCCAGGCTGCCGCCGAGGAGGCCGGTATCGACCTGGATGGCTATGAGATCATCAATATCAGCCAGCACCCGGTCGCCGCTGCTGGCAGAGCTGTTGATCTGGCCATCAATACCGAGGTGGACGCCATCCTGCGCGGCAAGCTCACCATCAGCGAGCTGATGGCTCCAGTGGTCAGGAAGGGCACCGGACTGCAGGTTGGCGGCCGGATGAGCCACGCCTTTGTGTTTGATGTGCCGGGCCATAGCGGACCGCTGCTGATCACCGACACCTCGGTGAATATCCGCCCCAATCTCGACCAGAAGCGCGATATCGTCCAGAACGCCATCAACTTTGCCATCTCCCTCGGCATCGAGACTCCCAAAGTGGCCATTCTTTCCGCCCTGGAGACCATTGAACCCCATATCCAGTCAACCCTGGATGCCGCCGCCCTGTGCAAAATGGCGGACCGCGGCCAGATCACCAAAGGGCTGCTGGACGGCCCCCTGACGTTTGATCACGCTATTTCCGTTGACTCGGCCACCATCAAGAATATCCCCTCCAGCGTTGCCGGCCAGGCGGATATCCTCCTGGTGCCGGATATGGAAGCGGGCAATATGCTGGCCAAGCAGATGGAGCACCTGGGGGGAGCCGGTGGCGCCGGTATCGTCCTCGGCGCCCGCGTGCCCATCATGCTGCCGGGCCGCGCCGACAGCATGCAGTCAAGACTGGTGAGTTTTGCCCTGGCGCTGATTCTGCGCGAGCAGCAGGCTCGCGGACTCAGCTAGGGCCTGTTAACACTATTTGGATTGTCGGCGTTGTGCCTAAAAAAGCGCCAA
>LADM01000061.1 GCA_000961645.1 Gammaproteobacteria bacterium BRH_c0 | reverse complement strand
CGGCTGGCCACCACCGAGGCCGGTACCTCTGTCGCCACCATGCTGCTGGCGGGTATTGCCATCAGTGCCCTGGCGGGCGCCCTCAACAGCCTGTTCAGTTTTTTTGCCGACAACGACATGCTGCGCCGCATCAGCCTGTGGCAGATGGGCAGCCTCGAAGGCGCCAACTGGGAGCGGGTCGGTATCGTCGCTGTTGCGGCACTGCTGATGGTTGCCGTGCTGCCGCGCCAGAGCCAGGCCCTCAACGCCCTGCTGCTGGGGGAATCCGAAGCTCGGCATCTGGGGGTGGCGGTGGAATCCCTCAAGCGCCGCATCATTCTGATCACGGCCTTTGGAGTTGGTATCGCCGTTGCCACCTCCGGCATCGTGGCCTTTGTGGGGCTGATGGTGCCCCACTGGGTGCGCCTGCTGATCGGCCCCGATCACCGCTACCTGATCCCCGGCTCGCTGCTGATGGGGGCAGTATTCATGGTGGTGGCCGATACCCTGGCGCGGGTGCTGATTCTGCCCGCCGAGCTGCCCACCGGGGTGATTACCGCCCTGCTTGGCGCACCGTTTTTTGTCTCCCTGCTGATCCAGCAGCGGCGCCGCAACTACAGCGGGGTGCTGCCATGAGCCTGGCCATGGAGAGCGTTTCCCTGCGCCTGCACGGTGCGCAGTTGCTGAAGGATGTGAGTTTTGCCGTGCAGCCCGGCGAAGTGCTCACCATTCTCGGACCCAATGGCGCGGGCAAGAGCACCCTGTTGCGGGTATTGAGCGGGGAGTGGGCGCCTGGTGCTGGCGAGGTGACCTTCAATGGTCGCCCCATCCAGCAGTGGCACGCCGCTGAGAGAGCGCGGGCCATGGCGGTTCTGCCCCAGGGCGCAACCCTGGATTTCCCCTTTACCTGTGAGGAAGTGGTGATGCTGGGGCGCACGCCCCACGACACCGGCCTGCAGCGAGATACTGAAATCGTCAGCGCAGCGCTGACGGCGGTGGACGGCAGCCATCTGCGGGGTCGCATTTACACCCAGCTGTCCGGCGGTGAAAAGCAGCGGGTGCAGCTGGCGCGGGTGCTGGCGCAGATATGGGAACCGGTGGCTGACCAGGCGCGCATCCTGATCCTTGACGAGCCCACCGCCTCCTTTGACCTGGCTCACCAGCAGCTGACCCTTGATCTGGTGCAGCAACTGGCAGGGCAGGGGTTCGGGGTGGTGATGGTGCTCCACGATCTCAATATGGCGGCGCGTTGCGCCACCCGCATGCTGCTGCTCGATTGCGGGCGAATGGTGGAGCACGGCACGCCCCTGGCAGTGCTCACCCCCGACAATATTCGCCGCGTGTTTGGTGTCAGCGCGGTGGTGCAGACCAACCCGCTGACAGGCAATCCCCTGGTGATTACCTGATGCTGCGCCTGATCAATTGTTGGCTCTGTTTGCTGTTGGCGATGTTGATCGCATGCCCGGTCAGCGCAGCGGACATTCCCGTGGTGGATGCCGACGGCCAGTCGCTGGTGCTCGACGGCCCGGCACAGCGCATCGTCAGCCTCAGCCCCCATATCACCGAACAGCTGTTTGCCATCGGTGCCGGTGAGCGCATTGTCGCCACTGTTGAGTGGAGCGATTATCCCGCCGCCGCGCAAAACATCCTGCGGCTGGGCAGCAGCAGCACCATCAACTACGAGGTGCTGCTGAGGCTGAGACCGGACCTGGTGATTGTCTGGCGCAGCGGCAACGGCGAGCAGGTCGTGGCACGTCTGAAAGCGCTTGGGTTAAAGGTCTATGTGCAGGAGCCACGCAGTATCGCGGATATCCCCGTGGAACTGGCGCGCCTGGGGCAGCTGACCGGCCAGCGAGCAGAAGCTGATGCCGTGATCAACGATTTCAATGGCAGGATCAAGCGGCTGCGGGATACCTACAGCCAGCGGCAAAAAGTCAGGGTGTTCCAGCAAATCTGGAACCAGCCGATGATCAGTCTCAACGGCGAGCACCTGGTGTCGGATATTATCCGCCTTTGCGGTGGCGAGAATATTTTTGCCGACGCACCCGCGCTGGTGGTCAATACCAGTCTGGAGATGGTGGTGCTCAAGGATCCGCAGGTGATCGTCATCAGCGAGTCGGATGGCAACCCGCCGGAGTGGGCCAGTGACTGGCAGCGCTGGCCTGATATTTCCGCCGTCGCCAACCAGCAGGTTTATGTGATCAACCCCGATCTGTTGCACCGCCACGGCCCGCGCATCGCCGAGGGGGCGGAGCAGATGTGCAGCTATATCGACAAGGCCCGGGATCGACAAGGCCCGGGCTAGCCGCCGGGCCCTGACATCAGCTTGGCTGGATTACTGCGCTTTCAGCTGTTCCTTGAGGGACATGTTCTCCTTGTAGAGATTGACCACATTCTGGAACAGGCCCTGCTCATAAAAGTCGAGCACAGGCAGCGCCCTGTCGCCCAGCCCCTGTTGGGCGCGGTAGTGTTCGATCAACGCCTTGGTATCCGACAGCAAAACGCCTGGCTCGATTTCCACGGTGGGAAAGGACACTGCGCGCCCTGCCTGCTTTTCCAGCTGTGCTTTTACCTGCCCGTACTCCGGCGATGAATGATCGAGGCTGACCAGTTCGATCTGGTCAAGCAAACCGGCCTCGGTCATGAACAGCATGAATTTGAAACAAAAAGGACAGCCCAGCAGCATGTAGGCTTTGGCGATATGAGGTTGGTTTGACACAGTTTTCTCCCTGTTGTGATGACATGTGGGCAGAGTCTAACATCCCGTGTTAACAGAGGATATTTGACAGGGTAAATCCCGCTACCTAAGCTGCATTCGCCACGTCAATAACAACACACAGGGACAATGCCATGCGATTTACCCTCAGTGAAGCAATGTGCGATATCAGCCACTATATTCCCCTGGCCAAGGCTGCCGATGAGGCGGGTTTTGCCATCTTCTCCACCGGCGACAGTATCCTTTACCCCAAAAATACGTCGGAAAAGTATCCCTACACCGAATCCGGCGACCGCAGCTTTCTCGACGGCGCGCCCTTTATCGATCCCTTTCAGCTGTTTGCCGCCATGTCGGTGGTCACCGAAAAGCTGCAGTTCCAGACCGGTGTGCTGAAAGTGCCTATCCGCGATCCGGTTCTGACCGCCAAGATGGTCAGCTCACTGGCGAGTTTTACCAATGACCGCTTTATTCTCGGTGTCGGCCTCGACCCCTGGCCGGAGGATTTTCACGCCTGCGGAGAAGAGTGGGAGACGCGGGCGGCACGGATGGACGAGATACTTCAGATTATTCCCGGTCTGATGACCGGCGAGTATTTCGAGTGGCACGGCGAGCACTACGATATTCCGCCCATCAAAATGTGCCCGGTGCCATCCAGGTGCCCGACCATTATCTACGGTGGCCACAGCAAACCGGCCTACCGTCGCGCCGCGCAATATACGGATGGCTTCCTGTTTATCAGTGTCACTGAAGAGCAGCTGATCGAACGCATTGGCCTGGTGAAGCAGTACCGCAAGGAGTTTGGCCGCGAGAATGACCCGCTGATGATTGCCGCCGGTATGCCGGTGTCCACCATCGACGAGATGCGGCACCTGGAAGATATAGGCGTGACTGACCTGAACGTGGGTTATCGCAACCCGTACCTGCCCGACACCATGACCCTGCAGCAGAAGATCGACTGGGTGCATCGCTTTGGCGATGAGGTGATTGCCAGGTACTGATTTGAGTTGCACGGAACACGTTGCACGTTAAAAGCGGGACTGCCCAAGCAAAAAGCCCCGGGATTTCCCGGGGCTTTTGTCATTTACGTGCAACGTGTTTCGTGAAACGCGTAACGGTTAAAGATCGTAGCCGCGCTCGTCGTGCAGGGTCAGGTCGAGCCCGACGGTTTCCTGCTCCCTGTCTACCCGCAGGCCCATCAGGGCGCCGAGTACTTTGAGGAGGATAAAGGTTACAACGGCGGTATACACCAGGGTGGCAACGACACCGGTGGCCTGTACTCCCAGCTGCGACGCCATGGCCATGCCTTCGTTATAGCCCTGGCCGCTGAACACACCCAGTTGATCCGAGGCAAAAACACCGGCCAGCAGGGTGCCGAGTATGCCGCCCACACCGTGCACGGGGAACACATCGAGGGAATCGTCAATCTTGAATTTCTGCTTGATGGCCTGGGTCGCCACATAGCAGATTACACCGGCGCTAAGGCCGATCACCAGGGCGCCGCCGGGGCCAACAAAACCGGAAGCGGGGGTAATGGTGCCCAGCCCCGCCACCATACCGGTAACGATACCCAGTACTGAGGGCTTGCCGTGGCGCACCCATTCCATGCCCATCCACGCCAGGGAACCGGCAGCAGCGGAAATGTGGGTCACCAGCATGGCCATGCCGGCATCACCGTTCGCCGCCAGTGCCGAGCCGCCGTTAAAACCAAACCAGCCCACCCACAACATACCGGCGCCGGTCACGGTCATGGTCAGGTTGTGGGGCGGCATGGCGTGTTCGGGAAAGCCCTTGCGCTTGCCCATCACCAGTGCGGCAACCAGTGCGGCAACCCCGGCGGTAATATGCACCACGGTGCCGCCGGCAAAATCGAGCAGGCCCATTTGCCCCAGCCAGCCGCCACCCCACACCCAGTGGGTAATGGGCACATACACCACCAGCAGCCACAGGATGCTGAACACCAGCATGGTGGAAAAGCGCATGCGCTCGGCAAAGGCGCCGACAATCAGCGCCGGGGTGATAATGGCGAAGGTCATCTGGAACATCACAAAGACTGATTCGGGAATGGTGCCCGACACGGAATCCTCCGTCAGTCCGGCCAGGAACATCTGGGACCAGCCTCCCAAAAATGCGCTGCCTTCGGTAAATGCCAGGCTGTAGCCACACACAAACCAGACAATGCTGGCGGCACAGGTAATGGCAAAACATTGCATCAGTACCGAAAGAATGTTTTTCGAGCGCACCAAACCACCGTAAAATAACGCCAGCCCTGGTATGGTCATGAAAAGCACCAGGGCCGTTGCTGTCAGTATCCAGGCGGTATCGGCACCATTGATGTCAGCCGCATTGGCGGAGAGAGGCAGGGCGAGCAGCAAAACCCAAAGGTTTGGTGCTTTTTGGAGCAGTTTTTTTAACATTCCAGAGTCCTCTTGGGGTTTTGCGCACTTTTATCGTGCATAGTTTTTGTCTTTTCAGGTTTTTGCCCAAAAGTAGGGCGTAATTGCCGGGTTATTATTGGGCGTGCATCATTGCAGCAATTTTTATGCCGTTGTGACCCGGATTAGCGCATCATTATGATTGTTGCCCCGTAACAGGGCGCAATTGCCGCTTGTGTATTTATACAGAGGAGTTAACCGTGGAATCAAATGAATTACGTGAACAGTTGATTGAGCTGCATCGGGAACTTGAAGATGCAACCCGCAAAAATCCACGGGAAGATGTGCTCTCCCACGTGATGACTGACATCGTGCGCATTGCTGCCGGTGAAGATATCGACGCGGACGAAGGAGAAAACCTGCGCGAACGGATCGAGCACCAGGCCTCTGATTTCGAGATTCGCCATCCCCGCGCCGCCGGCATCCTGCGCGAAGTCACTGATATTCTCGCCAAGCTGGGGATCTGAATAATGGCTGTGGCAAAAACCCTGATCTGCCTGCCCCTGGCGACCCTGTTGCTCGCCGGTTGTGGCGCCAGCCTGTGGCCCAAGGGCAAGCCAGCTGACTCCTATGTGGGGTGGTACTGTGTCGATAATGCCAAAACCGGTATCAAGGACTGTGAAAAACGCCTGATGCGCAATGGCCGTCCCATCAATAGCGTTGTTTACGAGCGACTTGGGGCGCCCGACGGTCAGCAAACCGAAACCCGCGATCCGAATCTGCATCCCGGCTACGATCAATCGCCGGTGACGGTGATCAATACTCTTGAAGACGGCTCCGGCCTCACGGTTGAAAACCAGGGGCCGCCGCCGCGTCAGGCAAAAGACTATGTTGACCGTTCTGGTCGCAAAAATGCTGAAACGGCCAGGGAAAACGAAGAGCTGTAGCCTTTATCTTGCCGCCCGGGCGGGAGACAAATTTGACTGTCGTCTCCCGTCTCCCGTCTCCCGTCTCCCGTCTCCCGTCATCATTCCAGCTTGACCGCAAAGGCTTCGGCCAGGGTGGTTTCCCCGCTTTCCACCAGCATCAGTGCATTCTGGGCCAGGGGTGACATGCCATCGCTTATGGCCTGGTCGCGCAGGACATCGGCATTGACTCTCTTGCTGATCAGTGACTGCAGGGTGTGAGTCACTTCCAGCAGCTCTCCTACCATCAGCCGCCCCTTGTAGCCGGTCTGGTGACATTCAAAACAACCCTTTCCCCGCTGGGCGACAAAATCTGCGGGGAGCTTGAAATAGGCCTTGAGATTGCTTTCATCCGGATCAGTTTCGCGGCAGTGCTTGCAGATTCGCCGCACCAGTCGCTGGGCCAGCACTCCCACCACCGTGGAATTGATCAGGTAGGCCTCTATCCCCATATCAATCAGCCTGGTGATACTGCTGGGGGCGTCATTGGTGTGCAGGGTGCTCATCACGAAGTGGCCGGTGAGTGCCGCCTTGATGGCGATTTCGGCGGTTTCCAGGTCACGCATCTCGCCAATCAGGATTTCATCCGGGTCGTGGCGCAGGATATGGCGCAGGGCTTCCGCAAAGGTGTAGCCAATCTGGGGTTTGATCTGGATCTGCTCGATACCGTCAAGGCGGTACTCCACCGGATCTTCGACGGTGATGATATGCACGCCGCGCTGGTTGCGCTCATTGAGTACGGCATAAAGGGTGGTGGACTTGCCCGAGCCGGTTGGCCCGGTCACCAGGAATATGCCGAAGCTGTGAGTGAGGATATTGCGCATGCGCTGGATTTCGTTGGCGGGCAGGCCCAGGGCGTCGAGGCTGACCAGCCCCTTGCTTTTGTCGAGCACCCGGATCACCACCGATTCGCCGGTGATCATGGGTATCACTGACACACGAAAATCCACCCGCTGGCCGTTTTCAATCAGCATGGTGGAGCCGTCCTGGGGCAGGCGGCGCTCGGCGATATTCATTCCCGAGACAATCTTGATACGACTCACAGTCGGTGTCAGCAGGCGGTGATCGACACTGCGCTGCAGCAGCAGTTTGCCATCGACGCGAAAGTAGATATCGCCGCCTTTTTCCGTGGGACGAATATTGATATCCGATGCCCCCATGGACACCGCCCGATGCAGCAGCGAGTCGACAAATTTGACGATGGGTTTTTCCGAGGCTTTTTCCTTGAGCATCTGCACTGAATAGTGATGTTCTTCATTGGCGTCGGTATTGTTGCCAAGCTCGATCAGAATTTCTTCTTCCTCGGCATTGAGTACATGGCGCTCGATCATCTGGCTGATATCACTGGCCGGAGCGACCACCACATCCACATGGCGTTCCGAGACAAAATTCAGGGTGTGAATGGCATCGGTTTTAGCCGGATCGGCAACCGCTACAATCAGGCGATTGCCAACAATCCCGAGTGGCAACACCTGGTAACGAAGGATAATCTCGGAGGGGATCTCCTTGATGACACCGGCATCCATGTCCAATTCATTGATACGCACAGTGGGTATGCCGAGTCGCGAGGCAAGCACCAGCGGCCGGTTGGCGTGGTCGATCACTCCCATGGTTTCCAGTACGCTGACCAGTGAATCACGCGGGTGACGTTTGTGCTGCATGGCCGCGCGCAGCTGGTCATTGGTGATAACCCCCGACTTGATCAATTCAATACCCAGCTGAATTTCGGTTTCAGGCACTATGCCGTATTGCAGCTGTTTGAGGTCTTCGGCGGTTCGTATCACAAACTCATTCACGTCATGCTTCCAGGTGGCTGATGGGGGTGCAATATGCCAGTGTAGAGCAATCACGCTAATCGCTGGTGATAACTGCCAGTGTTAAAATCCAGCCATCGACGCAGTTAAGCAAGGCCTGTTACTCTACTTCCCATACCACCAATGTCGACGGATCAGCAGATGAAATTTTTTAAAATGCTGTGTTTTATGGCGATGGGAGCTATCTTCATGGTGGCCTGTCTGTTGTGGGTTTCCCAGTTTTTCCGCGGCGACGGCAACATGACTCCAGTGATCTGGCTTGAGAATGTCGATCGCAGCGAAGATTTCGGCCAGGGGGATGAACCGGCCAAGTATCCCACGCTGCCGGAGTAAAACGGTTTGATCCGTATCAGTGCAAAGCGGTGTTGGGTAAACCCCATTATGGGCAGTCTGTAGCCGTATCAGGCTCAGGGAAGATACTCTTATGATACAAGCCGTTAGGTCCACATTGCGCATCTGTCTGGTGTATGCGCTGTTTGCTGCAGTGTGGATTTTCTTCAGCGATGCGCTGTTGAGTACTTTCATCGAAGATAAAGCCGATCTCGCCCGAGTTCAGCTCCATAAGGGGTTGTGGTTTGTGCTTGCCACATCCGCGCTGCTGTATTTCGGGTAAGCGGATTAAATGGTTGATCTTACCTTTGCATGAGAGTGAGACAGACCGGCATCTCATCGGATTATCTGGTTGATGCTTCACCTACTGCTGGTGCATGTTTCCTTCGCTAATTCCAGCAAGAACCCCACACGCCTCAACTCCCCGGTCATCGTTGCAACTCGCTCTCAGTGAAACGAGTTGTTTCTCAAGCGCTTGCAGAGCGGTTATCTGCGACCGCACATGAGAGATGTGATCATCGAGCAAGGCGTTGACGGCGGTACAAGGCTGATGAGGGTCGTCCTGATAGCTCTGTAGTTCGTGAATCTCAGCCAGTGACAGGCCCAGGATTCTGCAGCGACGGATGAAGGCCAGCCCCTCACCATGCTTCTCGGTATAGACACGGTAACCGTTGTCCTGCCGATCAGGCGGCGGCAACAAGCCCTGCTGTTCATAGAAGCGGATCGTCTGTGTTTCGACCCCTACCAACTGCGCCAACTGACCAATGCGCATCAGCCTCCTCCCCAACGGATTCTTTACTCTATTGACCTTATAGTAGCTTTATAGTTTTAAATGGTACCACAACATTGTTCAAGTGGAGTCGTATCATGAGCAAATCCTGTGGTGGCGCCTGTGGCGGTGATGCAACGTCCGCAGCGGATACCGATATACAGGCCTCCTCCGAGGCGCCAGGGAGATGGGTCAGTGTTTATGCCGTGCCGAAGATGGACTGTCCATCAGAAGAACGAATGATTCGCCTAGCCCTGAACGGCTTTGAGGAGATTCGGGCGCTGTCCTTCGACTTGTCGAACCGCCGGCTGAAGGTCGTGCATGACGGCGAGGTCGAGCCCGTCACCTCGAAACTGAAGACCTTGGGGCTAGGCGCCTCGCTTCAGGAAACCGTCGCTGCAAATCCGGAGACCATCAAGGCCGCCGAGTTTTCGGCAGCTTCTGCTAAGCAAGAATCCGGGACCCTGCGCTGGTTGCTCGGCATCAATGCACTTCTGTTCGTGGTGGAAATGACTGCCGGTCTGATCGCCCAGTCCACCGGCCTGATTGGAGAATCCCTGGACAATTTTGCCGATGCGGCGGTGTACGGGCTTGCCCTTTATGCGGTTGGACATAGCGTGAAAATGCAGGTACGTGCCGCGCATCTTGCTGGTGTACTGCAACTGATCTTGGCTGTGGGCGTGCTCGTAGAGGTGGTGAGACGCTTTGTATTCGGTAGTGAGCCTGAATCGCTGGTGATGATGGCTATCGCATTCGTCGCATTGATTGCCAATACCAGTTGTCTGCTGCTCATATCCAAACATCGGGAAGGCGGGGCGCACATGAAGGCAAGCTGGATATTCTCGGCCAACGACGTGGTGATCAACCTGGGGGTCATCACCGCCGGCGCCCTGGTCGCGTGGACCGGTTCCAATTATCCGGATCTGATTATCGGCACCATCGCGGGGGGCATTGTACTTAACGGTGCCAGACGCATTTTGGCGTTGAAGGGTTAAATAATGCTCATTATTGGCAAAAAGCTCTCGCCGTATGCCCTATTGTCCATATCGGGCCTGCTGGCAGCGTCTGATCAGGCTGTAAAGTGGCTGGTGCAGCAATCAATGGCCTATGGCGAGTATGTTTCGGTGACCCCGTTCTTTAACTGGGTGCACCTATGGAACACCGGTGCCGCATTCAGTCTTTTTGCGAATGGTGGAGGCTGGCAGCGCTACTTTTTTATCGGAATCGCGGTAGTGGTCTCGATTTTTCTGATCAAGCTGATCCTTGAAAATCATCATAAAGGAGAAGCCATCGCTTACAGTCTTATCCTCGGTGGCGCCATGGGCAACCTGATTGACCGGGTCTTTCGCGGCTATGTTGTGGATTCCTTTGATTTCTATTGGCGAGACTGGCATTGGCCGGCCTTCAACCTGGCTGATATTGCAATTGTCCTCGGTGCCTTACTTTTCGTTTCCAGCAGCTTGTTGGGTAAAAAAGCAAACACCAATGCCGAGTCGGATGGATCTGACTGACACCTACGCCTATACAACACCATGACCGAACTTCCCGACAACATCCTTCACCTGCCGCAATACCAAGTACTGGGCTGCAAATCAACCGACGACGAAATGCACTTCCAGGTGGACGTGCCCGATCCCATCGCCTGCGAGGAATGCGGCGTGCAGGGTGAGTTCGTACGGTTCGGCAAGCGTGACGTTCCCTATCGTGATCTGCCCATCCACGGCAAGCGGGTCACTCTCTGGGTGGTCCGCCGCCGATACACCTGCCGGGCCTGCAAGACAACATTCAGGCCCCAGCTACCGGAGATGGTGGACGGATTCCGTATGACACTGCGGCTGCATGAGTACGTGGAGAAGGAATCCTTCAACCACCCCTACACCTTTGTGGCGGCACAGACCGGCCTGGACGAGAAGACGGTGCGCGACATCTTCAACGCCCGCGCCGAGTTCCTGGGGCGCTGGCACCGCTTCGAGACGCCCCGCATCCTGGGCATTGACGAGCTATACCTGAACAAGCGCTACCGCTGCATTCTGACCAACATTGAGGAGCGAACCCTGCTCGACCTGCTGGCCACCCGCCGCCAGGACGTGGTGACCAACTACCTGATGAAGCTGAAAGACCGGCAGAAGGTCGAGATCGTCAGCATGGACATGTGGAACCCCTACCGGGCAGCGGTCAAGGCTGTGCTGCCCCAGGCCCGTATCGTGGTCGATAAGTTCCATGTGGTGCGCATGGCCAACGATGCCCTAGAGAGAGTGCGCAAGGGCCTCAGAAAGGAGCTGAAACCGTCCCAGAGCCGGACTCTCAAGGGAGACCGGAAAATCCTGCTGAAACGCGCTCACGAAGTCTCAGACCGGGAGCGCCTCATCATGGAGACCTGGACAGGCGCGTTCCCGCAACTGCTGGCCGCCTACGAGCACAAGGAGCGCTTCTACGGCATCTGGGACGCCACCACACGGCTCCAGGCAGAAGCCGCCCTGGACGAGTGGATAGCCACCATCCCGAAGGGCCAAAAGGAAGTCTGGAGCGATCTGGTCAGGGCAGTGGGAAACTGGCGCGAAGAGACCATGACCTACTTCGAGACGGACATGCCCGTCACCAACGCTTACACGGAGTCCATCAACCGACTGGCCAAGGACAAGAACCGTGAAGGGCGCGGTTACTCCTTCGAGGTGATGCGGGCACGAATGCTCTACACCACGAAGCACAAGAAGAAGGCACCGACTGCGAAGGTCTCTCCTTTCTACAAGAAAACCATCGGTTACGGACTGCCGGACTTCGCAGAGGAACTCAACTACGGAGTCGATCTATCAACCATCTGAGGGTGGTATCAGATTGATGGGGTGAAGGTGCCCCATCAACCATTAAATCCGTATACCCTGTATTTCCTGCTGAGTCGGGTTCTGGCGCGAGTCGACAGGGCGCACAAGCAGGAGTTGCAAACCAACCAGCTGCTCAACCACTACCTGTCTGTCAGCCCGGCTATCTGTTTTACCCTTGACGTGAATCAGGATCAGACCCGCTGCCTGTGGGTGAGCGAGAATATCCGTGCCACCCTGGGCTACAGCACAGAAGAAGCCCTGGTTGCCAACTGGTGGAAGAACCACATCTACCCTGAAGATGTGAACGATGCTGTTGCCCGCTACCAGGCATTTGTCGCCAGCAGATCGTCGCTCGACCACGAATACCGATTTTGCCGCAAGGATGGCAGCCTGGTGTGGATTCGCGACCAGCTGCGCTATGTGTCCGGGGATAGGGTCAGTCACGACACAATCGTTGGCGCCTGGACAGACATTACCGATCAAAAACGCAGCCATCAGGAGATGATTGCCGCCTCTGAACGACGCCGTATCCTCTTCGAAGAGGCGCGCGACGGTATCTGCGTGCTCGACAGCAGCTTTGCGGTGGTTGACGCCAACCACAGCTTTGCCAGTATGACCGGGCTGGTCAGCAAGGACATGTTGCTGGGTAAACATCCCTGGGACTGGGATGACAATTATCCAACTGAAGAGGAGTTCAGACATGTTTTTTCTCCCCTTCCCGACAACGCCTTCAACATCGAAACCGTGTTCCGGCGCCCCGATGGCTCGACCATTGATGTTGAAATCAGCATCAATCCGGTGGGGGTAGGTGGCAGCCAGCTGTTCTTTACCCTGTGCAGGGATATCAGTGAACGGCTGTGTGCTGAATCAGAACTGGAAGATTACAACCGGGAATTGTCCGCCCTGTTCAACATTTCTGCGAGCCTGCGCAAGGCCACTGATGCGGCGTCGTTATTCAATAGCGGTATTGCCGATGTAACAACAGCGCTGGATGCAGATGCCAGTGTCATTGCCGTGTTGTCGGATGATTGTCAGCAATACCTGGTCGAGCAGGCCGCTGGAGCATGGGAGTCCCTGGTGGGTAAATCCTTCAATATTGCCGACTCCGCTGTAGCGAGAACGGTGGCCGGTAATACGGTGTTTATCACCGAGGATGGAGCCTGCGAAGCCTATGATGCGCAATTGCAGCTGGGCGTGGGCCCTGCGGTCTTTGTGCCCCTCAAGTGGGGAGGGGACAATGAAGGTGTGCTGGCAGTGGGCAGGAGCTCCACTGTCGAGTCGCATCCCTTTAATGACAACGATGTGCGGCTGCTGTCCTCCATTGGCGAAATGATGGGCGTGGCCCTGCACCGTATTCATCTGATGGAGAATATGCGGCGTCGACTCGCCAACATCCAGGCCCTGCGCAATATTGACATGGCCATCGCGGGCAGCCTGGATTTGCGTGTTATCTACAATGTCGCCCTCAATGAAATTATCAGCCAGCTGGATGTGGATGCGGCAACCATCCTGTCCGTTGATGTTCACAGTCAGCGGCTGGAATATGCGGCAGGCAAAGGGTTTTATTACCACCGCTATCGAGCGCACCTCCATTGCCCTCGGCGAGAGTCCCGCCGGGCGCGCAGCCCTGGAACAGGTAGTCATTTTTTTGCCCGATTCCAACAATCACGACAAGCTGGTGCGCAAGGAAATGCTGGCAGACGAGAAATTTGTCGATTACGCCGTGGTGCCGCTGGTCGCCAAGGGCCGCACCCTGGGCGTGCTGGAACTGTTCAACCGTTCGCCCCGCAGGCGCGATCAGGAGTGGCGATCCATGTTTGATGCCCTGGGTGGGCAGATTGCCATTGCGATGGACAGCGCCCTGCTGTTCCGCGATCTGGGGCGCAAGCACCAGGAGTTGATGCAGGCCTACGACGCTACCCTGGAGGGCTGGACCAGGGCCTTGGCGCTCAAGGAAGAGGAAACTGAGGAGCACAGCAAACGGGTCGTGACCATGACCATGCAGATCGCGCGCAGCATGGATGTCGGAGACGAAGATCTGGTGCACATACGGCGCGGCGCCCTGTTGCACGACATTGGCAAAATCGGCATTCCCGACGCCGTGCTGCTCAAACCCGGCAAGCTCAACGAAGAGGAGTGGCAGGTCATGCGCCGCCATCCCACCTATGCCTACGAGATGCTGGCGCCCATTGCCTACCTGCGCCGGGCCCTGGATATTCCCTACTGCCACCACGAGCGCTGGGACGGTAGCGGTTACCCGCGGGGGCTCAAGGCGGAGCAGATTCCCCTCGCGGCACGGATCTTTTCGGCAGTCGATGTCTATGATGCCCTGACCAGCGAGCGGCCCTACAAAACCGCCTGGTCACATGATGATGCTGTGCAATACCTGCAGGAACAAAGCGGCAAACAGTTTGATCCCGCTGTGGTGGCAGCCCTGATCGCCTGGTTCAGGGAGCATCAGCCGTCTCGGTAACAGCGGTCGGAAAATCAATCGGGGCAGCGCATAATAAGCCCACTGGCAAGTCAATAAACGGGGAGTGCAATGGCTGATCTGGTAGATTTTCTCAATGTCATGGCCAAAAAAGAGGCCTCCGATCTGTACTTTACAGCGGGTGCGCCAGTGCAGATCAAAATCCAGGGCGTCACCATGCCCATCGCCAATACCGAGGTCAGCAACGAAAACGTCAAGCAGCTGATTTACGGTGTCATGAATGACAAGCAAAAGAAGGAGCTTGAATCCACCCTGGAATCAAATTTCGCCATCTCGGTGCCCGAGCTGGGGCGTTTTCGCGTCAATGTATTTTTCCAGCGCAGCCAGATGGCAGTGGTGGTGCGCTACCTGAAATCGAAAATTCCCTCCATCGAGGATCTCGGCCTGCCGGTCATCCTCCGCGATCTGGTGCTGGAACCGCGCGGCCTGATTCTGGTGGTGGGGTCCACCGGGTCGGGCAAGTCCACCACCCTGGCATCGATGATCGATCACCGCAGCAGCACCCGAACCGGCCATATTCTCACCATCGAGGACCCGGTGGAGTACCTGCACATCCACAAGAAATCCATCGTCAACCAGCGCGAAGTGGGCATCGACACCATGAACTATGCCAGCGCGCTCAAGAATGCTTTGCGGGAAGCGCCGGACGTGATCATGATTGGCGAAATCCGCGATGCCGAAACCATGCGCCACGCCATCGCCTACGCCGACACGGGGCATCTCTGCCTCTCTACCCTGCACGCCAACAACGCCTACCAGGGGCTGGAGCGCATTGCCAACTTTTTTCCTGAAACATCGCGCCGCCAGGTGCTTGACGACCTGGCGCTCAATATCAAGGGTATATTCTCCCAGCGCCTGCTCACCGCCCTTAACGGGGGCAGGGTTCCCGCCTGTGAGCTGATGCTTTCAACCCCCTATATCGTCGACCTGATCCAGCAGGGCGAATTCGAATCCATCCGCGACACCATGGAGCACAGTACCGATGTGGGTATGATGACCTTTGAGCAGTCGGTCTTTGATCTGTACATGAACAAGAAGATCAGCCGTGAGGAGGCCCTGCGCGGGGTCGATTCAAAAGGCAACCTGCAAACCCGTATCCGCCTGGCCGAAGCCCGTATCGGCGAAGCCGGCAACTTCAGTATGGAAGATGAGAAATTCCTTTAGCAGGCCCAATAGCAGAGAGTGATGTGACGATGGATCAGCACCGGGAATTTATCCAGGCCGCCTACCGCCAGGCACTGGCCTCCTATAACGAGGGCGGCCTGCCCATTGGCGCAGTCATTGTTGAAGGGGGGCGGGTTGTGGCGGCGGGCCATAACCGACGGGTGCAGGATGGCGACCCCACAGCCCACGGCGAAATGGACTGTATCCGTCGCCTGGGTCGCCGCAGCGATTACTCAACCCTGACGCTCTACACCACGCTCAGCCCCTGCATGATGTGCGCGGGTACCATTGTGCAATTCGGTATTCCGCGAGTGGTGGTGGGGGAGGAGCGCTCCTTCCCCGGCAACAGGGATTTTCTGCTCGACCACGGGGTGGATGTGCTGCTTCTCGACGATAGTGAGTGTCGGCAACTGATGGGCCGCTTTATCGGCGAAAAGCCTGAACTGTGGTCCGAGGATATCGCTGGTCGCGAGCGGGTTTGAATTCTATGACTCAACGGAACACCAACAAGGCCAGCACTCCTGATCGCGAGAGCGTGTGCGGCCAGGACACCGCGCATCTCGCGCCCCTGGCGGACACTGTCATGCTCCATCAGTTGGTGATTGAACCGCTTCAGCATCTCTGCGCCCTGGCCCGGGAGCAGGGCATTGAGCTGGCGGTAGCCAGCGGCTATCGCAGTTTCGAGCGCCAGCTGCTGATCTGGAACGGCAAGGCCAGCGGCCAGCGACCCGTGTTCGACAGTCAGGGCAGGCCCATCGACATGAATACCCTGTCGGATCGCGACAAGGTGTTTGCCATCCTGCGCTGGTCGGCACTGCCGGGCGCCTCCCGCCACCACTGGGGCACGGATATGGATGTCTGGGACCGGGCCGCGGTGGGCGACGATTACCGGTTGGAGCTGGTACCTGGGGAGTATGCCCCCGGCGGTCCCTTCGCGCGGCTGGGGGCCTGGCTCGACAGCCCTGAATTTGCCGCCAGTGGCTTTTATCGCCCCTATTTCCAGCCCAATCGCCGTGACGATGGCGTTGCACCGGAGCCCTGGCACCTCAGCTACAGGCCGGTGGCGCAGCAGTTTGAACAGTGTCTCAGCCCGGCTTTGCTGGCCGGCGTTATTGCCGGCAGTGAATTGTCCCTGAAGGACACGGTACTGGAGCATCTGGATGAAATCTTTGCGCGCTTTGTGCGCTGCAGCGGTTGAAACAGCTCCGCTGTTGCGGGATAGTGCCCGCTGTTGATGGTGGGACTGACTCTGCGTGACTAACCCTGTGACTGAACACGACCTGCTGTGGCAAACCCTGCGGCAAGAGGTCAGCGCTGTCTCGATTCAGGAGCCGGTGCTGGCCAGCTATTTCCATGGCGCGGTGTTGAGCCACGATTCCCTGGAGTCGGCCCTGGCCTATGCCATGGCAAGCCTGCTGGGCAGCGAAGTAGTCTCTGCCCTGACCCTGCACCAGGTGATCGACAGGGGTTATGCCGTCGATCCGACCATCAGTGAGCGCATGCGCCGCGATCTGCTTGCCCACTATGATCGCGATCCGGCCTGTGACAAACACTATATCCCCTTGCTCTATTTCAAGGGTTTTCATGCCCTCCAGGCCTACCGCATCGGCCACTGGCTGTGGCAGAACGAGCGCAGGGCCATGGCCCGCTACATCCAAAGCCGTGTCTCGGAAATCTTTGCCGTGGATATTCATCCCGCTGCCACCATTGGCGGCGGGATCATGATCGACCACGCCACCGGCCTGGTGGTGGGTGAAACAACCGTTATCGAAGACGATGTTTCCATTCTCCACGCTGTCACTCTGGGCGGCACCGGCACCGGCGGCGGCAAACGCCATCCCACCATCAAACGCGGGGTGCTGATATCGTCCGGCGCCAAGATACTGGGCAATATCACCATCGGCGAGGGCGCGAGGATTGGTGCAGGCAGCCTGGTGCTGGACCCGGTGCGGCCCCATACCACCGTGGCCGGTGTCCCTGCCCGCCAGGTGGGCGGCTTGCTGGACTCCGACCCCGCCCTCAACATGGAACATCACATCAACGGTAACGGTGAAGCGGGAAAATAATGGGTGCACTTTCAATTACTTTGTCGGGTATTTTGTACCGCCGTTTGGTGTGTGCCCTGCGCTTTTCCCTGCAGGGGCTGGCGGCCTGTTTTCGCCATGAGGAAGCCTTCCGCATGGAGCTGGCCCTGGCTCTGGTGCTGGTGCCGCTGGGTTTCTGGCTGGGTGACAGTGGCGTTGAAGTCGCGCTGCTGGTCGGCGTGTTGTTGCTGGTGCTGATTGTCGAGTTGCTTAATTCCGCCGTGGAAGCAGCCATTGATCGCATCAGTCACGAGCACAGCGAACTGGCGGGACGGGCCAAGGATCTCGGTTCGGCGGCGGTACTCATGTCCATGGCACTTGTGGTTCTGGTGTGGGGCGCTATCCTTTTATACTGACAGCCCGCCAGATGAGCGCCACGGGAGTAGTAGCATGGCCGATAGCCCTTTGACAGATAACTGCAGTGTGGTTTTTCGCGGTGATATAGCGCCGGGCTTTACCCTCGGGGAAGTCAGTCAGGGCTTGAAGGATTTTTTCAATCTCGATGAGGCGCGGGTCAACCAGCTTTTTTCCGGTCGTCCCATCACCATCAAAAAGAATGTCAGCCGGGAAAAAGCCGAACAATTCAAAACCTTGCTAAAGGGCATGGGCGCCATGGCTGAAATCGTCGCACTGGAAAACACAGGCGCGGGCAATCCGGCACCCACTGCGGTGGCGGGCAGTGCCCCGGTCTCCAACGTTGAACCACCGGTCCCGGAAGGAAATTCGGACTCTATCACCATCGCGCCACCTGGTGCCGATGTGCTGAAGCCCGAGGAGCGCAGTGCCAGCCCGCAGCGCGACATTGTGACCGATCACCTGAGCCTCGACAGCCCCGGCGCCGACGTGCTCAAACCCCACGAGCGCAAGCAACCTGTGGAAGTACAGATTGATCTGTCCCATCTCAGCGTTGAACCCGCCGACAATTCTGACCCGGACTGAATACCTATACTCACTGCGCTGCCCTGCGGCAGGCAGTGGGCAGAGAGAACCTGACATGAACGACGAGAGTAGCCTTTTCAAGGAATTTGTCGGCGATGTGGAGCCGCTGCGTACAGCCAAAACCGTCGACCAGCCGAGCAAAAAAATCATCACCCCCGGTATGCAGGAGCGACGCCGCGCCGCAGCGGAAGAAATTGCCCGTTCAGGCAATTACCTTGCAGGGCTGGAATATATCCAGCCGGTTAAACCCTGGGATGAGCTCACCTACAAGCGCGACGGCGTCCAGCACGGTGTGTTCAAAAGCCTGCGCCAGGGCAAATACTCCCTCGATGCCCGTCTCGACCTGCACCGCATGACCGTCGAGCAGGCGCGCCAGGAAGTGTTGCTGTTCGTCAACGATTGTGTCGACCACAATATTCGCTGTGCCATCATCGCCCATGGCCGGGGCGAACTGCGCGACAATCCGGCATTACTGAAAAGCTGCGTCAACCACTGGCTGCGCCAGATCGACGCGGTACTCGCCTTTCACAGCGCCCAGCGCCATCACGGCGGCGTTGGTGCCACCTATGTGCTGATGCGTAAAAGTGACGAAAAACGCCTGGAAAACAAGGAGATTTACAGCAGGCGGCAGAGCTGATTGCAGTGGGTGAAACAAGAAGCAGTCAGGCAATGGTCGGCAGAGGAGGGCGCAGGCAAGCGTTTCGATAGGCGACTGAAGCCCGTGCCTGGAAAGAGACAGGTAGAAGGCAAAAGACAGCAGACAGCAGACAGAAGGAAAAAGTCAGTCAGCCTGATGCTTCTTGATCAATTCCCTCAGCTCATTGGGCCGGGGCAATCCCGCCACCTCCATTTCGGGCTCATCCCCGGCAGTGAATATCGATATTTTTCCAACATCGAAAAGGCGGTTGAAAAAAGACTGGTACACATTCACGGTGCGGATGCTGTCGACATTCAGCTCGGTGCGATCCTTGCTCAGCAAGCCCTTCTCCAGCACCAGATCGTTGCCGACAAAGGACAGACGAATCGATATGCACTTCAGCCACCACACCAGCAGTATCACCAGGCCGACAATCAACGGCACCAGCAACAGTGCTCCGACAAACCCCAAGGGATTATTCCTGAACATGGCCGGGTGTTCTGAGTAGCGGGTTTCCATCTTTTTTCCTTTGCTGGCTGTATTGCTACTGAAGAACGCTGCTTATTAACAGCGTAGATCGATATTACAGGCTCAGGCAATGGAACCGATATCAATCACAAAGCGGTATTTGACATCATTTTTCAGCATGCGTTCGTAGGCGTCGTTGATGGCGTCCATCCTGATCATCTCGACATCAGAAACGATATTGTGCTCGCCGCAAAAATCCAGCATCTCCTGGGTTTCCTTGATGCCACCGATAATGGAACCCGCTACAGAGATACGCTGCATCACCAGTGCACCGGATTGCAGTTGCCCGCTCAGCGGTACCAGTGCGCCGACGATCACCATGGTGCCATCGCGCTTGAGCAGCGACAGGTAGGGATTGATATCGTGGCTCACGGGAATGGTATTGAGGAGAAAATCAAATTGCTTGGCATGGGCCGCCATGGCTTGCGGGTCGGATGAGATCAGCACATCGTCAGCACCGAGCTTGCGGGCATCTGCCGCCTTGCCGGGGGAGGTGGTGATCATCACCACTTTGGCGCCGAGGGCGTGGGCAAACTTCACACCCATATGGCCAAGGCCGCCCAAACCGATCACGCCCACGGTCTGACCCTTGCCCACTTTCCAGTGTTGCAATGGCGACCAGGTGGTAATGCCGGCACACAGCAGGGGCGCCACAGCCTTCAAATCCAGATTGGTAGGCACCCGCAACACATAGTTCTCATTCACCACCATGCGCTGGGAGTAACCGCCGAATGTTACCGCATTGCCATGGCGCGGATCGGGGGAGCCATAGGTGCCGACCATGCCGCCGTCGCAATACTGCTCAACATTCTCCTGACAGGAAGGACAGGTACGGCAGGAATCCACCAGGCAACCCACAGCCACCAGATCGCCCGCCTTGTAACGGCTGACATCACTGCCCACCCGCACCACCTTGCCAACAATTTCATGACCGGGCACCAGCGGATAGCGCGTATAGCCCCAGTCATTGCGGGCAAAGTGCATATCGGTGTGGCATACACCGCAATAGAGGATTTCCAGCTCCACATCGGTAGCATCGGGCTCACGCCGTTCGATGCTCATGGGGGCTAGATCGGTGGTGGGGCTGGTGGTGCCCCAGGCGGCGACTGTTGGCATTATGATTCTCCGGTTGAGGTGGTGAAGATGGTGCAGGAATGATGATGCATTGCCATCTGGCACAGATAGTTATCCAGCCGGAACAGTACGACATAGGCTGTAGTGACACAAGTAAAGGTGCAAGCCCAGGCCTTCAATAGACAGCGATGCTGTGTTGCAAGGAGGGAAGACTATTGTGGCCAGCGGCACATATTCAACAACCTGTGCTAGCCATATATTGCCGCCGCAATGAACCCTCGCAGCCGAATCATTGGCGCAGGATTTTCTCGATCTTTTTTCCCTTTGCAAGCTCATCGATCAGCTTGTCCAGATAACGAACTTTCTGCATCAGCGGGTCATCGATTTCTTCGACACGAATGCCGCACACTACGCCTTTGATAAGCGAAGCATTCGGATGTAGTGCCGGTGCTTGCGCAAAAAATGTTTCAAAATCGTTTGCAAGGGCTATTTGCTGTTGCAATCCCATCTGGTCATAGCCGGTTAACCAGCAAATAATCTCATCAACCTCTTCTTGCGTGCGGTTTTTGCGTTGCGCTTTTTTCACATACATTGGATAAATTTTTGCAAAGGGCATTGCAAAAATGTGTTGTCCAGGCATCTTCATTCCTCCCGCATGGCTCACTAATGGCAGTGATAAGGTTTTGAGCCTGCATGACAGCATTTTCCTGGAGGGCTATCTTTGCGGCAACCCCCGCTATGGGCTAATGCCGCTGACGCGAAAACTACAATTGATACGAGCAGAAAAAACTGTTTCATGGGCGTTCTCCGATATTGTTATTGGCATATAACGCAACGTCCATGTTCAGTGACTCTACGATACCACTGGTATCTGTTTTCCTCTCGCTTATCCAGTGCTATCGCTGGCTTCAATTGGCGGCGCCATAAAGTCATCGCCAGCGGGTAGCGCACACAGCCCTGGTATCAACAGAATGAGTAAGTCTCCATGCACAGGATATTGATGTCCGTTTACCGTTTGCCCCTTTTTGGTGCGCAACAGTTGCCTGATGACAAGTCCTGGTGTGCAGTTTAAAGGCAGCCTGTTTTCTGCTAACACAATGTTATCAAAAGAATAAATATAAAAAGCCGACTGCGTGCAAAACTGGCACGCACCTTGCTTGACTAATACCGTGAAGAGATCATTGCACAATGATGGCATTCAACAGCAAATACAATTTGTTGAAATAGACGGCTAGGGTTCCGGCTCCCTCAGATGAAGGGGAGTGACTGGTCCGAGAGCTGTCGACCTTCCTCGCGGAGGTTACACGGAGGGATAAAAGCCCGGGAGATTGTTGTAGTGATCTCTCGCGTGCAAACCCTGTAACCCTGGAGGAAACCATGAAAAGTCCCAACCTTTTCACCCGCTCCATCCGTACTGTCCGCCATGCGGTAGCTGCTACTGCTGCTGCACTTACCTTAAGTCTGTCCACCACCGCCCTGGCGGAACCCCTCAAGATTGGCTACAGCGACTGGCCCGGCTGGGTTGCCTGGGAAGTGGGTATCGAGAAAGGCTGGTTTGATGAAGCCGGTGTCGAGGTCCAATTCGAATGGTTTGATTATGTGGCCTCCATGGTGGCGTTCTCATCCGGCCAGCTGGATGCAGTGGCTGTGACCAACGGCGATGCCCTGGTGACCGGCGCCACGGGCGGCAAGAATGTCATGATTCTTGCCAACGACTACAGCAACGGCAACGACATGATTATTGGCGTGCCGGGAATTACCTCTGTGGCCGATCTGAAGGGCAAGAAGGTCGGTGTCGAGATCGGTTTTGTCAGCCATCTGCTGCTGCTCAATGCCCTGGAAAAGGCGGGTTTGACCGAGGCCGATGTGGAGCTGGTCAACGTGCCCACTAATGAAACCCCCCAGGTGCTGGCCTCCGGCGCAGTGTCAGCCATCGTCGCCTGGCAGCCCAGCTCAGGTCAGGCGCTGGACCTGGTGCCCGGATCAACCGCTATCTACACCTCAACAGATGAACCCGGTCTGATCTACGATGTGCTGGCCGTATCCCCGCAAAGCCTGAGTGCCAACAAGGCCGAGTGGGAGAAGGTGGCCAAGGTGTGGTATCGCATTGTCGACTACATCCAGGACCCCGCCACCCAGGGCGATGCCGTGACTATCATGGCGGCGCGTGTCGGATTGTCTGCCGAGGAGTACATGCCGTTCCTGCAAGGTACAAAGATTCTCACGCTGGCAGAGGCCAAGCCTTTATTCAGCAAGGCGGATGGCTTTGCGTCCCTCTATGGCTCGTCAAAAATCGCCGATGATTTCAATGTGAAATACGAGGTGTACAAGGAGTCCCAGGACATCGACAGCTATATCGATGGCAGCATCACTCTGGGCCTTGAATAGCCATCAGCCCGGGCAAGTACTCTGAAGGGACGGGAAGGTGTTCAGCAGCAGGCACCACTTCCGTCACTTCAGAATACTTCGCCACGGGACAATGATTGATCCGGTACGCATTAAATGAAAATGCCGTTCGGCCTGAGCCTGTCGAAGGCCTGGCGACAGTGCTTCGACAAGCTCAGCACGAACGGACTCTCAAGCTCAGCACGAAGGGACTCTCAAGCTCAGCACGAACGGACTCTCAAGCTCAGCACGAACGGACTCTCAAGCTCAGCACGAAC
>LADM01000051.1 GCA_000961645.1 Gammaproteobacteria bacterium BRH_c0 | reverse complement strand
CGCCCTCTCCGGCACTGCGCTACCTCGGCCCCCTGCCCGCTCCCATGGAGCGGCGCAACAACCGCTTCCGCTTTCAGCTGGCGGTGTTTGCCGATCAGCGTGCGCCCTTGCAGCAGTTGCTCACTGCACTCTGTCCATCACTGGAGAGTGAAAAAAGCGCCCGCAAGGTGCGCTGGTCGGTGGATGTTGACCCGCAGGAGATGCTCTGACAGCAGTAGATTGCCCCCGTCTCAACGCCCTGCTGCACAGCCATCAGCCTGGCAAAAGCCAACGGCTGGCAAATAGGTGCTGACAGTCCCGACTGCAAACCCCTACAATTCCCCCCTGACTTGACCACGAAATAGCCGGATGAACAGGGATTACGCCAAACCATCACGCCGCCCCAACAAGGCCAGGAATACCCGCCACCAGCCCACCCGCAAAACCGCCCCCGGCTGGTTGTGGCTTGTCGCCGGTGCCCTGGTGGGGGCGCTGGTGATGAATCTGGTGCTGCAGATTGACAGGCAAGAGGCCGAGCCAAGCGTGGCCGAAGAGCCACCGCTAGAGGAAGACAACGACACCATGCCAAAACCCCGCTTTGATTTTTATACTCTGCTGAAAGAAAGCGAGGTCATCATCGCCGACGAGACGGATATCCCCGCCACCCCGGTGGAAATGCCCAAACCCACCCCTGTGCCGGAAGCCGACACCGAAAACATCAGGGTGGCCGACACCGCCAAAACGCCCAAGCCGGAAACACAGATGCCATCGGTTGCAGCCGCAACCGCTCCTCCGCCCGCAGCAGACGTCACGGCTAAAGCAGACAACGCCAAACCTGCCACCCCGGCCGAAACAGAGAAGGCCCCTGCCCCGCCGCCTCAGCCAAGCCCGCCCAAAGAGGTTTATCTGCTCCAGGCCGGAGCCTTCAAAAGTGCAAATGACGCAGAGAATTTGCGGGTAAAACTGCTGTTCCTCAATGTTCAGGCCAAGGTGGAAACCGTCAGCCCGCGCCCCGGTGAAACCTGGCACCGGGTGCAGGTTGGCCCTTTCAGCAATACCCAAAGCCTTGGCGACGCGCGCACTGTGTTGCAACAAAATGGCATCCCCAGCATTCAGGTGAAAAAGACCCTGTAGCCTGCACTGGCAGCGTCCATCCAGTGCACTCTGGCGGTTTCTGGTCCAGACTATTGTCACCGATAATTGAGTTATTCCCTGGCAGGAGTGTCGGATAAGCGCAGTATTGAACCCTGTGCAGTGTTTTCTGTCAGCCTTATCAATCACGGCCAAGCAGTAATGGAGCCCGCCATGAGTGACTTTCAACCCTACTGGTACACCAGCAGCGATGGCCTGAAACTCTACGCCCGCGATTACGGCCCAGGTAAAGCCCCCTTCACTGTGCTGTGCATGCACGGCCTGACTCGCAACTCTGCGGATTTCGAGGGCCTGATCGATCTCTTGCGCCCTCACTATCCGCTGCTGGTGGTAGACCAGCGCGGGCGCGGTCAATCGCAGTACGATTCGGATCCCTCCCGCTACCAGGTGCCGGTCTATGCGGCGGATATGTTTACGCTGCTCGACAGCAAGGGCATTACCGACGTGGTACTGATCGGCACGTCGATGGGCGGCCTGATCGCCATGCAGATGCTGGCCATGCGACCCGACCTGATTCGCGGCGTAGTACTCAACGATATAGGCGCAGTGATCGAAGGGGCGGGATTGGCCCGTATCCAGAGCTACGTGGGTAGCAGATCAGCAGCAGCCGACTGGCAAGAAGCCGCGCGCCAGGCGCAGCGCATTAATGGCGCGGCCTTTCCAGACTACAGCGATGCCGACTGGCTGCGCTTTGCCCGCCGCCTTTACCGCGAGAACAGCGAAGGATTGCTCGAACCGGCCTACGATCCGGCCATCGCCCAAAATCCGCCAGCTGGTGATGGCGGCCCGACTTCCGTTGAGTTATGGCCGCTTTTCGATGCCCTCGCGTCAGTGCCGATGCTGATCGTGCGCGGCGCCCATTCGGATATTTTGTCTTCGCCTTGCGTAGCGGAAATGTTGCGCCGCAAACCGGGCGCCCGAGCCGTGGAAATCCCCAACAGGGGCCACGCGCCAGCGCTGGATGAGCCGCAAGCGGTGACTGCCATTGTGACATTTCTGGAAGACCTGGCTTAAGCGTTAAACGATGATTGATGGGCCGCCAGGTTGTGGCTCCGGGGCGTCGCTCTCATTGGCCACCCCGTGGGGCACATGGCCGGTGGCCACATGGGGGCTGGCCGATTCACAGTGTTGCTGCTGGTCGTCAAAAAATACATCGGCACCGTAGGCCTTGAGGAATTCACCCTTGGGCAGGCCGCCGAGAAACAGCGATTCGTCAATGCGAATATTCCACGAGCGCAGCGTCATGACCACCCGCTCGTGGGCCGGAGCAGAGCGCGCGGTTACCAGCGCGGTGCGAATCGGGCACTGCTCCGGCGGAAATTCGGACTGGAGATTTTGCAGAGCGGCAAGAAAATTCTTGAACGGCCCGGCGTTGAGCGGCTGGCGCGCAGCGGCCTTTTCACTGCGGGTAAATTCTTCAAGCCCCTGTGACTTGAAAATCTTTTCCGCCTCATCAGAGAAAATCACCGCATCGCCATCAAAGGCAAAACTCAGCTCGTCGCCTTCCCGCAGCGTTTTACCGGACGACAGCAATGTCGCCGCCGCCACCCCGTGCTTGAGGGCATTGCGCACATCCTCGGCCTGGGTGGAAAGAAACAGGTGGCAGCCAAACGCCGACACATAGCGATAGGGGCTGGAGCCACCGCAAAAAGCCGCGCGACTGATATTGAGCTTGTAGTGCTCGATGGAATTGAAAACCCGCAAACCGGTGTCCGCTGAATTGCGTGACAGCAGAATGACCTCAACCCGGGGTTCACCGCCAAGCTTCTCGTTGATGCGCAGCAGTTTTTGCACCAGGGGAAAGGCATCACCCGGGGCCAGCACTTCACTCTCGTGTTCGATCTGGTGCTGGGAATAGGCCGCCAGCCCCTGTTCGCGGTAAATGAGATCACTTTCCGACAAATCGAACAGGGCGCGGGAGGAAATGGCAATCACCAGCTTGTCACCGAATTTACCCGCCATTACCGCACTCCCCTGCAATCACTCTCTGTTTGACCAACGACAATACTGACATCGACACACCCGCCTCTCATCCTGAAACCCGTCAATCACGGGGTGGTCTGCTGAAACCCGTTTGCTCGCGCTGGGCCAGCAAACCAAAAATACCGCCAGTGTGGATAAACACGACATCGCTTTCCCCTGCAAGGTTGCCAGAGCGGATCTCAGCCAGCAGACCTTGGAATGCCTTGCCACTATAGACCGGGTCGAGCACCAGGCCCTCCAGCGCAGCCACTTCGCGGATAGTGGCAAAAACCTCCGCCCCCGCCACGCCGTAACCGGGGCCGATATAGCGATCATTGACTGTGACATCCAGGCTGTCAACGTCAAGGGCATAGCCGTAGAGCTGCGACCAGTGACGCAGATCGGCGTGCACCTTGGCGCGGAAATACTGTTCGTCGTCGCACACCGCCATGCCCACCACCTGACAACCCGGGACGTGGATGTGGCAACCCAGGGTCAAGCCCGCCTGGGTGCCACCAGAGCCGGTGGCGTGGAAAACCTTGCCAGGCCTGATGCCCGCCTGGCGGAAATCTGCAGCCAGCTCACGGGCGCAATTGAAGTAGCCCCACACGCCGTGGCCGTCGCTGGCACCCACCGGGATCACCCAGGGTTTTTTGCCCTCTGCCAGGTAGTGCTCGCGCCACTGGCTCACAAGGCTGGCATGCTCCTTCAGATAGCGGCTGCGCGGATAAATCGATACCGCGGCACCCGCCAGGTAATCGAGCAACAGGTTGCCATCGGGCACCTCCGTAAATTCACCCTCATCGCGCAGCAGCAGGTGCACCGCAAACCCCAGTCGCGCGCCCAGCAGTGCTGTAGCGCGGCAGTGGTTCGATTGCAGCCCGCCGCTGGTGATCAGGGTATCGCAGCCTGCAGCGCGGGCTTCTGCCAGCACAAATTCCAGCTTGCGAATTTTGTTGCCACCAGCGGCGGATTCGGTGAGGTCATCCCGTTTGACCCAGATTCGCGGACCGCCCAGTTGCGCCGAGAGCTTTTCCAGACAGTAAAAAGGCGTGGGAATCTGGGCCAGGTTGAGCCTGGGTGGCAGGGAAATCTCCATGGTCACTGGATAATCCTCTAGGTGGAATACAAAAAGGCCGCAGTAGCGGCCTTTTGCAGGATTGTTGCTTGCTGCCGCAGCCTGTTCAGATTGACTTGACAGTGCCTTTGGGCAGTACCGCATGAACAGAGGATTTCTGGAACTTGAGGTTCACATTGTCGCTCACTTCAACCTCAATATAGTCGCCCTCAAGCTTGATGATCTTGCCGAGGATACCGCTGGTCATCACCACTTCGTCGCCCTTGGCGAGCCCGGTCACCAGTTGCTGGTGCTCTTTCTGGCGCTTGCGCTGGGGACGGATAATAAGGATATACATAAACAGGAACAGTCCGGCAAACATGGCCAGGGTAATCAAGGGGTTGGCTTCCGGCGCCGGTGCGGCCTGGGCGAAAGTCAGCAATTCAGTGGGCAAGCTCATTCAAAAACCTCGTAGTCATGGCGAATATGGATAGCAAAGAAGGCGGCACTTTACCCTGTTAACCGGCGGCGGACAATCCGGAAGCGCCAGCCGCACACATGCCCGAACAGGCAACGCCAGTGCCCGCAGCCCTGTTCGGGCATCAGGACTGCAGGTTGGCCTTGATCCAGGCCAGCACATCCTCATGGTGGCTTTTGGTATTGACCTTGGGCATCAGGTGACGAAGGCGCCCGTCCTTGCCGATGATAAAGGTCATGCGGTGAATACCGTCATACTCCCGGCCCATGAATTTTTTCGGTCCCCATACCCCGTATTTATCTGCCACTGCATGGTCTTCATCCGCCAGCAGGTCAAAGTTGAGTTCCTGCTTGTCTTCGAATTTTTTCAGGTTTTTGACCGGGTCGGGGCTGACCGCCAGAACCACCGTATCCAGCGCGGCGAAATCCGCCTTGCTGTCGCGGATACCGCAGGCCTGGGTGGTGCATCCGGGCGTCATGGCTTTGGGGTAAAAATACAGCACCACGTTCTTACTGCCCTTGAAATCCTTGAGGCTGACTTTCTCGCCGCGCTGGTTGAGCAGGGTAAAAGCTGGCGCCAGGTTGCCGACTTTGGGCTGGATCATTGTTGTGTCTCCACGGATTAATCAAGGGCCAGACTCTAGCAGAAACTGCACGGCGATCAATGGCGTTGACGGCTCAGCTTAAATGCGACCTCAGGGCCCGCAAGTTGACACTTGACCTCGCCAATCTTTTTGCCGTCAATAGGGACCCGGCTGCGGCCCCGATGGAGAATCACATGCCCCTGGCAACACAGCGCCTGTTGACACAGACCCTGCCGCCCATTCTGTGCAGTTCACTGCTCATTGCCACACTGGCAGCCTGCAGCCCGCAGCATGAGGACGGGATACACTCGCAGGCACCAGCCGCAAGCACAGTGGACAGCACTGAAGCGCAGGCCTCCGCCAGCAGCAGTGCAGAACTCGTTGCCGGGGAGCAACCGACCACAAGCGGATACGCCCCAACCGCAGCGGGTTTCGAGCAACAGTGCAAAACCTGGCTCGCAGCCATCGACCAGGGCATCAACACCCTCGAGGGAGTCAGCGCTCCGTTTACGGTTGAGCGTGTTCTCGCCCCCCTCAACGACATCCAGATTCTGCTGTTTGACGGCGCCAGCCAGGCCGAACTCTATGAAGCCGTCCACCCGGACTCCAGCCTGCGCGACGCGGCTGCGGAATGCACCACGGCCCTGGCTGACATTGGCAGTCGCATTGCCCTGTCACGGCCCATCTACGATGCCGTGAGCCAGGTGGACGTCAGCGATCAGTCCCCCGACACCAGGCACTATCACTTCACCACCTTGCGGGGGTTTCGTCTCAGCGGGGTGGACAAGGACGAAGCAACCCGCAACAAAGTCCGCGAACTGAATGACAAAATCACCCGTCTGGGCCAGGAATTCGACAAGAATATACAGGAGGATGTGCGCTATATCGAAGTCAGCCCCGCAGAGCTTGCCGGACTGCCCGAGGATTTCCTGGCCGCCAGGCCTGTCGGCGACAACGGTTTGGTGCGCCTCTCCACCCGCTACGTGGATATCGTGCCGGTTTACACCTACGCCCATTCCGATGAAGTGCGGCGCCTGCTGCGCCGGGAAGAGCGCTCGCGGGGCTACCCGGTCAACGACAAGGTGCTCACAGAGCTGCTCAAGACCCGTCACGAACTGGCCACACTGCTAGGTTTTGCCAGCTTTGCCGACCTAATCACCGCCGACAAGATGGTCGGCAGCGCCGCCAATGCCCAGGCCTTTATCGACCGCTTCCACGCTCTGGTCAAACCAGCCGCAACAAGGGATATAGCGCAATTGCTGGCGCGCCTGCAGCAGATCGACCCTGCGGCGACCGAGGTTGAACGCTGGCAAAACACCTATCTGGAAGAATTGATCCGCAAGGAACAATACCAGGTGGACGCCGCCGAACTGCGCCAGTATTTCACCTACAGCAAGGTGCGCGACGGTATTTTTGCCCTGGTATCCGACATGTTCGAGGTGGAAATCCGCCCCTGGCAAACGGACACCTGGCACCCAGCGGTGGAATCCTACGCAATGTACCGGGACGGCGTGCTGATGGCGCGCTTCCATCTCGACATGCACCCCCGCGAAGGTAAATACCAGCACGCTGCGGCCTTCGGCACCCAGGTGGGCATTGCCGGCAAGCAACTCCCCGTATCCACATTGGTATGCAATTTTGCCGGTGGTAAAGACGCCAGTGAGGCCATGGAATTCAGCGAGGTGCGCACCTTCCTCCACGAATTCGGCCACCTGGTCCACGCCCTGTTCGGTGGCCATCAGCGCTGGGCGGCCTTGAGCGGCATTGCCACCGAATGGGATTATGTCGAGGCGCCCTCCCAAATGCTTGAGGAGTGGATGTACGACAAGGACACCCTGCAATCCTTCGCGGTAAACAGCAAGGGGGAGACCATTCCCGACGAGATAGTGCACAAGCTCCGCAACGCCCGCCTGTTTGGCGAGGGGCTGATGGCCAATATGCAGATTTTCTATGCAGCCCTGTCGCTGGAATACCATCAGCGCGATCCTGACACCTTCACTCTGCTCGACAAGATGATGGAACTGGAAGCCCGCTACTCACCCATGCCCCATCAGCAGGAAACCTATTTTTACGCCAATCTCGGCCACCTCAACGGCTATTCGGCGATTTACTACACCTACATGTGGTCGAAGGTGATCGCCATGGATATGTTCAGTGAGTTCGAAAAAAATGGCCTCGATGATCGTGAAACCGCCAGGCGCTATCGCGATATTATTCTCGCCCCCGGCGGCACCAAACCCGCTGCGAAAATGGTGGAAGAATTCCTTGGCCGTCCCTACAGTCTCGACGCTTTCGCCGACAGTCTGGAACCGGAAAAAGAATAACCGCCCGTGACGCTGCCACCGGCAGACACCCCTATGGAAAACAAATGTTATCTGCAGACGCTGTGATTTATTTCCCCCTGACCCTGGCCGACAGCCTTGCCCTGGCGCTGTTCCTGTCGGCCTGGGTGGGTTACACCATTTATGCCAAATACCGGGCAAAACGCTCCTATACCCTGTCGAGCCTGATGCGCCGCCACCGCGAGCAGTGGATGCGGGAAATGCTGCGGCGAGAAAACCGTATCAGCGACGCCACCATCATCGGCAATCTGGAACGTGTGGTGACCTTTTTTGCCTCCACTACCATCCTTATCCTGGCGGGTTTGCTGACCGCCATTTTTGCGTCGGAAAATCTTCTCAAGGTGCTCGCCAATCTGCACCTGTCGGGCACCACCAGCGTCGAAGTCATCCAGTTCAAGCTGTTTGTGATGGTGCTGATTTTTGTCTATGCCTTTTTTAAATTCACCTGGAGTGTACGCGAGCATATTTTCAGCTCCATCCTGATTGGCAGCGCGCCGCAATCCAGCGGGCTGGACAACCTCAGCGCCGACAAGGTGGAAAAAATTGCCCTCCAGGCGGCAAAGATGTCTGACCTTGCCAACCACGATTTCAATCACGGCCTGCGCGCCTATTACTTTGCCCTCGCCCTGCTGGGCTGGCTCGTCAACGGCTGGATACTACTGATCGCTACCCTGTGGGTGATTGCCGTGCTGTACGGGCGCGAATTCAACTCCAAGGCCCTGCAACTGTTGCGGGAAGATTAATTTCAATAAGCAGAAAAAATATCAAAGAGGCAGCACATGAAAACAAGTTCACTGCGTTTTTTCGTTCCATGCCTGTTATTGGCCGCCTCGTTACCTGCATGGGCCGCGGGGCTGCGGGTAGACAATGCGCCCAATATCGAAGACATGCTCACCACCCCCGACGGCCAGTGGGTGATTGGCAGCGGCATGGCCGTAACCGACAGCCAGCCCGGCGCCCTCTACGCTATCAACATCAAGAGCAAATCCGTGCAGCGCCTCTATCAGGGCAACAGCGACGCAAGCGCGAAAACCACTGACAGTGGATGCCCGGGAGAACTGGCTGCCGGGAATTTTGCCCCCCACGGTATCAGCCTGCACCAATCCGCCAGTGGCGACTGGTCACTCTATGTGGTGAATCACGGCGGCAGGGAATCTGTCGAGGCGTTCTCGCTGACCATAAACGCTACGACAAACCAGCCTGAGCTGGCCTGGAGTGATTGTATTGTGCTGCCCCCCGGCACCATGGCCAACAGCGTGGCGGTAGCTACAGATGGAACGGTCTATATCACGGCTTCCGGCAATTTTTTTGCAGCCGCTGAAAATGAAAAATCAGCGACCAGTGAACCGGTATTTCCACCAGGTGGCATCCTGGCCTGGAACAGCGCGTCGGGCTGGCGGGAGATTCCCGGCGGCAAACTGATCCAGCCCAATGGCCTTTTGGTGTCAGCGGATAACCGTCACCTCTATGCCGCCGACTGGTCGGGCAAAACCGTTTTTGAGATCGACCTGAATGATCCCGAGGCCACCCGTACATTGTTGCTGGATTTCATGCCCGACAATCTGCGCTGGGACAGTGATGGCTCATTCTGGGTGGCTGGCCACACTGCCGAGCCGCAAAGCATCTTTGAATGTTATCTCTCTGCCGCTTCGCAGTGCCCGGTGGACTGGGGACTGGCGCGGGTAGATTCACAATCAATGACCAGCATGTGCCAAGAGCTATTACCCGCCACCCAGACGATCAGCACCATCACAGTGGCGCAGCCTGTTGCCGACACACTTTGGCTTGGCACTTTTAGAGGCCCGGCAATACATATCAGCGACAAGGCAACGAAGAGTAATGCGGCAACCTGTATTCAGCCCCCAGACGCTGTCAGGTAGGCCATTCGGTGCCAGCGGGCATCTGCTCCATGGACTGTTTGAGATCGAAATAATCGCGCCACTCGCGGATGATGCCGTTTTCAATTTCAAACACGCCCATGGCGCGGAATTTGATCATCCGGTCGGCAAGCTCATAACAGTCTGTGCGTTCGGTTAAAACAACACCCTTGGCCTCATCGGCGGCAATATTGTGCAGCACATATTCCACCGAGAGCGCATGCTCGTGGATGGAGGCAAGGATTTTCCAGATTTCCTCGCGCCCGGTGACGCTGCCCACCGGCACATTGGTAAACACCGATTGATCGTCAAAAAACGACAGGATGCTTTCCTTGTCATTGGCCTCCATGGCCTTGACGAAGGCCAGTACAGTGTCGAGATTGTTCATATCCAGTACCTTTATTATTGAGAAAAATGAACGAGAAAAACTGCCGTCGGGGATAGTGAAAAAGGCATATCCTGCACACTCTGGCAGACAGTCAGTGTATTGCAAGAGTTCAACCAGATCACTGCATTGCGCCTCACACAGCAGTCAAAACAGACCCATAAGCAAACCATAAAGACAGGAGCAAGCATCCATATGAATACAACCAGCAACAGTACCAACCTGCGCGCAGGGGTTATCGGCCTGGGCCAGATCGGCGGTGGCGTCGCCATTTGCCTTGCCCGTCATCAGCGCCCCCTGGCGGTGTATGACATCCGCCACGATGCGGCTGAAAAACTCGAGGGTGTACCCGCCGTGCTGGCATCCCCCGCCGACGTTGCCCGCGCCAGCGATGTGCTGATGATCGCCGTGCTCAACGGCGCCCAGGCGCGCGCGACACTTGAAGGGCCGGATGGCGTACTGGCCGGCGCTCACCCGGGGCTTACCCTTGTCATGCTCAGCACCATCACCATGGATGAACTGAAAGAGCTGGTAGCACTGGCGGCTGAACACCATGTTGCGCTGCTGGACTGCGGCGTCACCGCTGGCGGACTGTCCGCCAAGGGTGAAATGATCAGCATGATCGGCGGCGATGACGCTGTGGTTGAACGCATCATGCCCGTGCTTAACGAATTCAACGCCGAGGTCCACCATATGGGCCCCACCGGCGCTGGCATGGCCACCAAGATCGCCCGCAACATGATTCACTTTACGGTGTGGCGTGCCGGATTCGAGGGCGCCCGCCTCGCCAGCCAGGCCGGTGTCGATGTGGGCAAGTTTATCGACCTGGTGGAGAACGCTTCACGCAAGCACGGCGCCAGTGTGACTTTCTGGATGGACCCGGAGCGCATCGCACCCGGCAGTGACCCGCTGGAAATCGGCAAGCACACACTGATCTATCACAAGAAAGATATGAACACCGCCAAGGAACTGGCGCAACAGCTGGGGGTAGAAACCCCCACTGCCGATATTGCCAGGGTCATGGGTGCCGAAACCTATCGGGTCGAGGATTGATCAGCGGGGAGACTGCGTGTGAATCAGTGCGCCATCAGGCTTCAGGTCGCACTGATTGAGCGGGCATTCAACCCAGATAAATCAGTTTCTTACCGGCATTTTCCCCGGCGTACAGGGCACTGATGGAGCCGGGAGCATGCTCGATACCCTGTTCAATATCCTCGTCATAGTGCAACTTGCCCTGCACTATCATGGCTTCCAGTTCCTGCACGGCGGCAGGGAAATCCGCCATATGATCGAACATCACAAACCCGCTCCAGACAAGGCGGCGGGTTAATACCTCGCGTTCGTTGCGCAGTCCCTGGGGCGGTGGATTCCAGGCGGCGACGGAGGCTGTGCCGCACTGTACAACACGGCCGGCCACCGCCATGGCGCGCAAGCCTGTATCCAGTATCGGCCCGCCCACATTGTCAAAAAACACATTGATGCCTTGCGGCGCATGCTGTGCCAGCTGCTCCGCCACAGGGGCGGTTTTGTAGTTGATGCCGATGTCATAGCCAAAATGATTGCGACACTGTTCAACCTTCGCATCCGTGCCGGTAAGGCCAATAGTGTGACAACCACTGTGGCGCGCCAGCTGGCCCACCACGCTGCCCACTGAACCGGCGGCAGTGGACACCAGCACGGTATCGCCGGTGACGGGACGCCCCAGCTTGTTGAGGCCAAGGTAAGCCGTAACACCATTGAGGCCGAGTACCCCCGCATAGGCAGACAATGGCGCGGCAGGATTTTTAATCTGCGACATGACCTGCTGTGGGCCGACAACGGCGTAATCCTGCCAGCCGAGCCAGCCATAGACAAAATCCCCGGCAACAAAATCAGGGTGGCGCGACTCCACCACCACACCCACCGCGAGGGCGCGCATCACACCGCCGATCGGAACCGGGGGCGAGTAATTGTTAACATCCGCTGCCCAGCCGCGCTGGGCGGGATCGACGGAAAGATAAATATTGCGCACCAGAAATTCACCCTCTGCCGGTGACTTGAGCGCCTCTTCATCAATGGCAAAATGCCGGGCTTCAGGAATGGCAGTGGGTCGTTCGACAAGCAGCACCTGGCGGTTGCGCTCGGGGGTGCTGTAGCTGGGGATCAGTAGTTTTTGCACGGTGAATTTCCTTAATAAAGGCGGCTGTCTGACACAGAAGAAAAAAGCACAAACAGGCAGGGGCTGTGGCGTGGAGCTTCAGACGTCTGGCGTGAGACGCCTGAATCAATAATGCTCACCAAATATCACATCCGGATTGAGCCCTTCACGCAACATCAGCGAGCGCAGACGACGCAGTGCCTCAACCTGGATCTGGCGCACTCTTTCGCGGGTCAATCCGACTTCCAACCCCACTTCCTCAAGGGTTTGCGGATCGTGGTTGCGCAGGCCGAAACGCCGCGCCAACACTTCCTGCTGTTTGTCGGCAAGCTGGCCGAGCAGGTTCTCCAGAGCCACGGCCATGTCGACCTCCTCCAGCAATTCCTCTGGATCAGATCGGGTGGTATCGGCAATGGTTTCAATAATGGTCTTGTCGCTGGAGCGCCCCATGGGGATATCCACGGAGGAGACGCGCTCGTTGAGTTCCAGTATGCGGGTAACGTCGGTTACCGGCTTTTCCAGCAGGCGGGCAATTTCCTCGGCGCTGGGATCGTGGTCCAGTTCCTGGGCTAGCTGGCGCGCGGCCTTGAGGTAGGTGTTGAGTTGCTTGACCACGTGGATCGGCAGGCGAATGGTGCGGGTCTGGTTCATCAGAGCCCGTTCCATGGTCTGGCGAATCCACCAGGTGGCATAGGTGGAAAAACGAAAACCCAGCTCGGGGTCGAATTTTTCAACGGCGCGGATAAGACCGAGATTGCCCTCCTCGATCAAATCCAGCAGTGCCAGCCCGCGGTTGACATAGCGGCGGGCGATTTTTACCACCAGTCGAAGATTGCTTTCGATCATGTGCGAGCGGGCTTTTGCATCACCTTTTTGCACCAGGCGCGCGAAATATACTTCTTCCTCGGCTGTCAGCAACGGGGCAAAACCAATCTCCTTGAGGTAGAGGCTGGCCGCATCCATCACTTCATCGTTGGGGTAGTGGGAGGGCGTCAGCTCTTCTTCAGCATCGACTTCATCTTCCAGTTTTTCATCGGCGTCAAGATCATCAAGCTCCTCTTCGGCGCTCTCGAAAGCATTGTCTTCGTCACTCATATCAACTGCCCCTACTGCTATTTTTATGTGGCGAATTATCTGTGCAATGTATTGCTGTTCCCAGCGGTGACTCTCAAAATCCTGTCAACTATCGAATTGGAGCTGGCGGCACAATCATAGAGAGACAAAGTGCCATACCGAACGAAAGTGCCATACCGAACGATTGTACCTCTCCGCCCCGACTTGACAACTCTGCCCTCAACACACTCAGCATTTGTTCCAGGGCGGCAAGGCCCATCCACAACAAACCGGCCTGCGGCAACAATTTATCCTGGCGCGGCACTACTGCCGCGGCAGTAATTTCTCGGGATCAACCGGCTTGCCGTGCTCCCTGATTTCAAAATACAGCCGCCCAGGGTCAGCCGGATCGCCACCCACTTCACCGATCACCTGGCCCTGGCTGACATCCTGATTCTCATTGACCAGAATTTTGTGGTTGTGGGCGTAGGCGCTCAGGTAAGTGTCGTTGTGCTTGAGGATAATCAGCTGGCCATAACCGCGCAGGCCACTGCCAGCGTACACCACCACACCGGCAGCCGCTGCCTGAACCTGGGCACCTTTGGAGGAGTTGATATTGATCCCCTTGAACACCTTGTTGGCGTCGTATTCACGGCTGACGGCACCGGTCACTGGCCACTGCCAGGGGACGCTGGCGCCACTGGCTGAGGGAGCCGGTGGCACAGGATCGGTCGGGGATGCTGTCGACGGGGTGGGTTGAATAATCGCCACCTGCTCATCGGCAGACTGGCTGGAACCTGGCGAAGCTGTCATATCCTCGCCGCTAACGCCGGAATCGGAGCGCGGCAATTCTTCACTGGTAACAGGCTCGACCGTAATCGCCTCGGCACTGATCGGGCTGGTGGTGACAGGCACAGCGCGGGCCCCGGTGGAAGCGACATAGGCTGCGGATTCGCCGAGCAACAAACGCTGGCCATTGTGAAGCTGGTAGGGTGGGCTCAGGTCATTGAGGGATGCCAGTTGCTCATGGTCGAGCTCATAGCGCCAGGCAATAGTGTGCAGGGTGTCCCCGGCGGAGACGATGTGATAGTTGATTTTTGTGCTGGGGGGTTGATCGCGCTCAACAACAGGTGCGGGTGGCGGCGCCATGCACGCGCTCAACACTAGCAGGCACAACGGCAGCACAAGCCAGCCAGCTGATTTCACTCCTATGGACAAGATTCCTCCTCAATCAACGCGGCGACTGAAACAGCTGCCAAGATACTCGAGACCAAGCACAAGCACCACCCCCGCCACCATCGCCAGCAGGCAACCCGCAATCTGGGGATCTCCCGCCACAGTGGCGTAGGCATCAGGCAGCAACAGCTGCCGCACCGGACTAAAGCCCTCGACAGCCGCCAGTTGTGCGGCATCCAGATCAATGCGCCAGGGCCACAGGGCGGGCAGAGACCCAATCATGAAACCGATCATCACCGACAGGGTGGTAGCCCGATGGTGGTGAAGCAGCCAGAACAACAGATGGGAAAACAGCAACAGCCCGATGCCAGCACCGCAGGCAAAAACACCGAGAACTGAAAAATCGAGGCTCGCGACGGCATTGATCAGCACCGGGTACATACCGATCAGAACGAGGATAAAACTGCCTGAGACACCCGGCAGGATCATCGCGCAAATCGCCAGGGCACCGGCGCCAAATATCGCCAGCGAGCCGCCACCAAGCGCCACAGGGGGCGCAAAGGCAGTAACCAGCGCTATCAGGGTGCCGACCAGCAGCCCTGCCATCTGGGCCACCTGCCAGCGGCGTTGGCAGTGCAACACGTGATAGATGGAGGCCAGGATCAAACCGAAGAAAAATGACCAGATCAGCAGCGGGTAGTGCTCAAGGCTGTGTACAACCAACTGCGCCAGGGAGAAAACGCTGGTCAGAATTCCCGCCAGCAGCACCAGCAGAAAGCCGCCGTTGATGCGCGACCAGAAGGTTGCCAGCCCCTCCCTGAGCAGCAGAAATCTGGCGGGGGTGATGCCCCGCAAGGTGGCCAGCAGTTCATCATAAATGCCGCTGATAAAGGCGATGGTGCCACCGGAGACGCCGGGCACCACATCTGCGGCGCCCATCGCCAAGCCCTTGGCAAACAGCAGCAGGTAGTTGCGCCAGTGGCGGACGGGGAAGGTTTCACTCATGCAGTTGTCCCGTTGAGACAGTTCACTTGATTGCGCGATGGACAGCAGTGCAGGCAGCGCCTCAGCGCGCCACCCCGCTCAACAGAGGCACAAAACGCACCCGGGTAATCACTTCTTCAACAAACTTGCTGGAGTCGCCGACCCGCTGGATGAGACGCAGCTCCTGATCACCCTCAGGTCCGACGGGGATCACCAACAGCCCATCAGGTGCCAGTTGCTGGAGCAGCTCCTCGGGCACGCGGGCAGGAGCAGCGGTGCTGATAATGCCGTCATAGGGAGCGTATTGGGCCCAGCCAACAGCGCCATCGGAGTGGGCGCTGACAATATTGCGCAAACCCAGGCGCCGAAATTTTTCCCGCGCCTTGACCAAAAGGGGCTTGATGCGTTCCACGGTGTACACATGGGGCACCAGCTGGGCAAGGATCGCGGCCTGGTAACCGCAACCGGTACCGACTTCCAGCACCTTCTCGCGCACGCCACGGGACAGCAGCAGCTCAGTCATGAGGGCAACAATATAGGGCTGGGAAATGGTCTGGGAAAAACCGATGGGCAGCGCGGTATCTTCATAGGCGCGGTGGGACAGGGCCTCATCGAGAAAGATATGGCGGGGCAGCATGCGGATGACGTCGAGCACTTTCTGATTGCTGATACCCTGCTCCTGGAGACGTTGTATCAACCGCTCCCGGGTGCGTTGCGACGTCATGCCAATACCAGTCAGATCGGTGGAATTCACCTGATCACCCCTTCAGACCTATTTAGCCGGGAACTATACCATAGCCTCCGGAACAGTCAGCACTGCCAACTCACGCAACACTGCCGTGGCGTAACAACCGGGGGGCAAGCTGAATTGCAGGATCAGATCACTGCCCTCCCACCGCCATTGCAGGTTGCCTGGCATCAGTGCCAGTGGTCGCCGCTCCTGCTTCAGGCCGCTGTGCTCCAGACCATGACACCAGTGTTGCCAGGGCGCCAGAATATCGGCCTCCCGTGCCGCCAGCTCAGCATCAACCTGGCTGCGACCCCGGCCCCACAGCGGGCCATCAGCCTGTGTCGCAGCGCTGTCATCAGTGGCTGCCTGGGCGGCGCGCCAGCTGTTATCCAGCACCCGCGCTGCCAGTACCTGGTTGAACAGCCAGGAGCGCGCGGCTGAGAGGTACAGACCTCCGCGGCGCCCCTTGAAGCGCGGTTGGCGCTGGGCGAGGATTTTCTCCACTTCGCGCAGATTGCCGCCATCGATGCCAAAGCGCTGTTCGCCGAAATAATTGGGTACGCCGTTGACGACGATTGCCTCAAGCCGGGCATCGATCTCCTGCCTGGAACTGCCGCTGACATCCCGCAAGCGAATCTCAAAATGATTGCGCAGATGGGTTCCGGGTCGCAGCTTGCGCGGGTGACGGCTACTGGCGAGGATCTCACAGCCTTCCACAATGGGCAGCGGCAACGGGTTCTCAGCGCCAGGCAAATGGATACTGAACCACTGAGAGGTGATGGCATGGCGATCTTTGAGCCCCGAGTAGCCAACCGCCTGCTCCTCGACGGCAAAATACTCTGCCAGCAACTTGGCTACCCAGCGGGTATTCTGGTTTTCCTTGCGGATATGCAGGTAGAGATGCTCTCCGCCACCTTCCGGTGTAAACCCCAACTCCTCTTCCACCACGAAATCCGCACACAGGGTGCGAAAACCTGCAATTGCCACCGGTCGTCCCAGGCTGAACGGGAAATCCAGGGAAAAGTCCGCAGCCCGCAAGGGGGCAGGCGCCATATCACTCTCTGTTGTCAAGAAATTACTCCAACCCTGTTGCTCGCTGTCAGGTGGTTGCGCTCTTTTATCCTGCAAAAGGCCGATGTGCCGCAACCCTGTTTATTACCGGGGCACAGACTATTTCTTTCCAAGCAATCTGCAAAGCATTATGATTAACTTCAATAACAAACGGGGATCGCTGGCTTTATTAGCCGAAGAATTGTGCTTATGACAAATGGTGTATCGTTCAGGTCGCTGGGCATATGTGGCTTTATTTTTCTCATTTCCGTACTCAGTGGCTGTGGTACAACCCCTGCCAACAGCGATGGCAGTAACCCGCAGGGTGCAACGGCAGACTCTCAGACTCCTGCCAGTACTGAACCAACAGTGGAACACGACATTTTCCCGGGAGATGTCATCCTCACCTGCCCGGAGCCGGAGATGCCGGAGCCTGTCGTGCAAACCTGTCCGCCGCCCAAGCCCGTCAAGTGCCCCGTATGCCCAGCCCGCGCCACAGACCGTATTGATGGCAAAATCCTGCTTGGCCAGGTGGAAAAGGTCACCCTGGTATCGCCGGGCATAACCTCTACCGCGCGCATCGACAGCGGTGCCACAGGCTCGTCGATTCATGCCACCGATATTGTCCGTTTCGAGCGTGATGGTGAACGCTGGGTTCGCTTCAATCTCCACGATGACAAGGGTGAGGCATACCCCCAGGAGCGCAAGGTCATCCGCCGCATCCGGGTCCGGCAGGCCGAGCTGGAAGGATTTGAACGGCGTCTGGTAGTGGTTATGTCCGTCAAGCTCGGCTCGATCAGCGAGCAGCTGGAAATGTCGCTGATTGATCGTTCCAACATGGAATTTCCCATACTCATTGGCCGCAATCTGCTTCGCAACAATGCGATAGTGGATGTGAGCCAGGAATTTATCGCCAAATAACGGAAACCCTATGTCACCCAAAGGGCAGGTCTACCTTTTTGCAGCACTGTTTATTTTTCTCGGCCTCGGGCTTACCGCCTACAAGGCGATTTTTCTCCACTTCCCCCTGTTGCCGGACACAGAGCGCAAGGTATGGGACATTGAAGCCAAATTGACCTTTGAGGCCGCTGGCAACCCATTGACCATCAACCTCGCCCTGCCGGAAAAGCAGCAACAATTCACCGTACTCGACGAAATTTTCGCCTCTGCCGGCTACGGTTTTGCGATTGAAGAAGAGCATCAGCGTCGCGCCATCTGGACCCGCCGCCAGGCCGAAGGCCCGCAAACCCTGTATTACCGCCTGAAGATCACCGACCGTGCCGAAGATCAACCCATGGCACCCTCTTCGGACCTGCCTGAACCGGTAGTCCCACCGATCTGGACCGTGGCCGAGGAAACCGCCGCCGCAGGCCTGATCCGCACTGCCACCGAACTGTCCGCCGGACCTGCGAGTTTTACCCAGCAGGTACTGCTGATGCTCAGTGGCAAGTCTGACAGCCAGGATGCCCAGCTGTTGCTCGAAGCAAGCAAGGGGGATTCCATTGCCCAGATAGCCATTCGGCTGCTGAATGCTGCCAATATTCCCGCCCGCATGGTGCGCGGTATTTACCTGGAGGATCGCTTCTACAATCAGCGTGCCGAAGAAGTCGTCGAGATCCACGACGGCAAACAGTGGCTGTTTTTTGATCCTCGTTCAGCGACTCAGGGCATACCGGATAATTTCTTCATGTGGCAGCGCGGCGGCCAGTCGCTGCTCGACATCATCGGCGGTTACAGTTCGCGAGTGCGTTTCTCGGTTCTGGGAAATGATATATCCGCCAAAGTGGTGGCATTGCAGGAAGCGGAAACCGTGGGTGCGCCGCTGGTCAACTTCAACATCTACAGCCTGCCCATCGACAAGCAGAATATCTTCAAGATGCTACTGCTGGTGCCGATTGGCGCGCTGGTCGTCATCATCTTCAGGGTTCTGATCGGCATCAAGACATCGGGCACCTTTATGCCGGTACTGATCGCCCTCGCCTTTATCCAGACCACCCTGGCAGCGGGCATGCTGATCCTGGTCACCCTGGTGGCTGCAGGCCTGTGGATTCGCTTTTACCTGAGCAAACTCGATTTGCTGATGGTGGCGCGGCTCGCGGCCGTGCTAATAACCGTGGTGATACTGATGGCGGGATTCAGCATTCTCAGTTACAAGCTGGGTCTCGATCAGGTGTTGGTGGTCACCTTCTTCCCGATGATTATCGTCGCCTGGACCATCGAGCGCATGTCCATCCTGTGGGAGGAGGACGGCCCCAGGGAAGTGCTCACCCAGGGTGGCGGCAGCCTGCTGGTGGCGGTGATCGCCTACATGTTGATGACAAACCAGTACCTTGAGCACATCACTTACAATTTTCCGGAGACGATCCTGATCCTGCTGGGAATCATCCTGATCCTGGGTCAGTACACAGGCTATCGTCTGACCGAACTTAAACGTTTCCGCTTCCTGATTGAAAAATAATGTTCTGGAATACGATCGCCAAGTTCAAGAAAAAAGGTGTCCTGGGCATGAATGCCAGGAACGTCGCCTACATTGCCCGCTACAACGAGCGGCATTTGTTCCCGCTGGTGGATGACAAGCTCAAAACCAAGCATGCCGCGCGCAAGCACAATATCAAGGTGCCGGACCTGTATGGCGTTATTCGCTACACCGCCGAGATGAATGATCTTGGCGCCATGCTCAACCCCCTCACCGGCTTTGCGGTAAAACCTCTGCGCGGCAGTGGCGGCAAGGGCATTATCATCATCACCGGTCGCGACGGCGAAAACTTTCTCAAGCCCAGCGGCAAGGTGATGACCCTGGGGGATATTCGCCATGATATTTCCAACATTCTCAGTGGCGTTTACAGCCTGGGCGGCAGACCGGATACCGCCATTATCGAATCCCTGATCCGCGGCCAGCCGGACATGCTCAAATACAGTTTTGAAGGGCTGCCGGATATCCGCGTGATTGTTTTCCGGGGCTTCCCGGTGATGGCGATGATGCGCTGCCCTACCAGCCAGTCTGACGGCAAGGCCAATCTTCACCAGGGCGCTGTTGGCGTTGGTCTGGATATCTGTACTGGCAAGGCGATCCGCGCCGTACAGCGCAATTCGCTGGTCGATCGCCACCCGGATACCGGTGTCGATTTCAGCGACCTGGCGATTCCCGATTGGGATGAAATTTTGATGCTGTCAGCCAAGTGCTACGACATGACCGGGCTGGGCTATATCGGCTGCGATTTTGTGCTGGATGAAACTCGCGGGCCGATGATTCTCGAACTCAATGCCCGCCCTGGGCTGGCGGTACAGATCGCCAACGGGATCGGCCTCAAAAGCCGTCTCGACGTGATCGAAAAGCTGGAACATTTTGACCTGCATGCGGATGAGCGGGTGGCACTGGTGCACGAGAAATTTGGTGCCCCACCAGTAGCCGCCTGACACGGGGCTACTGCCCAATCGCAACCCCGCAGGCGGCCTGCACAAGGATCGCCTAGCGGGCGGCCACCAGCAATACCACCGCATGACAGGCTATCCCCTCCCCGCGCCCTTCAAAGCCGAGTTTTTCCGTGGTGGTCGCCTTGATATTGACCTGCTCCGTTGAGCAACCCATATCGGCGGCCAGGTTTATCAGCATGCCCGGGAGGTGTGGTGCCATTTTCGGCGCCTGGGCGACAATCGTCATATCCGCATTGCCCGCTACCCAGCCCTTGCCGTTCACCAACTTCATGACATGACGCAGCAGGTCGCGACTGTCTGCATTTTTATAGGCGCCATCAGTGTCAGGGAAATGGCGACCGATATCGCCCAAACCCGCAGCGCCGAGCAGCGCATCGCACAGCGCATGAATCAGCACATCACCATCGGAGTGGGCAACCAGGCCTGCATGGTGCTGGATAGTTACCCCGCCAATCACGATATGGTCGCCGGGGCCAAAGGCATGGACATCGTAGCCGTGACCAATACGCATCAAGGTGTCTCCCCAAGCTGGTAGGACAGGATTGCCCCGGCAATGGCGATATCTTCCGGGCGGGTGATCTTGATGTTGTCGCGCCGCCCCATCACCACCCGGGGCGCCAATCCGCAGGATTCCACTGCTGCCGATTCATCAGTGGCAACCAATCCCGCTGCCTGCGACTCGTCAAGAGCCCTGCACAGGAGGCCGTAGCGGAACATTTGCGGGGTCATGGCAGCCCATAAATGGCTGCGCTCCTCTGTACCCTGAATTTGCCGATGATTGACAACACGCTTGATAGTATCGCTCACCGGTGCAGCGAGAATGCCGCCAACCGGGTCATCGCCAAGGCTGTTCATCAAACTGCGGATATCACCGGCAGCAACACAGGGACGCGCCACATCGTGGACCAGCACCCAGTCATCAGCCTCAACCCGAGGTTCAAGAAAATGCAGACCGGCGCGCACCGAGTCGGTTCGCTCGGCGCCACCCGCTACCACATGAATGCGGGGATTGCGGGCCAGCGCAAGTTGCGACCAGTGCCTGTCTTCGCTGTGTAACACCAGTACAATCCCGACGGGATCGACGGCCAACAGGCGCTCCAGGGTGTGGACAATAACGGGCTTGCCCGCCAGCAGCTGATACTGCTTGGCGAGGTCTGTGCCAAAACGCCGACCTGTTCCGGCTGCCGGCACTACCCACCAGTGATTCATTCACCGGCTCCTGGCTCAGGTTCATGGGAAGAATCAGGGGTTGTATCCGGGGCCTCAAGGCCAGTGGGTATGCTGTCAGCGGCGTCGTCTTCGCGCTGGCGCTCGATCCTGCGCGCCGATTCCGCTTGCGGCGAAGGTGTCATTTCACGTTTTTTCACCCGGCTGTCCACCACCAGGAAGAAGGTTTCATCCTGCTTGATCATGCCCAGATCAGTGCGCGCGCGCTCCTCGATGGCATCAAGACCGGATTTCAATCCCGCCACCTCCTCCATCAACACCCTGTTGCGCTCCACCAGCACTTCGTTGCGCGCCGCCTGCTCCTCCACCTGCCGCTCCAACCCAGCCTTCTGGGCAAAGCTGCCCTCGCCAAACCAGAGGCGATACTGAAGTACCAGAAGCAGAACGGCGAGGGTTACAACCAGCCAGCGCATAGACTTACCGCAATCATGAGGGTGGAAGGATTTTACCCGTTAAAGGCGGTCAGGTGCCACGACGCAGAAAAACAGAAGAATACGAAGAAAGGTTCCTTGCTGAATGTGAGACGCCTGAAAGAGCAATTTTACTCTCGCCATTCAGTCTTAACGCTTGAACTCGGCAAGCCCACGGTACGGCGCCATGCCACCCAGCTCCGCCTCAATGCGCAGCAGGCGGTTGTATTTGGCCACCCGGTCGGAGCGGCACAATGAGCCGGTCTTGATCTGGCCTGCCGCTGTGGCCACCGCCAGATCGGCGATGGTGGTGTCTTCAGTCTCCCCGGAACGGTGGGATATCACCGCCGTATAACCGGCTTTTTGCGCCATCTGGATGGCATCAAGGGTTTCCGACAGGGAGCCGATCTGGTTGAACTTGATGAGGATGGAATTGGCGATCCTGTTGTCGATACCGCGCTTGAGAATGCTGGTGTTGGTGACAAACAGGTCATCACCCACCAGCTGGCAGCGATTGCCCACCTTGGCAGTCAGGTCAGCCCAGCCATCCCAGTCGCTTTCGTCCATACCGTCTTCCACGGAAATAATCGGGTAGCGATCCACCAGGCTGGTGAGGTAATCGGCAAATTCAGAGGGTGAGAAAACCTTGCCCTCCCCCGCCAGATCGTATTTGCCGTTTTTATAAAATTCCGAGGCAGCGCAGTCCAGCGCCAGGGTAATGTCCTTGCCAAGGCTGTATCCGGCCTTGGCAACGGCTTCGGCAATAATCTCCAGTGCTGCCTCGTTGGAGGGCAGATTGGGGGCAAAACCACCTTCATCACCCACTGAGGTACTGAGCCCGCGGGCAGACAGCTCTTTCTTCAGGTGGTGGAAAATTTCCGCCCCCTGGCGCAGGGCTTCGGCGAAGCTAGGCGCGGCCACCGGCTGCACCATGAACTCCTGGATATCGACATTGTTGTCGGCGTGTTCGCCGCCGTTGAGAATATTCATCATCGGCACCGGCATGCTGTACTGGCCGGGTGTGCCGTTGACATTGGCGATATGGGCATAGAGCGGGATTTTTTGCGCCAGAGCGGCGGCTTTGGCGGCGGCGAGGGACACCGCCAGGATGGCATTGGCACCCAGCTTGGCTTTGTTGTCGGTACCATCTGCCTCGATCATCAGACGATCGAGTTCACGCTGGTCAGTGACATCCTTGCCCAGCAGCAGGCCGCGAATGGTGCTGTTGACATTGCCAACGGCGGTCAGCACCCCCTTGCCCAGGTAGCGGCTCTTGTCGCCGTCGCGCAGTTCCAGGGCTTCCCGTGAACCGGTGGATGCGCCGGACGGTGCACAGGCGCTGCCGGTTTCACCAGTGGTGAGGATCACATCGGCATTGACGGTGGGGTTGCCGCGGGAATCGAGGACTTCCCAGGCGCGGATGTCAGCAATTTTGGTCATTCAGGTTTCTCCAGGAGGGGCTAGTTCGTGTCCAGTTCCGGCAGGTTTTTCACCAGATCGTCCACGGCTTTCATGTGTTGCAGGAAGGGTTTGAGTTTGTCGAGCGCCAGGGCGCTGGGGCCGTCGCACAGGGCGTTGTCGGGGTCGGGATGAGCCTCAAGAAACAGCCCGGCAAGGCCGACAGCCATACCGGCGCGTCCCAGTTCAGCAACCTGTCCGCGGCGACCGCCGGAAGCGGCACCGAGGGGATCGCGAAACTGCAAGGCATGGGTGACATCGAAAATCACCGGCAGACCACCGCTGACCTGCTTCATGGTGTTGAAGCCGAGCATGTCCACCACCAGGTTGTCGTAGCCAAAACAGCTGCCACGCTCGCACAACAGCAGGTTGCTGTTGCCGCATTCACGGAATTTTTCCACCAGGTGGGACACCTGTGAAGGACTCATAAACTGCGGCTTCTTGATATTGATCACTGCGCCAGTGGCCGCCATGGCCGCCACCAGATCAGTCTGGCGCGCCAGGAAGGCTGGCAACTGGATCACATCGCAGACCTCAGCCACTGGTGCGGCCTGCCAGGTTTCGTGAACGTCAGTGATAACGGCAACGCCAAAGGTTTTTTTGATCTCTTCAAAGATCCGCAACCCCTGCTCCATGCCGGGACCGCGGAACGATTTGATGGAGGAACGGTTGGCCTTGTCGAAGGAGGCCTTGAACACATAGGGAATGCCCAGTTCGGCACACACCGTCACATAGTGCTCGGCGACCCGCAAGGCAAGATCCCGGGATTCCAGCACATTCATGCCGCCAAACAGCACAAAGGGCCGATCATTGGCAACCGGAATGCCGCCTACCGGCACCGTCACTGAGGCGGACATTTAAGCCTCAACTCCCTGGGGATGCTGATCCGCATAGGCCAGGGCGGCTTTCACAAAGCCCAGAAACAGCGGGTGGGAATCGCGGGGTGTCGAGGTGAACTCGGGGTGGAACTGACAGGCAAAAAACCAGGGATGGTCAGGCAGCTCAACGGTTTCCACCAGGTGATTGACGTCGGACCAGCCACCAATCTTGAGACCGGCCTGCTCGAACTGTTCGATGTAGTGATTGTTGACCTCGAAACGGTGACGATGGCGTTCCTTGATGGAGTCGCTGCCGTAGATTTCCCGGGCGCGGGAACCGGCTACCAGGGTTGCGCCCTGGGCACCGAGACGCATGGTGCCGCCGAGATCGGAATCCTCGGAGCGGTATTCGGTATTGCCGCTCTCATCAATCCATTCAGTAATCAACCCCACTACCGGGTGTGGGGTATTCTTGCGGAATTCGGTGCTGTTGGCATCCGCCAGGCCCACCACGTTGCGGGCAAATTCGATTACCGCCACCTGCATACCCAGACAGATACCCAGATAGGGAATATTGTTTTCGCGGGCATAGCGCACGGCCCTGATCTTGCCCTCGACACCGCGCTCGCCAAATCCGCCCGGCACCAGGATGGCGTGACAGCCGTTGAGGAGGGACGGATCCTGCTGCAGGTCTTCCGAGTCCAGGTGATGAATTTTGACCTTGGTGCGGGTATGAATGCCGGCATGTTCCAGGGATTCATTGAGGGACTTGTAGGCGTCCAGCAACTCCATGTACTTACCCACCATGGCGATGGTGATTTCGCGCTCGGGATGTAGTTTGTTCTCCGCCACCCACTCCCAGGAGGACAGGTCCGCTGGCGGGCAATTGAGATTGAAGCGCTCGACCACAAACTGGTCCAGCTCCCATTTGTGCAGGTGCTGGGGAATGCGGTAAATCGTGTCGACATCCATCAGGGGCACGACGGCGCGCTCCTCGACACTGGTGAAGAGGGCAATCTTGCGACGCTGACTGAGGTCAATTTCCACTTCGGAGCGACACAGCAGCACATCGGGCTGCAAGCCGATGGAGCGCAGCTCTTTCACCGAGTGCTGGGTAGGCTTGGTCTTGGTTTCACCGGCAGTGGCGATATAGGGCACCAGGGTGAGGTGAAGCAGCAGGGCGCGGGCTGAACCCAACTCCATTTTGAGCTGACGGATGGCTTCGAGGAATGGCTGGGATTCAATGTCACCGACCGTGCCGCCGATTTCCACCAGGGCAATATCGGCACCGCCCCCACCCTGCAAAATACGGCTCTTGATCTCATCGGTGACATGGGGAATCACCTGCACAGTGCCGCCAAGGTAATCGCCGCGGCGTTCGCGGCGCAGAATGGTTTCATACACCTGGCCGCTGGTGAAGTTGTTGGCCTTGGTCATTTTCGAGCGCAGGAAGCGCTCGTAGTGGCCGAGGTCGAGATCCGTTTCGGCGCCGTCCTCGGTGACAAACACCTCGCCGTGCTGAAAGGGACTCATGGTGCCAGGGTCCACATTGAGATAGGGATCGAGTTTCAGGGCGGTGACTTTGAGGCCGCGCGCTTCGAGCACGGCACCGAGAGACGCGGAGGCAATGCCCTTCCCGAGGGAGGAAACAACACCACCGGTAATAAAAATAAAACGTGTCATTGAGGCCCTTATAAAGTGCTGGCTGTTTACTTGGCTATCGATACTGGTTTGCTACTTGCTTGCTATTACCGACCTGCTGCCGCTTGAACAACAGGTTTTAGCTACTGAATATTCGGAAAATCAGTGCCAGAAAGAGGGCGCGCCGAGGGGGAGAAAATTGCCGACGTCCACCTTCCGGGGATGGGAAGCCAGACTACCAGAAAGCCCCTTTATGCTCAATTGAAAACCGGCTTGACGGTGAAATTGATCAGCCGCTGACAGCAGCAGACGGGGTATATTGCCAGTGCAGACTGATGCATTTTTGGTTGCTGGCAGCCACAAATCCGGCGCAGACAAACAGGTCGGCGACAGCCGCCAGTTCGCCATTGATATATACCAGAGGAATCATATCCCTCAACCAGGGTTCGAGGCGGTATTCCTGCAACAGTTTTTTTAACGGGGCGGAACCGCCCCTGCCTGCGGGCTTGCAACGCTCACCACCCTGGCGGAATCGAATTTCAAGACGGTCTGCGACGTCAAGCCGCAGCCCGCCACCAGTGCCCGCTTCTGCCGCCAGGCTAAACCCGCCGGGCAGGGCAAGCGGGGTCACAGCGTCCCACAACAGGGATTCAACTGCAGCAGCGATTTTTTTACCTGGCAATAAATAGACTCGGCCCCCATAGCGACGCAACTGCCCTGCGCGCCAGTCCACAAGCGGCTGGGCATCGGCCTGCGCGGGTAACAGATCATCGAGTACCGACTGGATCAATCGGTGACCCGGCACAGGCAGGTTCTTTGCCCGTATCCAGGTTCGCAACAGATTTGCCTGGCGGGCCGCTGACAGTGCAACAAGCGCAGGCAGGGACAGACTCCAGCCCCAGCGTTCGCGGTGCTCATCGAGGCTCTCGAGATCTGAGCACGCCACTTCATCGAGCAGTTCACTGGCGCCGCGGCAGAGATCGGCACTGCGCTCGATGCGCTGGCGGTAATCGGGCCAGCGGCTGGCAATCAGCGGCAGCACTTCATGGCGGAGGAAGTTGCGGTCGAATTGGCTGTCGGCATTGGATTCGTCGTCGATCCAGTCAAGCCCCTCGGCTTGGGCATAGGCCTGCAACTGACTGCGACTAACATCCAGTAAGGGCCGCAACAGCATGCCACTGCCCAACGGGCGGCTGACAGGCATACCGGCAAGACCGGCAGGGCTGGAACCCCGCAACAGGCGATAGAGTGCCGTTTCCACCTGGTCATCGCGATGATGGGCCATCAGCAGCAGTTCACCCGGCCCCAGGTGACGGGCAAAAACCGCGTAGCGCTGATCGCGGGCAGCCTGTTCCAGGCCCTCGCCGCCGGGGGCCACCACAACCTTTTCAGCCACAAAGTTAATCCCCAACGCCTGGCAGCGCAGCTGGCAGAGCGCCTGCCAGTCATCACTATGGGGTGAAAGGCCATGGTTGACATGAATGGCCGTGAGGCGTTTGGAGGGCACCACCCTGCCCAGAGCGTGAAGCAGCACCGTGGAATCAAGACCGCCACTGAAAGCCACATACACACGGGGAGCATTACAGAGAGTAGTCAGCCAGGGCGACAGGTGATCCGCACTGAAGGGTTCCATGTCGCCCTGCCCGCTGATTCGTTAGACGTGATTTTGGCGCAAATCAGTTGCCGTAGGACATCAACCGATCAAAGCGCTTGGCCAACAGCTCATCAATGGGAATCCCTGCCAGCTGGTCCACCTGGGCACTGAGCTTGTTCTTGAGGATGGCCACCATGGCGTCCAGATCGCGATGGGCGCCGCCGGGGGGTTCTGGGATGGTTTCATCGACAATGCCCAGTTCCTTGAGCTTGGAGGATGTGACTCCCATGGCCTCAGCGGCAAGCGGCGCCTTGTCGATGGTTTTCCAGATGATATTGGCGCAACCCTCGGGAGAGATCACAAAGTAGGTAGAGTACTGAAGCATATTGAGAATATCGCCGACACCAATGGCGATGGCGCCGCCGGAACTGCCCTCACCGATCACCGTGCAGATGATGGGGGTACGCAAGCGCGACATAACGGCCAGGTTGCGGGCGATCGATTCACTGATGCCGCGCTCCTCGGAATCAATACCCGGGTAAGCCCCGGGGGTGTCGATCAGGGTCAGCACCGGCATCTTGAAACGCTCGGCCATCTCCATCAGGCGCAGGGCCTTGCGGTAGCCCTCGGGCTTGGGCATACCAAAGTTGCGGTAGACCTTTTCGGTAACACCGCGGCCCTTTTCCTCACCGATCACCATCACCGGCTTGCCGTTGAGCCGGGCAATACCACCGACAATGGCCTTGTCGTCACCAAAATGACGATCACCGTGGAGCTCATCGAATTCGTCAAACATGCGGGTGATGTAATCCAGCGCGTAGGGGCGCTGGGGATGACGGGCAACCTTGACCACTTGCCAGGGGGTGAGATCAGCGTAGATGGTCTCGGTAAGGCGGCGGGACTTTTCCCGCAGCTTGTTGATTTCATCCGAGATATTCAGCTCATTATCATTACCAACCAGCTGCAGTTCTTCGATTTTCGCCTCAAGATCGGCAATGGGCTGCTCAAAATCCAGATAGTTCAAATTCATGCGTGGTTGCAATCCTGTCGCTTTAAGTCGGGTGAAATAGGTATCAATCGCCACTTGCAGAAAATTTCAGGTCGCTGCCCTGATCTTTTGCCAGTGAACAATGACCAAAAGTATACGCCACCTGGCTCTGTGCCCAAAGTCAAAAAACATTCACAGCCCTGAATCATCAGGCAAAAGTCTTTGAAACAGGGCATAAAATCGCCAGGCCGCTCAGTTCATGGCTTCACAGCGACGCTTGAAAATTGCCGTGGCTGCGGTGTATTCACGGTCAAATTTGTCCTTGAACAGCGGCCACAGCAGCTTGAACAGCACACCACTGAAGGTTTCGCCATGCACCAGGCGGGTCGCGCCAGAAGGCAGTGGTTCCAGATAGTGATAGTGGAAGCCAAGCGCCAGCCAGGCAGGTCCCATCCCCCCCTTCCAGCTCATGGCCTTTTGCGGTTCCACTTCGGTCAGGATCATGCCCACCTGGGAAGGTGATGCCCCCGGCTTGGAGATGACAGAGAGACTGCCCTTGGTGTTTTCTTTCAATGGCCCATACAGGGCTATGCCCTGGATCGACGGATGCCAGTCACTGTACTTGTCAAAATCAGTGAGTACTGACCACACCAGGTCCGCTGGTGCATTAATGTCCACCTCTGTATGAACAGTCGGCATGCTTATCCCCTGTTATGGTTTTGCTATTGGAGTCTGTTACTGGATTTAAAGTCGCCGGGTCGGAAATTGCAAGTTGGCACAGCAGCGGATCAGCAGTCTTTATCGGTACAAGGTGAATTAACACAGGCACTGAAGGACAGGGTTGGACCGCCAACGGTTACTGGTGTAACGTTAAATTTCAGGATTTGATCGCAACTCACTGGCTTCCGAGCTGATCAACAGCAGATCCGCACTCACCAGTCACAACAGGAAAACAGCGCCATGGACACTGACACCCGCTACCCTCTAAAAGGCTCCTGCAACTGTGGCGATATCCGCTATGAGGTTACCGCACCCTTTGTGGCGCAGATTGCCTGTCACTGCATGCAGTGCCAGAAGCATACCCAGAGTGCGTTTTCCCTGGTGGGCGCCCTGCGCGCTGGCGATTTCACCATCACTGCTGGCACTCCGGCCAAATGGACCAAAACAGCAGACTCAGGCAATCGCATCGACTGTTATTTCTGCGCCCGCTGCGGCAATCGTATTTACCACCATAACCCGCAGCAACCCCAACTGATCCGGCTCAAGCTGGGCACCCTGGAAGACAACCGGGTGATCAATCCCGCCATGCATATCTGGACCGAGTGCAAGCAGCCCTGGTACCAGATTCCGGAGGGAGTGCCGAGCTATCCGCAACAGCCGCCAGCAAAATCCTGACTGTGCAGCAACCACAAGGAGCACACACTTGCCTAAACCCCTGTTGCAACACCTGACCCTGTTGGTGGGTGCCTGGCTGATGGCCATATCCCTGGGCTGTGCTGCTGCTTTTTCGCCGGAGGATGTGGAACAGGACATTCGCAAGGTCAGGGCCGGCCAATACAGTTTGGACAAGCACCACGCAACCATGCTTTTCAAGGTACAGCATATGGGCCTGGCGCCCTATCTGGGCCGCTTCAATGACTTCGATATCCAGCTGGCCTATGACCCGGAAAACCCTGTTGCCACCAGCGTCAGTGCCACGGTAAAAACCGCCAGCATTGATGTCAATTACCCCCAGTTCAGCACCACCCTCAGCGGCGCCGACTGGTTCAACAGCGCCAGTTTTCCCGAGGCCAGCTTTGTCTCCACCGGCATTGAATGGCGCGATGCCAGTCATGCGTCTGTGAGCGGGCATTTAACCCTGCTGGGCGTCACCGCACCCGTCACCCTTGAGGTAGTGTTCCACGGCGCCACCCACCATGTTGTCACCCGCAACTACACAGTGGGGTTTTCCGCCAGCCTGACGTTTGAGCGCTCCCGCTTTGGGCTGGACAAATTTATCCCGGTAGTCGCTGACCGGGTAGAAATGGAAATCCACGCTGAATTACAGCGCCAGTAATCATCCGGGCTATTCGGTCAACAGACCCTACAACTCGCAGGACTTGTTATGCACTTTGTTTATCTCGGGATCGCCATTGTGGCGGAGGTGATCGGCACCACATCACTGAAGGCCAGCCAGGGTTTTACCCAGCTGTGGCCTTCAGTGCTGGTGGTTGGCGGTTATGGCATTGCCTTTTACTGCCTGTCACTGGTGCTGAAAACCATCCCGGTAGGCGTTACCTATGCCATCTGGTCGGGCCTGGGAATTGTGCTGGTGACGCTGGTCAGCGCGGTGGTTTTCCGGCAGATTCCCGACCTGCCGGCACTGCTGGGCATGGGCCTGATTATTGCGGGTGTGGTGGTGATGAATATGTTTTCTTCAACTATTGCCAGTTAACCTCATAGGGCCGAAACGTGGTGCTACCCGACACCGGGAGATGTTTTACGGGAGATGGGAGACTTTGCATCTCCCGTCTCCCGTCACACAACTTAACTACGGCTGTACTGCAACTGCACCGCACCCAGCCCATAGCTGTCGCGCAACTTGTGCAGCAGTTCGTCCTCGGGGCTGACAGCCCACTCCCCCGCCAGGCGGATATCGCCCTCGGCGCTGGCACAGCGGTAATGAATGGTGACCGGGCACTGGCCTGACTTGTAGGGTTCGAGGATGCGCGCGAGGTTGTCCACCGCGGCGACCTGAAGCTTGTCCCGGGGAACATCCAGAATGATGCCGCGAATATAGGTCTGGCGTGCTTCGTACAGGGTCTGCACGCTATCGGTACGCATTTTCAGCCCGCCGCTGTAATCGTCCTCGCTGACCACACCGGATACCACCAGCAGCGCATCCTTGGTGAGCTTGTCGCGGTAGTCGCGGTACTTATCGGCAAACACCGCCACTTCAATGCGGCCAGAGCGATCGTCAAGCACCACAAAGGCCATGTTGTCGCCCTTCTTGTTGCGCATGGTGCGCAAACTGACCACCAGCCCGGCCACCAGTTGCGGATCGCGGGAAGGCTTGAGATTGCTGATGCGGTCGGGGACAAAAAAGGCCAGTTCCTCAATATACTCATCGACCGGGTGGCCGGTGAGATACAGCCCCAGGGTTTCCTTTTCCCCTTGCAGGCGCTGCTTGATGGTGAAGCGCCGCACCGCACTGAAACCGTGGTAACCGATTTCCGGGGCGCTTGCCGCCACCGTATCGCCAAACAGATCGGCCATGCCACTGGCGGCGTTGCGGGATTGCTGATCGGCCAGTTTGATGGCTTCTTCCATGGCCGCCAGCATCACTGCGCGACCAAAGCCCGGGTCGCCGTCGGGGCCGATGCGGTCGAGGGCGCCGGAGCGAATCAGCGCTTCCAGGGCGCGCTTGTTGACCTTGCGCAGATCAACCCGGGCACAGAAATCAAACAAATCGCGGAAGGGATTGTTCTCGCTGCGCGCCGCGATGATGCTGTCCACCGGGCCTTCACCCAGGCCCTTGATGGCGCCCAGTCCGTAGATGATTTCACCGCTCGGTGACACGGTAAAACTGTACTGCCCACGGTTGACATCCGGCGGGGTCAGGGTCAGCCCCATGGCCCGACACTCCTCCACCAGGGTCACCACCTTGTCGGTGTTCTGCATATCCGCCGACAGCACCGCCGCCATAAATTCCGCCGGGTAGTGCTGCTTGAGCCAGCCAGTCTGATAGGCGAGCAAGGCGTAGGCGGCGGAGTGGGATTTGTTGAAGCCGTAACCGGCAAACTTTTCCATCAGGTCGAAAATATTGGTGGCCAGATCGTGGTCGATTCCATTTTTCATGGCCCCGTCGGTAAACAACTCGCGCTGCTTGGCCATCTCCTCGGCTTTCTTCTTACCCATGGCGCGGCGCAGCAGGTCCGCGCCGCCGAGGGTAAAGCCCCCCAGCACCTGGGCGATCTGCATCACCTGTTCCTGGTAGAGAATGATGCCGTAGGTGGGCGCGAGGACTGGTTTCAGATCCTGGTGCTGGTACTGGGGATGGGGATAGGCCACTTCGGCGCGGCCGTGCTTGCGATTGATAAAATCATCCACCATGCCCGACTGCAACGGGCCGGGGCGGAACAGGGCCACCAGTGCGACGATATCCTCGAAACAGTCGGGGCCGAGGCGTTTGATCAGGTCCTTCATGCCGCGCGATTCGAGCTGGAATACCGCCGTGGTTTCAGCACGCTGCATCAGGCCGTAGGTGGCCCTGTCATCGAGGGGAATCAGGTTGATATCGAGCGGGCTTTCATCGCTCTGGGCGCGCTTGGCATTCACCATTTTCACCGCCCAGTCGATGATGGTGAGAGTGCGCAGGCCGAGGAAGTCGAACTTCACCAGACCGGCCAGCTCCACATCGTCCTTGTCGAACTGGGTGACCAGGCTGCCGCCGGTTTCATCGCAGTAAAGAGGCGCAAAGTCCGTCAGGGTGGTGGGGGCAATCACCACGCCCCCGGCGTGCTTGCCCACGTTGCGGGTGATGCCCTCCAGTTGCAGGGCCATCTCCCAGATTTCCCGGGCCTCTTCATCCTGGTCGAGAAATTCCTGCAGCACTTCCTCCTGCTCGCGGGCTTTTTCCAGGGTCATGCCGATTTCGTGGGGAATCATTTTCGACAGCTTGTCGGCCAGCCCGTAGGACTTGCCCTGCACCCGCGCCACATCGCGCACCACCGCCTTGGCCGCCATGGTGCCAAAGGTAATGATCTGCGATACCGCATCGCGCCCGTAGCGATCCGCCACGTAGGCAATTACCCGGTCGCGGTTGTCCATGCAGAAGTCGATATCAAAGTCGGGCATGGAGACCCGCTCAGGATTGAGAAAGCGCTCAAACAGCAGGTCGTAGGCGAGCGGATCGAGGTCGGTGATTTCCAGCGCATAGGCCACCAGCGAGCCGGCGCCGGAACCTCGTCCGGGCCCCACTGGAATCTGGTTCTGCTTGGCCCAGCGGATAAAGTCCATAACAATCAGGAAGTAACCGGGAAAGCCCATCTGGTTGATGATGGCCAACTCAAAGCGCAGGCGATCTTCATAGACTTTCAGCTTTTCTTCGCGGTTTTCCGTGCCCTCGGGCAGGATGACCTTGAAGCGCTGGTGCAGACCTTCAAAGGAGGCTTTTTCAAAAAAGCCTTCGACGGTCATGCCGTCAGGCACAGGATATTCCGGCAAAAAGTATTCGCCGAGGCGCAGTTCCAGGTTACAGCGCCGGGCTATTTCCACCGTATTGGCCAGCGCCTCGGGGATATCTGCGAACAGCTCGGCCATCTCCGCCGGGGAGCGCAGGTATTGCTCGCGGCTGTGGCGTTTTTCGCGGCGCGGATCGTCGAGGGTGCGGCCCTCATTGATACAGACTCGCGCCTCGTGGGCATCGAACTGTCCCGCGTCGAGAAAGCACACCTCGTTGGTGGCCACCACCGGGCACTGTTGCTCTGTCGCCAGGGCTACGGCGGCGTACAGATAATCCTCCTCATCGGGACGGCCGGTGCGCGACAGTTCCAGGTAATAGCGATCAGGAAACTCACTCATCCAGGTTGCCAGCAGTTGCTGCGCCAGCGCCTGCTTGCCCCCCAGCAACGCCTGCCCCACATCCCCGCGGCGACCACCGGACAGGGCTATGAGGCCCGCCGCGTGCTCCGTAATCCACTCCCGACGCAACATGGGCTTGCCCTGCACCTGCCCTTCCAGGTAGGCCCTGGAAATCAACCGGGTCAGGTTGCGATAGCCCTCATTGTTTTGCACCAGCAGGGTGATCTGGCTCGGTTGACCATCCGCCACCGGGCTGACCACTTGAAAATCACTGCCGCAAATGGGTTTGACCCCGGCACTCTGGGCGGCCTTGTAAAACTTCACCAGGGCAAAAAAATTGCACACATCGGTGACAGCCACCGCCGGCATGGCCATCGCTGCCACCGCCTTGATGAGGGGTTTGATGCGCACAATGCCATCGACCAGGGAATACTCGGTATGGACACGCAGGTGGATAAAGTCAGGCTGTTGGCTCATTCAAATACCATGGATAACGAAAGCAGATCGTTGCACTGTTGGCGACAAGGGTGGCGATAAAAGGCGCGGACACTTGCCCGCGGTTGGGGGGATTCTAGCAGAGATGGCCGCTGATTCAGGGAGTGGATCGCCCCTTTTCTGCAACCCGCTCAAGCTCAGGGAGTTGCCGGATTCCTGATCATCGCATCCCTGACAGGCTTGAACGAACGGCGATGAACGGGGGACGGGCCAAGGCCCGACAAGGCCGCCAGATGCCGCGCCGTGCCGTAACCCTTGTGCACGCCAAAGTCATAACCCGGGTACAGATCGTCGAGCGCTTTCATCTCCCGGTCACGGGTGACCTTGGCAATAATTGCGGCCGCACTGATGGCTGGCACCGTGCTGTCGCCCTTGACGATGGCCTGGGCACTGTAGTGCCATTTGGGCAGGCGGTTGCCATCGACGGCGACAAAATCGGGCTGCACTGGCAATCCTTCTACCGCGCGGGTCATGGCCAGCAGGGTGGCGTTGAGGATATTGATCTGATCAATCTCGGCCACCGAGGCCCTGGCAATACAGAACGCGGCAGCGTGTTCGATAATCAGTTCGTAGAGTAATTCACGCTTCTTTTCCGACAGCACCTTGGAATCCGCCAGACCGTCAATGGGCCGGGCAGGATCGAGTATCACTGCTGCGGTTACCACGTCGCCCGCCAGGGGGCCGCGCCCCACTTCATCAACACCGGCGAGGAAAACAACACCGGGGGGTAGTAACAGGGTCACTGCACACCCTCCCCTCTAGCTCTGGCGTCGATCAATTGTGCCAGCGCAGCCGCGGCCTTGTGGCTGGCATCCTGGCGCAGTGTTTGATGGAGATCGCTGAATGCCTGCACCAGCTGTTGCCGGTGCTCGCTATCAGTGAGCTGGAAAAGGATTTGCTCTCCGAGGCTGTCGACCGTCGCGTTATCCTGGATCAGCTCCGGCACCAGCGCCTTGCCGGCCAGCAAATTGGGCAGGGAGATAAACGGAGACTTCACCAATTTCGATACCAGCCAGTAGCTTGCCGCACCCATTCTGTAAGCCACCACCATGGGTTTCTTCAGCAGCATGGCTTCGAGGGCCGTGGTGCCGGAGGTCAGCAGTACCGCATCACAGGCTTCCATCACCGCGTGGGAATTACCTTCCACCAGCTGGACCGGCAATTGCGGCCTAGTGTGCAGCAGCTCTGCAAGCTGCTGGTGACGCTCACGATTGGCGGACGGAATCAGGAACTTGAGATCCGGTTGCTGCGCCAGCAGCCACTGTGCCACATCCAGGAAAAGAGGCCCCATCAGCGCCACTTCGCTGCCGCGACTGCCGGGCATCATGGCCAGGTATTTTTCACCAGTGGGCAACTGCAGGCGCTGCCGCGCTGCGCCCTGATCAGGCTGGAGCGGAATCTGATCCGCCAGGGGATGGCCGACAAAGGCTTCAGGGACATTGTGCTGGCGGTAAAAAGCACTTTCGAAGGGAAACAGGGTCAGCATCATGTCCACGGCCCGGGCGATTTTTTTAATCCTGCCCTGGCGCCAGGCCCACACCGAGGGACTGACATAGTGGGCAGCCAGCAAACCCTGGCGGCGCAGCCTGAGTTCAAGGCCGAGGTTAAAATCCGGCGAGTCGATACCCAGTATGAGATCGGTATTGGTGGCAACAAAATGCCTGAATAATCCTTGTCTTATACGCAATAATTCAGGCAATCGTTTAAATGGTTCCACAAAGCCCATCACCGCGAGTCGCTCCTGGGGGTAGAGGGAATTGAAGCCCAGGGCCAGCATGCGGTCGCCACCAATGCCCTCAAAAATGACGTCGGGATAGTGCTCCCGGAGAGCAATCATCAGTGCAGCGCCAAGCTGGTCGCCGGAAGCTTCACCGGCGACCATACCAATTCGAACAGGCTGCTTCATGGATTTACCTTGTTTACTGTGGCGCCGGGCAATTCCCTAGCGGACAATTTCCTAACGGACAATACCGCGGGATGAAGACTTGAGGAAGTCCGTCAGAGGGGCAATCACATCGGCACAGTCAGTCATTGCCTCAAGGTCAGCAATGGCTTCGTCAAGTTTAAGACCCTTGCGGTAGATAAGCTTGTAGGCGCGATTGAGGGCAGCAATCTGCTCGGCTGAAAACCCGCGCCGCTTGAGACCTTCGCTGTTGATGGTGCGCACTGCAGCAGGATTGCCCGCCACAATCATGTAGGGAGGCAGATCCTGGGTCAGGAAGGTGGCCGCCCCGGCAAAACTGTGGGCGCCAATATTGACGAACTGGTGAACCAACACATAACCGGACAGGATTGACCAGTCCCCCACCACCACATGCCCTGCCAGGGAGGCGTTGTTGACAAGGATACAGTGGTCGCCAATCACACAGTCATGACCCACGTGCACATAGGCCATCAGCAGATTATTGTTGCCGATAGTGGTTTCGCCACGATCCTGCACGGTGCCGCGGTGGATGGTCACACCTTCGCGAATAGTGTTGTTGTCACCGATCACCAGGCGCGTGGGTTCCCCCCTGTACTTGAGATCAGGGGTATCTTCACCGACGCTGGAAAACTGGAGAATCCGGTTGTTGCTGCCGATGACTGTCGGCCCCTTGATAATCACGTGGGAGCTGACAACGGTATTGTCACCGATCACCACGTCGGGGCCGATCATGGTCCAGGGACCAATCTCGACATTGGCACCGATGGTCGCAGAGGGGTCGATAATGGCCCGCGGATCAATCACGCAACCACTCCTAACCCATTTCCTGAAGTGCACACAGTAACTGCGCCTCACAGGCCAGCTGCTCATCGACCGTGGCGCGACAGTTAAAGCGCCAGATATTGCGCTTCACTGAATCAATTTCAGCGTGCAGCATCAAGCGATCACCGGGAATGACCTGGCGCTTGAAGCGCACCCCATCGACACCGGCAAACAGATAGAGCGTATTGTCCTCGGCCTGCTTGTTGACCGTGGCAAAACCCAGCACACCGGCGGCCTGGGCCATGGCTTCGATAATCATCACGCCGGGGAAAATCGGCGCATTGGGAAAGTGTCCGTTGAAGACTTCTTCATTGGCAGTAATATTTTTGTAGGCAAGAATCCGTTCGCCCGGCACCAGCTCCACCACCCGGTCAACCAGCAAAAACGGGTAACGGTGTGGCAAAAGCTTCTTGATCTGATTGATGTCCATTAGATTGCCTCAAAAATATCGCTGGGTTTTACTTCGTCGGTTGTTTTTCAAGTTTTGCCAGGCGCCGGTAGATTTCGTCAAGCTGGCCGAAACGGATAGCGTTTTTCTTCCACTGACGGTTGTCGTCAAAGGGCGTGCCGGATGAATAAACGCCAGGAGTGGCAATGGAACTGGTAACCATGCTGCAGGCCGTGACTGTGACGCCATCACACAACTCGATATGCCCCACCAGGCCAACGCCACCAGCAAGCACACAGTGCTTGCCCACCACCGTGCTGCCAGCTATGCCCACGCAACCGGCGATGGCACTACCGTCACCGACCCGTACGTTGTGGGCTATCTGCACGAGGTTGTCGATAATAACGCCACTGCCGATCACCGTATTGCCCAGGGCACCACGATCAATGGTGGTACAGGCGCCGATTTCGACATCGTTGCCAATCTCAACGGCACCCAGCTGATGAATTTTCAACCACCGGCCACCCTCATTGGCAAAACCAAAGCCATCGGCGCCCAGCACGGCACCGCTGTGCACCACTGCCCGCTGACCAATGGCAGAACCCTGATAGACAGTGACATGGGGGTGCAGACGGGAGTTGTCGCCAATCACGCTGTTGGCACCGATAAAACATCCGGCGCCAATAATCACCGCTTCCCCCAGCTGCACCCCGGACTCAATCACGGCCCAGGGCCCAATGCAGGCCGAGGCGGGAACAATAGCTGTTTCGTCGACAACCGCAGTGGGATGAATACCCGCTGCCTCGCCGCTGACAGGTTGAAAGAGGGCAGTGACCTTGGCGTAAGCCACATAGGGATTGGGGTGGATCAGAGCATTGCCAGTAAAGCCGACCGCATCTTCGCGGCTGAGGATCACCGCCGTTGCCCTGGTATCCTGCAGATATCGGCGGTATGCGTTGCTGGCTAGAAACGCCAGATCACCGGTACCGCCATCCTGGAGCGTATTGAGGCGCCTGATTTCGGACTCGGGGTCGCCCTGTAGTTCAGCCTTCAGGAAATCAGCCAGTTCTCGCAGGGCGAAGGTTGTAGTCATCCGGTTCAGGAAATTTGCGATGGATCAGAACTACTTGGTTTTCTGGTTCAAGCGTTCAGTCAGCTTGGCCGTCAGGTTGATCTGGGGATCAGCCAGCAGGACAGCCTCGGAACGCAGAAGAATATCCACGGATTCCTGCTTGACCAGCTCCTGGAGAGCTTCCAGCGCCTTGGGTTGCAGCTCCTTGACGATGCTGTTTTGCAGGCCGCGCACTTCACCTTCCAGCTTGCGGGCTGTGAGTTCAATATCGGCACGCATGTACTCCATTTTTTTCTGGTAATCAGCGGCTTGCTCTTCTGACCAGGTCAGGCGCTTGGATTCGGCTTCTTTCTGCAGGGCATTGATATCGGCAGCAGTGCTGTCGTATTTCGCCTGCAGGGATGCGTACTCTGATTGTGCCTGGAGTTCACCCTGACGCTTTTTCGCCACCTCTGATCCGAAAATGGCAGCGCCGATATCCACTACAGCAATTTTGCTTTCCGCCAGAGCAGATACACTCAGGAATGTCGCCATAACAAACAGAACAGTTTTTAAATTACGCACACAGGATCTCCGTTGGTTGTTGATTTAATGTATAGCCAGTTGCAGATCAGAAAGTCTGTCCCAAAGAGAACTGGAAGAATTCTTCTTCGTCCTCGGGGCCGGAATTAAGTGCCTTGCCCAGGCTGACCGTAATGGGGCCAAAGCCACTCAGCCAGGTGCCGCCTACACCAACCGCATAGCGCAGTTCCCCGGCATCGGGCTCAAAGCAATTGATCTGGGTTTCGCCACAGTCGGTATCAAACACGTTACCGGCATCAAAGAAGAATGAAGCCTGTACTGAGCGCTGGTCCTTGAGGAACGGCAGCGGGAAAATAATTTCCGCTCCCACCTCGGCGAGAATGTTGCCGCCGAATGGATCTGATTCGTCAACATCAACCAGTTCACAGTCGGGATTTTGCGAGGGCAATGTGCCGTCGGAACAGATTTGTGCCGGGGTATCGCGCGGTCCGAGGGTGTTGCGCTTGAAGCCTCGCACCGAGCCAAAACCACCACCGTAGTAATTCTTGAAGAATGGCAGGCGGCTGGTATCGCCGTAGGCATCGCCGTAGCCCAGCTCGGTGCGCAGCTTGAGGGTCAGGCTGTCAGTGATCGGACGGTAGTACTGACCGGAATAGGACAAGCGGTAGTATTCAACATCGCTGCCCGGTGTGGCCACATCGAGGCTGATGCGCTGATTGGTACCACGGGTGGCAAACACACCGCGGTTCAGGGTAGATCTGACCCAGTTTACATTGAAGGTAAAAATGTTGTACTCGTCACCATTATCGAAAACAAAATCTTCAATTTCCTTGGAAGTGAAGGATCCCAGGTCAATGGTGAGATTTTCATAGTTGAAACCAAAGCCAAGGCTGGCAACCTCTGACAGGGGATAGGCAAAGTTCACACCACTGCCAAAGCTGTCTGTGGTGTAGTTTGCCAGGTTGAACTCACCGTAATCCGTGGAACGATAGAAAACGTTGAAACCTGCGCTGACACCATCGGTGGTGAAATAGGGGTCGGTGTAGGAAAACTGCAGGCTGGTCTGATAAGTACTGCGGTTAAGACCGACACCCACCTTGTTGCCACTGCCGAGGAAGTTGTTCTCCTGCAAATTGGCACCCAGTACCAAGCCTGTACCCTGGGCAAAGCCGACGCTGGCGCCGATACTGCCGGAGGGTTGCTCCTCAACCGTATAAAAGACATCGACCTGGTCAGGGGTGCCGGGAACCTCGCGGGTCTCCACTTCAACACCCTTAAAGAAACCGAGCCGCTCAAGACGCACCTTGGAGTGGTCGATCAACGCGGTCGACGCCGAACCGCCCTCCATCTGGCGCATTTCGCGGCGCAACACTTCATCGCTGGTCTTGGTATTGCCACGGAATTCGATGCGCCGCACATAGGCGCGCTTGCCAGGATTGACAAGGAAGGTGACCTTGGCGGTTTTGTTTTTGTCCTCAATCTCGGGGAAGCCTTCAACCTCGGTAAAGGTATAACCTTCGTCACCAAAGCGGCGGATGATGCTTTCGTTGGTGCTGGTCATCAACTGCTGGGAGAACGTATCGCCCTCCTTGAGCCTGATCAGACGACGCACTTCGGCTTCCGGAATCACCAGGTCGCCAGCCAGAGCTACCTCACTGACCGTATACACATCGCCCTCGATCACATTGATCGAGATATACACCGCCTGCTTGTCGGGGCTGATGGACACCTGTGTGGAGTCAATGGCAAATTTGAGATAACCGCGATCCAGGTACCAGGATTGCAGTTTTTCCAGATCACCGGCGAGTTTTTCCCGGGCATATTTGTCATTGCCGGAAATCCATGAAAACCAGCCGGTGGTTTTCACTTCAAAAATATCGATCAGCTCATCCTGGTCAAACGCCTGGGCGCCGATAATGTTGATGTGCTTGATCTTGGCGACATCGCCTTCGCTGACATCGACCTTGATGGCCACCCGGTTGCGGGGCAACTCCTCAACCGATGTTTTTACCACCGCGCCGTAGCGCCCCTGGGCCACATACTGGCGTTGCAGTTCCTGGATCATGCCCTCGAGGATGGTCTGGCGAAAGATCTGGCCTTCAGCAAGGCCATTGTCGCGCAGGGCCTTCATCAGGTCTTCGGTTTTGATGGCCTTGTTACCTTCAAAGGTAATTTCGGCCACCGCAGGCCGCTCCTTGACCGCGATAATCAGCACCGTGCCATCGCGAGCTACCTGGATATCATCAAAATAACCGGAGCGGAACAGGGTGCGGGTAATGTCCTTGAAACTCCTGTCGTCTACCAGATCGCCAACACTGACAGGCATGGAGGAAAACACCGTACCGGCACTGACACGCTGGAGACCTTCGAGACGAATGTCCTCCACCTGAAACACTTCAGCCCGGGCAAGGGAGGCGGTCAGACAAAGAACCAGTAACAGAAAACGCTTCATAACAGACCAGATTTGTGGGTTGTTGTTGTCATTGTGACCTAGAGCCTTGATACATCATTGTAAAGGGCCATCACCATCAAGCCAATCACCAAAAACAGCCCGACGCGGTAACCCGCCATCTGGATCTTTTCAGAAACCGGGCTGCCCTTGACTGCCTCGATCAGATAGTAGAGCAAATGCCCGCCATCCAGCACCGGCACCGGCAGCAGATTCAACACCCCGAGACTGACACTGAGCAACGCCAGAAAGCCAAGATAGGAAGCGACTCCGTACTGGGCCGAAGCGCCCGCCACTTTAGCAATGGTTATGGGGCCACTCAAGTGCTTGGGCGAAATTAACCCGGTCAGCATTTTTTTAATGGAATCGAGCACCAGACCGGTTGTGCGCCAGGTCTGATGACTGGCAGCGCCGAGGGCAGCGAGCGGACCGTAATCGATTTTGCGGATCATCTGCTCCGGCCACTCCGGCATCTTCACCGTCATGCCCACCTGACCCACTGTTTCACCATTGGCCTGCACCACCCCCTTGGGGATAATGGTCAGATCAAGCACCTGCTCACCGCGCTGCACTGCTACTGCCAGGCTTTGTCCAGGCCGGGAGCGAACACTCTCGACCCAGGCCGACCAACTCTCGATGGCGTCGCCATTCACCCTCAGGATGCGATCACCGCTTTCAAGTCCGGCCTGGTCGGCGGGGTCTCCCTCCACCACCAGCGCAGCCACCGGCAGTATCTCCGGGGTATAGAGGTCAATGCCGATGCTGCCAATGGGATCGGGGTTATCCGTATCCACCTGCCAGCCGCGCAACTCGGCCTCGGTGGTGTATTCAAGAGTGGAGCCGGGGTATTTGACCGTGAAGGAGATGATGCCCTCCTCCCCTATCCTGCGCACCAGCTGCTCTCCCAGCGCCTGCCAGGTAGGGGTAGGCTCGCCGTCAACGGCGAGAATTTCCTGACCCGACTCCAGGCCGGCACGCGCTGCCACAGTGCCGTCGGCAACCTGGCCGACAATCGGTGCTACACCCTGTATGCCCAGCAGGTAGACAATCCAGAAAGCGGCAATCGCCAGCAAAAAATTGGCCGCGGGACCGGCCACCACCACCGCCATGCGTTGCCACACAGTCTTGGTGTTAAACGCCTCGCTGCGCTCAGTGTCGGCTACGGGAGCCTCCCGTTCATCGAGCATTTTCACATAGCCACCGAGGGGCAGCGCGGCGATCACGTACTCCGTGCCGCGGCGGTCATTCCAGCGCAACAGGGGTGGGCCAAAACCGATGGAGAAGCGCAACACCTTGACGCCACAGCGTCGCGCCACCCAGAAGTGGCCAAATTCGTGGACTGTCACCAGTACGCCGAGGGCGATAAGGGTGAAAAAAATCATTTGCAGGGTATCAATCAAGATATTCTCGCCTTCGTTTTGTTAATGGCCAGGATCTGGTCAGTGGCCAGGATTCGCGCCTGACGGTCGGCATGTTGGACTGCATCAAGGTCGCTGGGTTCGCTTGGCTGCCAACTATTGAGCACCGCTTCCACCACCGTTGCAATATCGGGGAAACGGATGTGGCCAGCAAGAAAGGCTGCCACCGCCACCTCATTGGCCGCATTGAGCGCCGCCGGATAGTCCTTGCCACTGCGGGCAGCACTGCTGGCAAGCGCCAGACAGGGGAAGCGCTCCAGGTCGGGCGCCTCGAAATCGAGCCGCGCTATGTCGACCAGATTGAGGGGCTTGACCCCGGATTCTATGCGCTGCGGCCAGGCCAGGGCATGGGCGATGGGCGTGCGCATATCGGGATTGCCGAGCTGGGCCAGCACCGAACCATCGCTGTAGGCAACCAGGGAGTGGATAATACTCTGCGGGTGAATCACCACTTCGACAAAATCCGCTGCCACGCCAAACAGCCAGCAGGCTTCGATCAGCTCCAGGCCCTTGTTCATCATGGTGGCTGAATCCACCGAGATCTTTTGCCCCATCACCCAGTTGGGGTGGGCACAGGCTTCGGCGGGAGTAACGTGCTGCAATTCAGCCAGAGGGCGGGTACGGAACGGCCCGCCCGACCCCGACAGCAGGATCCGGCTCACTCCGCCAGTCTCCACCTTGCCCGCCACGCAGGGCAAGCACTGGAAGATGGCATTGTGCTCGCTGTCGATGGGCAGCAGCGTGGCCCCGCCGTCCCGCACCGCATCCATAAACAGCGCCCCGGCCATCACCAGCGACTCCTTGTTGGCCAGCAGCACCCGCTTACCGGCACGGGCCGCGGCGAGGGTGGGCAGCAACCCGGCAGCACCGACAATTGCAGCCATCACGGAATCCACTTCGGGATGGGAGGCGACATCCACCAGCGCCTGTTCGCCCCATAGTACTTCTGTCCCGACCGGAACCTGCCCCTGCAAAAGGTCAGCACTTTGTTGCGAGCCTGTCACCACATAGCGCGGCCTGAATTGCCGAGATTGCGCAGCCAGCACATCGATGCGGCTGTGGCCAGTGAGGGCAAAAACCTGGTAGCGATCGGGGTGGCGGGCGACGATATCAAGGGTGCTGACACCAATGGACCCGGAAGACCCGAGAATAGTAATCAGCTCCGCCATGGACCATCCACTATGAGCAGGAGATATAAAAGACTGAACACCGGCAGCGCCGCCGTCAGACTGTCAATGCGATCCAGCAGCCCGCCGTGACCGGGCAGGATCGAGCCGCTGTCCTTCACGCCGCGCTGGCGCTTGACCATGCTTTCGAGCAGATCCCCCAGCACCGATGCCAAAGCGGTAAGCGCCACGATAAGCGCCCACTGCCACCAGCGGTCGTGGTGCCCGGGAACAAACAGCAAGAACAGCGATGCCACGACAAGGACAGTCACCAGGCCACCGACCAGCCCCTCCAGGGTTTTGCCAGGACTGACCGCCGGCGCCAGTTTGTGGCGCCCCAGGGCTCGACCGCTGAAATAGGCCCCCACATCGGCGCAGGCCACCACCAGCACAACCAGCAGGATCAGCCATTCGCCTTCATCAAAATAACTAAGCACCACCATTCCCAGCCAGGCGGGCAGAAGCACTGCCACACCCATGACCAGGCGTGCCGCAACGCTGCCCCACAGGATGGCGCTACTGGGGTAGCCCTGCACCCACAGCAGGGCCAGTGCCCACCAGATGGCGCCTGCCAGCAACAGGCTACGGATAGTCTCGGGCTGAAGTTCGCCAGCCACAAATCCGCAGGCGATAAAAGCCAGTACCATCAACAGTGCCAGGACAAGCGGATAGGCAATACGCGCAAAGGTATGCTGAAGGCCAGACAAGCCCGACCACTCCCAGGCGCCGACGCCAATGACAAGCCCGGCAAAGAGGGCAAACTGTTGCGCCTCAAGCCCAAACAGTGCACCCAGAAAAACAGCGGCCAGCACAATGGCTGTCAGAATGCGTTGTTTAAGCACTGCTGCTCTCCAATCCCCGCTGCTGGGCACTGCTGCCCGAGGACTGGCCGAAGCGACGCTGGCGCTGTTGATAGTCTTCCACGGCCTGATCAAAGGCAGCACCGGTAAAGTCCGGCCAGTAGGCCGGGGAGAAATAGAACTCGGTGTAAGCCATCTGCCACAGCAGAAAATTGCTGACACGCTGCTCGCCAGCGGTGCGGATACAGAGATCCGGCTCCGGCAGGTCCGCCAGACAGAGGCCTTTGGCAAAATGTGCTTCTGTGATGTCTTCGGAACGCAGGTTGCCGGTTTCCACCTGGCTGGCCAGGGTTTTCGCCGCCTGGACGATGTCCCAACGCCCGCCGTAGTCGACGGCCAGCACCAGGGTACGGGTGCCGAAACGGGTACGGTGCTCTGCGTCGCTGATCAGTTTTTGCAAACGCTCGCTGAAGCGCGAACGCTGGCCGATGACGCGGAGGCGGATATTGCGCTCACACAGCTGATTAATCTCGGATTTAAGGTAGGAGGCGAACAGGGACATCAGGCCGCGCACTTCCGGCGCCGGGCGCGTCCAGTTTTCGCTGCTGAACGCAAACAGGGTCAGCACATCAATCCGGTGACGGGCACAGGCATCCAGCACCTCCCTGACCCGCTCGACACCTTCCTTGTGGCCGTTGATACCGGCAACGCCGCGCTGCCGGGCCCAGCGGTTATTGCCATCCATAATAATGGCCACATGACGCAGTGGGTGGCCAGTGAGCTCTGTTGCAACCGCCTGGGTCATAGCTGTCCTGAATCAGTAAGGGAATAAAACGTCCTGTTAAGACCTCAAATTTCCATCAGATCGGCTTCTTTGGCCGCCAGCGCACTTTCCACCTTGGCGACAAAGCTGTCGGTAATTTTCTGGATATCGTCCTGGCCCTTGCGCTCCTCATCCTCGGTAATTTCCTTGGCCTTGAGCAGCTCCTTGATATCCGACAGCACATCGCGGCGGATGTTGCGCACGGCAATACGGGCATTTTCCGCCTCGGCGCGCGCCTGGCGAATATACACCTTGCGGGTTTCCTCGGTCAGCGCTGGCATGGGAATGCGGATCAGGTCGCCGGAGGTGCTGGGGTTAATCCCCAGGTCGGATTTGAGAATGGCTTTTTCAATGGCAGGAATAAGGTTCTTTTCCCACGGGCTGATGGCCAGCGTGCGGGCATCGACCACATTGATATTGGCCACCTGGCTGAGGGGCGTATCGGTACCGTAATAAGGCACCATAATGCCATCGAGGATGCTGGGATGAGCACGCCCGGTGCGAATCTTGTTGAACGCGTGAGTCAGCGACTCGATGCTCTTCGCCATGCGTTCGTTGGCGTCATTTTTGAAGTCTTCGATCATTGTCATTGTTCCTCAATGAGGGTGCCTTCGTTGCCACCCATAACGATATTGAGCAGGGCACCGGGTTTCGACATCCTGAATACCCGCAGTGGCATCCGGCTCTCGCGGCACAGGCAGATAGCGGTGAGATCCATCACGCCCAGTTTCTGGTCGAGGGCCTCGTCATAGGTGAGATGGGTATAGAGGGTGGCGCTGGGATCAATCTGCGGGTCGGCGGAATACACCCCGTCGACCTTGGTCGCTTTCAGCACCAGTTCGGCACCCACTTCGATACCGCGCAGGCAGGCAGCTGAGTCGGTGGTGAAGAAGGGGTTGCCGGTACCGGCGGCAAACAGTACCACCTCGCCGGTGGCCAGGGCGCGCACAGCGTTGCGCCGGTCATAGTGTTCGACAATCCCGCTCATGGGGATGGCTGACATGACCCGCGCCGAGATATTGGTGCGCACCAGGGCATCGCGCATCGCCAGGGCGTTCATCACAGTCGCCAGCATACCCATGTGGTCGCCGGTGACGCGATCCATTCCCGCCGTATGCAGGGCCGCACCGCGAAACAGGTTGCCGCCGCCGATCACCAGGCCCACCTGCACCCCAATACCCACCAGCTGGCCGATTTCGAGGGCCATGCGGTCCAGCACCTTGGGGTCGATCCCGAATCCCTCAGTACCCATCAGCTCTTCGCCGCTGAGTTTGAGGAGAATGCGCTTGAACTTCTTATCCTTGGCAGTATTGGCTTCGGCCATAGTCCGGTTCCTGGGCAAGACGCGGGACTCCGGCTGGAATCCCGCGCGGGATTAACAACTATTTTGACGCCTGGACCTGGGCAGCCACTTCGGCGGCAAAGTCCACTTTTTCCACTTCAATGCCTTCACCCACTTCGAAGCGGACGAAAGACTGAACATCGGCACCGGCTTTTTTCACCAGCTGGCCGACCTTGACATCGGGATCCTTGACGAAAGGCTGCTCAACCAGGCTGTTCTCGGCGAGGAACTTGGAAACACGACCAGCGATCATTTTTTCGATGATCTCTTCAGGCTTGCCGCTTTCACGGGCCTGGGCTGAGTAAATTTCCTTTTCCTTGGCGATCACGTCCTGGGACATCTCCTCGGGCTTGTTGACCTGGGGATTGGACGCCGCCACATGCATGGCGACATCTTTGGCCAGCTCGGCAGTGCCGCCATTGAGGGCAGTCAGCACAGCGATACGGCCATTGCTGTGCACATAGCTGCCAACCACACCGGCCTCAACCAGGGCGATACGACGCACGGAAATGTTTTCGCCAATTTTTTGCACCAGCGCTTCGCGGGCTGTTTCCAGCTCACCGGCCATCAGCGCCGCCACATCATCCTGACGCTCGGCAAATGCCTTGTCCAGCACCTGCTGGACAAACGCCTGGAAGTTGCTGTCGCGGGCTACGAAATCGGTCTCGGAGTTGACTTCAACCAGCACGCCGAAGGAACCATCGTCGGAAACCTTGACAGACACAGCGCCGTCTGCAGCGGTACGGCCCGCTTTTTTGGCTGCCTTCATGCCGCTCGACTTGCGCAGGTCATCAATCGCTTTTTCGATATCGCCCGCAGTCTCAACCAGTGCTTTCTTGCACTCCATCATGCCAAGGCCGGTGCGCTCACGCAGTTCTTTTACCAGGGAAGCAGTAATCTCTGCCATCAGTCATTCCTCAAAATACAAATCTGTTGGTAAAAAGGGGGCATAGCCCCCTTTTCGGTGTTGCCCAGCCAGTCGTGACTGGCCACGCTGGCTGCGCTCTTGCCGGGCACTTAGGCCTGCGGGGCAGCCCCGTCAGCGGCAGCCGCTGATTCGTTGACCTCGACAAACTCGTTTTTGGCAGAGGGGACAGTGTTGCCCTGGTTCTTGCCTTCGAGTACTGCGTCGGCGACAGCGGTCAGGTACAGCTTGATGGCGCGGATGGCGTCATCGTTACCGGGGATAACCACATCAACGCCATCGGGGTCGCTGTTGGTATCGACTACGCCGATCACCGGAATACCGAGCTTGTTGGCTTCCTGGATGGCGATGCGCTCGTGATCGACATCGATCACGAAGATGGCATCGGGCAGGCCGCCCATATCCTTGATACCACCGATGGAGCGGTCAAGCTTTTCCATCAGACGGGTGCGCATCAGGGCTTCTTTTTTGGTGAGCTTCAGGAACGTACCGTCTTGGCTCTGGGCTTCAAGTTCACGCAGGCGCTTGATAGAGGCGCGAATGGTCTTGTAGTTGGTGAGCATGCCGCCCAGCCAGCGCTGGCTGACGAAGGGCATACCGGCACGCTGAGCCTGCTCGATAATGACTTTTTGTGCGGCGCGCTTGGTGCCAACAAACAGAACCTTGTTGCCACGGGCTGCCAGTTTGCGCACTTCTTCAAGGGCGCCATTGAAAGCGGGAACGGTTTGTTCGAGGTTGATAATATGTATCTTGTTGCGGGCGCCGAAGATATATTTGTTCATTTTGGGGTTCCAGAAACGGGTCTGGTGACCAAAGTGAACGCCGGCCTGCAACATTTCGCTCATGCTGACTGCTGTCATCTGTATTTACCTTGTGTGTGGGAGTTCGCGTTCAAGCGGCTCCGACGGGTTAGTCCTCCACAAACCCCGACAAAAAACCCCCAGTCAATACTGGTATGGGCACCCATTTCGCCGTGACGGTTTGTGTGTGATTTTGTATCCCCGATGGCGACAGGCCAGCGGGGGCGCGATTTATACCACAAAACCACCAGCCAATGAAGCAAAACCTGCCTGCCGGGCAATTGCCCCTCAGCCCGCCTGAAAGCAACATCGCCGACGGCGACTTGGTGCAACTGAGCGGGGCTTTTGGGTACAATGTGCGTCTTTTGCAAGGATTGAGGTTATGGCCGTTCGACTGAAGACCCCGGATGAAATCGCCAAAATGCGCGTGGCGGGTCGCCTCGCGGCGGATGTGCTGGAAATGATCGGCGAGCATGTGGTGCCCGGTGTCACTACCGCCCACCTCAATGACATCTGCCACGACTATATAGTCAACGTCCAGCAGGCCATCCCCGCCCCCCTCAATTACAAGGGGTTTCCCAAGTCCATCTGCACCTCGGTCAACCATGTGGTATGCCACGGCATTCCCAGCGAGAAAAAAGTCCTCAAGTCCGGTGACATCATCAATATCGATGTCACCGTGATCAAGGATGGCTACTACGGCGACACCAGCAAGATGTTCTGCGTCGGCGAAGCGCCCGAACACGCCACCCGCCTGATTCGCATCACCCAGGAGTGCCTCTATATCGGCATGGCGCTGGTGCGCCCCGGCGCCCGCCTCGGCGATATCGGCCACGCCATCCAGAAGCACGCCGAAGCCAACTACTACTCCGTGGTGCGCGACTATTGCGGCCATGGCATTGGCAACGAATTCCACGAGGAGCCGCAGGTGCTGCACTTCGGCCAGGCGGGTACCGGCCTGGTGCTCAAGGAAGGCATGACCTTCACCATCGAACCGATGATCAATGCCGGCAAGCACCAGACCAAGCTCAAGAGCGATGGCTGGACCGTGGAAACCCGCGACGGGCGTCTGTCAGCCCAGTGGGAGCACACCATGGTGGTGACCGCCGATGGCGTCGAAGTGCTCACCGCCCGCACTGATGAAGTGTTCCCCTGGACCCAAGCCAGTGGTCAGTGAAGTTCATCGCCAAACCCTGCTTTTCTTTGACGAGCAGCGATTTCTAAGGCGTCTGAGCGAAGGCAACCCGCTAGTGGTCTTCAAGGACGCCATTGCCGCCGCCAACGCCCATCTCGACAACCGCTTTCTGGAAGGTGAGCAGGTCCGCACCCTGGTGTATGAGCGCGCGGCCTTTATCGACCGCATTCTGGTCCACGCCTGGAATCGCCTCAAGTGGGACGACAATATCGCCCTGCTGGCGGTAGGCGGTTACGGGCGCGGCGAGCTGCATCCCCACTCTGATATCGACTTGCTGATCCTGCTAAAAAAATCCAACACCAAACCCTACAAGGAAAATATCGAGAAATTCCTCACCTTCCTGTGGGATATCCAGCTCAAGATTGGCCAGAGTGTGCGCTCCGTCGATCAGTGCGTGGACGAAGCCAAAAGCGATATTACCGTCGCCACCAACCTGACAGAATGCCGCACCCTGGCGGGCAGCAGCGAATTGCGCCAGCTGATGCTGAAAAAGACCGAGCCCAACAAAATCTGGCCATCCGCGCAGTTTTTCCGCGCCAAGTGGGACGAGCAGATCGAGCGCCACCGCAAGCACGGCTATACCGAGTACAACCTCGAACCCAACGTCAAGGAAGCGCCGGGCGGCCTGCGCGATATCCAGATGATCAACTGGGTGGCGCGCCGCCACTTCCAGGCCAACTCCCTGTCTGACCTGCGCGGCCAGGGCTTTATCAACGAAGAGGAACTCGACCTGCTGCGCAGCGGCGAGGAATTCCTGTGGCGCGTGCGCTACGGGCTGCACTTGCTTGCAAAGCGCCCGGAGGAACGGCTGCTGTTTGACCACCAGCGCAAACTGGCCACCCTGTTCGGCTACAAAGATACCGAACAGCGCCTGGCGGTGGAGCAATTCATGCACCGCTATTACCGGGTGGTGCTGTCGATGCGGGAACTGAATGACGTGCTGCTGCAGTATCTCGACGAAGTCATTCTGCGCAAGGACAAGACCAGGCGCCTGCGCCCGCTCAACGAGCGCTTCCAGGTGCGCGACGACTATATCGAAACAGTGGATGACAGGGTCTTCGATCGCCACCCCTCCGCCCTGCTGGAACTGTTCCTGTTGCTCGGCCAGGACCCGGGTATTCTCGGTATCCGCGCCGCCACCATTCGCCAGTTGCAGTTGCACCGCTATCTGATTGATGACCAATTCCGCAACGATCCTCACAACAAGGCCTTGTTCATGCGCCTGTTCAGCTGCCCGGGCAAACTCGCCCTGCAACTGCAGCGCATGACCCGTTACGGGATCCTTGGCCGCTACCTGCCGGAATACGGTCGCATAGTCGGCCAGCCCCAGCACGACCTGTTCCATATGTACCCGGTGGATGTGCATACATTGCAGGTGATCCGCAATATGCGCCGCCTCGACAGGCCCGAGGATGCGCTCGAATTTCCTGTCGCCTCCCATATCTACAAGAACCTGCAAAAACCGGAACTGCTGTTTATCGCCGGCCTGTACCACGATATCGGCAAGGGCCGCGGTGGCGATCACTCCACCCTCGGCGCCGTCGATGTGGTGGACTTTGCCGAGCGCCACGGGCTGCCACCCCAGGAAGTACGACTGCTGAAATGGCTGGTGGAAAAGCACTTGCTCATGTCCTCGGTGTCGCAGCGGGAGGATATTTCCGATCCCGATGTGATCCAGCATTTCGCCTCTATCGTTGGCGACCAGATTCACCTCGATTACCTGTTTGTGCTGACAGTGTGCGACGTGCGCGGCACCAACCCCAACCTGTGGAACAGTTGGCGCGCCTCACTGTTGCGCACCCTCTACACCGAAACCAAGCGCGCCCTGCAGCGCGGGCTGGAAAACCCCGCAAGCCGCAGTGAATGGGTGGCAAGCACGCGCAACGAAGCCCTCACTATCCTCCGGGAACAGGGCATCAGCAGCGACGTTGCCGAAAGCATCTGGAGCGATGTGGACGCAGAATTTTTCCTGCGCGAGCGCGCCGCTGTCATTGCCGACTGGATCCGCGCAATTCATCAATCCGGTAATTCCCAGGAGCCGGTGATAGTGGTTGACGAGGCGGGCCTCGAACAGTCAGTGGCCACCCGCATTTTTATCCACACTCAGGGGCGCCACAATATTTTCCCCATCACGGCTGCCACCCTCGACCAGCTCAACCTCAACATTCAGGATGCCCGCCTGCACACCGCCAGCAACGGCCACACCTTTGATGTCTTTTATGTCCTGGACGACGACGCCAAGCCACTGGGTGAGGACAGCAAACGTGTGCAGCAGATTTCACGCACCCTCGCTGAATCACTCAAGGCTCCGAGCCAGTCCACCTTTAATGTGCAGCGCAGAACGCCGCGCCAGCTCAAGCAATTCAACCTCAGGACGCGCAGCTACCTGCACAACGACACCGCCACCAACCTGACGGCGCTGGAAGTCATTACCCCCGACCGCCCAGGGCTGCTCGCCCACCTGGGGCGCATCTTTATGCGCTTTGGCCTGCGCCTGCACAGCGCCAAGATCTCCACCCTGGGGGAACGGGTAGAGGATATGTTCTATATCACCGATATGGATTATCAACCCCTGTCAGACCCGGATTTTTGCCAGCAATTACAGGAAGCCATCTGCCGCGAATTGGATGCACGCAACGCCGAGGACTCCGCCAGCGAACCGCTGCAACCTCAATCCCGCTGGATCTAGCCTTCATCGACACCTACCTCCGGTGCAGGAAAACCGCACGCCATGACTAACACCCATGACTCATAACCATGATCAACATCCATGACCAATATCCATGACCAATATCCATGACCAAAATCCATGAATAGCCATCTGGAAAAACTGCACCCCTACCCCTTTGAGCGGATTCGCGCCCTGCTGGCCGGCAGCAATGCCCCCCAGGGCCTGCAGCCGATCAGCTTTGCCATGGGTGAGCCGCGCCATCCTCCACCAGGCTTTGTGCTCGACACCCTGCGACAAAATCTCGATGGCATTTCCAGCTATCCGGCCACCAAAGGCCTCGATGGCCTGCGGGAAAGCATCTGTGACTGGCTGGCGCGGCGCTTCCAACTGGCCCTCAGCAACCTCGACTCGAACCGCCACGTGCTGCCGGTGAACGGTACCCGCGAAGCACTGTTTGCCTTTGCCCAGCTCATTGTCGACAGCACAGCGCCGCACAAAACCCTGGTCACTTTCCCCAACCCCTTCTACCAGATCTATGAAGGCGCCACCCTGTTGGCGGGTGCGCAACCCAGCCTGCTCAACTGCACCCGGGACAACGGCTTTGTGCCGGATTTCGATCAGGTACCCGCCACCACCTGGCAGCAGTGCCAGCTGCTGTATATCTGCTCGCCTGGCAATCCCACCGGCAGTGTCTTGCCCATGGCGACACTGAAAAAGCTGATCCAGCTCGCCGATGAGTACGATTTTGTGATCGCCAGCGACGAGTGCTACTCGGAACTCTACCCGGACGAAAACAACCCACCACCGGGTTTGCTACAGGCTTGTGCCGAGCTGGGTCGCCACGACTACGACCGCTGCGTGGTATTTCACAGTCTGTCCAAGCGCTCCAACCTGCCTGGCTTGCGCTCCGGCTTTGTGGCCGGGGATGCGGCTATCCTCGAAAAATTCCTGCTCTTCCGCACCTACCACGGCTGCGCCATGTCGGTACCCGTGCAACTGGCCAGTATTGCCGCCTGGAACGATGAGCAGCATGTACTGGAAAACCGCGAGCAGTACCGGCAAAAATTCGCTGCCGTCATGGACATCCTCAGCCCGGTGCTGGATGTGCAGCTGCCGGACGCCAGCTTTTACCTGTGGCCGCAAACCCCCATCGACGACCAGTTGTTTACCCAAAAACTGTTCAGCGAAGCCAATATCCACGTGGTGCCCGGCACCTTCCTGGCGCGCGACACTGCGAGCGGCAATCCCGGCCGCAATCGCGTGCGCATGGCGCTGGTGGCGGAACTGGATGAATGTATTGCTGGCGCCCGGCGCATTCGCACCGTGATTGAAAATCTGTGAAAAGGGCGGGGATATGGGAAATGGGAGACGAGAGATGGCAGACTGGGAGCTTTTCCATCTCCCATCTCTCGTTTCAACATCTCCCATCCCCTTATAACCTGAAACAAGAGAGAGGCGGACATGCTTAAAAAGGAAAGGGCCGCTTTTATTCTCAACCGGTTGACGGAGCTTTATCCTTCGCCGCCAATCCCCCTGCAACACAAGGACGCGTACACCCTGCTGGTGGCCGTATTGCTGTCCGCCCAGTGCACGGACGAGCGCGTCAACCAGGTCACCCCTGCCCTCTTTGCTCTGGCGGACAATCCCGAAGATATGGCCAAAGTCCCGGTTGAGGATATCTACAACATCATCAAGCCCTGTGGCCTGGCGCCGCAAAAATCCCGGGCTATTTCCAGGCTGTCAGAAATACTCGTGGAGCAATACAACGGCCAGGTGCCCGCCGATATGGAAGCACTGGAAACCCTGCCCGGCGTGGGTCACAAAACCGCCAGCGTGGTAATGTCCCAGGCATTCGGTGTGCCGGCTTTTGCCGTCGACACCCATATCCACCGCCTCGCCCAGCGCTGGGGCCTGAGCAGCGGCAAAAGCGTGACGGAAACGGAAAGGGATCTGAAAAAACTGTTTCCCCGCGACAAATGGAATGCCTTGCACTTGCAGATTATTTACTACGGTCGTGAATTCTGTTCCGCACGGGGCTGCGACGGCACCCGCTGCGATATCTGCCGCACCTGCTTTCCCAACCGCAAAAACCCCAAGGCCACCCGCAAGGCTTGATCCTGGCTTCTTGCGATTTCTTTTAGTAAAAAGCCTTATACGCACCCGCACAGGCGCTGCCGAAGCAGACAAAAAAACCGGTGGTATGACTTTCCTCCAACGGGGTAGAATCGATCACAAGTGGATTCAGGTACCACCTAAATCCAGCAGCCTTCAAACAGCGCAAAAAACATCAATAACAATATTGAATAAAAATCCAGAGACTATCCCATGACCACAGAAGCCAACAAACAGCTGGTATTGCAATACTTCGACTGCGTCAATCGCGGTGACGGCAAGGGCATTTACGCGCTGCTCAGCGAAGACTTTCTCTTCAAGAGCATGCCGCGCCACCCTGAATGGATGAAATACCGCTGGGGCCGCGATGAATTTTCCGCCATCCCCGAACTAATGGCCCAACAGATGAAAAAGCCCCTGGTGATGACCCTGCTGGGTATGACGGCAGAAGAAAACCGCGTCTGTGCCGAAACGGAATCCTGGGCCGAACTGAACAATGGCCGCACCTACGACAACGCCTACCATTTCATCTTTGAAATCCGCGACGGCAAAATCGCCGAAGTCCGCGAGTACAGCTGTAGCTACACCGCCGCTGATGTATTCGGCAATTTTGAAGAGAATTTTGACGACACCACCGATAGCCAGGGCAACCGCTGAGAGCAACCCGACAATAACAATCAGGCTTAAGCGCCTGGCACAAGGAGCACCAGCCCATGACTTCAACACCATCGGCACTCAAAACAAGCTATAACCAGCTTTTCATCAACGGCCGCTGGCAAACGGGCAGCGCCGGGCAGGAAGATGTGATCAGCCCCTCCACCGAAAAAACCGTCGGCAGCGCACCTGTGGGTGGTATCGCAGATCTGGAGCAAGCCCTGGCTGCAGCACGCACAGCCTTTGATCGCGGCCCCTGGGCCGATGAAAGCCGCGACACCCGCGCCAACCTGATGCAGCGCCTGTTCGACCGGATCATCCGCCGCCGGGAAGAAGCCCTCGGCCTGATGCAGCTGGAGATGGGTTTCACCCGCATGCAGTGCGATATGCAGCTGGAACTGCTGTTTACCCAGATGACCAAATTTATCGAAGTGGCCCGCAAGGACCCACTCAAATCCCTGAAAATGATTACCGCGCCGCAGCCCGATGGCACCCGCTCCTTTGGCGGCGCCGTCACCACCCGCGATCCGATTGGCGTGGTGTCCGCCATCACTCCCTACAATTCCGGCTTTTTGCTGGGCCTGATGAAGGCCGTGCCCGCCATGGCCGCAGGCAACACCGTGGTGCTCAAGCCCTCCCCGTTCACGCCCCTGCAAACCATGCTGATCGCCGAACTGGTGGCAGAGCTCGACCTGCCCCCCGGCGTTTTCAATATTGTCACCGGCGGCCCCGATGTGGGCCAAATGATGAGCAGCGACCCGCGCGTGGATATGGTCACCTTTACCGGCTCCGATGCGGTGGGCGCCCAGGTCATGGCCCAGGCCTCCCCCACCCTGAAAAAAGTCCACCTAGAACTGGGTGGCAAATCGCCGCTGATTATTCGCCAGGATGCGGATATGGAAAAAGCCGTGATGGCGGGTCTGTTCGGCTTTGTGTTCCAGGCCGGCCAGGGCTGCTCCATGACCACCCGCATGCTGGTGGACAATCGCGTGCGTGCGGATTTTGTCGCGGCACTGGTCAGCACCGTGGGCGCGCTCAAGGTCGGCGATCCCTATGATCCACAAACCTTTATGGGCCCGCTGATTCGCGAAGCCGCACGGGCGCGCACCGAGGATTTCTGCCGCCGCGCCCTCGACGAAGGCGCCAGTCTGATGCTCGGTGGCAAGCGTCCTGCCGGTCTCGACAAGGGCTTTTTCTTCGAGCCGACCATTTTTGACAACGTCACCAATGACAGCTACCTGGGTCAGCGCGAAGTGTTCGGGCCCATTGCCGCCGTGATCGGTTTTGACAGCGATGCCGAAGCCATCCGCCTGGCCAACGAATCCGACTACGGCCTCGGCGGCGCGATCATCTCCAGTGACCGGGGTACGGCCTTTGAAATGGCGCTGAAAATGCGCACCGGCCAGATCCAGATCAATATGGGCCCGGGCGGCTTTCACCCCGATATGCCTTTTGGCGGCTACAAGCGCTCAGGGCTCGGCCGCGAATGGGGCGAGGAAGGTTTCAATGAATACACCGAGCTGAAATCCATTGGCTTTCCCGCTGGCTGATACAAACTTTTGAACGGAGATCGATCATGAGCACAGCAATGCAGGGCAAAACCTGCCTCGTCACCGGCGCCACTGATGGTATCGGCCTGATCACGGCGAGGGAGCTGGCGCGCCAGGGTGCCGAGGTCATTATCCATGGCCGCAGCGCCGACAAGGGTCGCCGCGCAGTGGAACAGATCAAGCAGCAAACCGGCAACACCGTGCGCTTTATCCAGGCAGATTTTGCCTCACTGGAGGAAGTGCGACGCCTGGCCCGGGAAGTAAACGATAGCGTCGACCGGCTCGATGTGCTGGTCAACAATGCAGGCCGCGCCGCCGCAGCCACAACGGAAGTGTCAAAAGACGGCTACGAAATGATTTTCGCGGTCAATCACCTGGCGCCGTTTCTGCTCACCCACCTGTTGCTGGACAAGCTCAAAAATGCCCCCAGTGCACGGGTTGTGAACGTGTCCTCCGTGGCGCACAAGTTCAAGCCGCTGTTCGATATCGATGACCTGATGTCAATAAAGGTCAAACCCCTCAACACCTACAGCCGCTCCAAGTTCGCCAATATCCTGTTCAGCAACGAGTTGGCGAAGCGTCTGGTGGGCACCAACATTACCTCCAATGCCCTCCACCCCGGCACCATCCGCTCCAACTTCGGCAATGAGGCAACACTGACCCGGGTGTTCTACAAACTCGCAGCAAAGCTGCTGAAAACCCCGGAACAGGGAGCGCAAACCAATATCTACCTGGCCACCTCGCCAGAGGTGGAAGGTAAAACGGGCGGCTATTACGCTGACAGCAAATTGGCACCGACCCATCCCAAGGTGCAGGAAGCGGGACTTGCTGCAAAACTTTGGGAGGAGAGTGAAAAACTGGTGGGCTTGCGTTAAAAGAATTTTTTCTCTGCCCACAGCACTCGCGTTGCTCCTAACCAATTCGTTTCACGGGGCAGGCCCCGGGCCACGCTGTCGCCAAGCACGCCAAGAAAAGCACTAAACCCCTTGGCGTGCTTGGCGAGAGCAAGCTTTTAATCTTGGTTTAACACCCTAAGGACTCCGCCGCATCGCGCAACCTTTGCGCCGATTCCAGTAACTCCTGGCCCATGGCCCGAAAAATACCAATCCCCAGCTGTAGATCTCCCGCCCGGAAGGCCGCCACCACGGCATCGTGGCTGACATTCATTTCCGGGACCACCAGCCCTGGCACACACAGCAACACATAGCGCTGGATCAGGGGCAGGCGATCCACCGACACCCGCACCAGCTCGCGGTTGCCGGAGGCCTCCATCAAAACCAGATGAAAGGCATGGGCGGCGGCAACCGCAGCGCGCAGGTCGGCGCGGGCGATGGCATCGTGATGAATAGCGCTGATACGGGCCAGCTGGTCCAGTTGTTCCGGACCAATGTTGGGTGCGCCCCAGACATAACCCAGGGCCCACAGCTCATTTTGCACCTGCAGTAACTCCACCATTGCCTGATGGTCGATGGGGGCGACCCGCTTGAGGCGATTGGGCTCGATCTCCACCAGCCCCTCTGCCGCCAGTTGCACCAGCGCCTCCCTCACCGGTGTAGCACTAAGGCCCAGGTGCTTTGCCACCTCGGCATCCTTGAGCAAAGTGCCGGGCTTCAGCTCCCCGGTCACAATCGCCTCACGCAGCTGGGCAGCCGCTGCCTGGTGCAGCGTGGTGGGCGTTTTCAGCCGGGTGAGTCCCACCATCGGCTGCAACTCAATAAAGCTTGCCATAGTGCTCCAGACTGAATGGGTTGAAGGGTTCGTTGGCACGGGCCTTGATGGCCCACTGGGGGTCCATCAGCAGGGAGCGACCCACCGCCAGCAGGTCAAACTCGCCGCGCTCGAAATGCGCCAGCGCCTGGTCGAGATTATTGATCGGCACAGTGCCTCCGGCAAAAGAGCTTTGCAGATCCTTCGACAGGCCAATACCGCCCACGGCCATGGTGGGCTGGCCGGTGAGTTTGCGCACCCAGCCAGCCAGGGTCAGGTCGGAACCTTCAAACGCCGGAGCGGAATACACCCGGGTTGAGGTATCGAAGAGGTCCACGCCGGCATCGATCAGGGGCCGCAAAAACAGTTCCAGTTCGGCGGGAGTTTGCGCCAGACGGGCGTCGTAGTCCTGCTGCTTCCATTGCGACCAGCGCAGCACAATGGGCAATTCCGGGCCAACTGCTTTGCGGATAGCGCGAATCACTTCCGCCCCGAAGCGGGTGCGTTGCACCAGATCCCCACCCCAGCGATCGCTGCGTTTGTTGGTCTCGGCCCAAAAGAAGGAGTCCATCAGGTAGCCGTGAGCGCCGTGAATGGCAATCCCGTCAAAACCCACGGCCCTGGCGTTGGCGGCGCTGCGGGCGTAGGCCGCGATAATGTCGGCGATGTCCGATTCCGTCATGGCTTGCGTGGGCGGCAGCATTTGCGACAGGTAATCCGGTGGCAGCACAGCCTTGCCCTCAGGGCCCCACAGGCCAGACGGGCGCAGTGACGGCGCATCCTTGTAAAGGCCGGTACCCGGAATGCGCATAACGCCCATATGCCACAGCTGGGGCATGATCAAGCCGCCAGCGGCGTGCACCGCATCGACCACATTCTTCCACCCGGCCAGGGCTGCGTCGCCGTACATCATGGGGATATTCTCTTCACCCAATGCACCGGGGCCACCACCGATGGCGGAAGGGTGATCGATGCCAACCCCTTCGGTGATGATCAGCCCCACATCGGCTTCGGCGCGGCGCCGATAGTAGTCCGCCACGTTTTGACCGGGCACGCCCTGGGGTGAAAAACTCCGGGTCATGGGTGACATCACAAAGCGGCTGCGCAGGGTGAGTGGTCCGAGATTGAATGATTGAAACAGGGGTTCGATGGAATAGCTCATAGTCATGCTCACTAAAGGTAAAGAGTCAGGCTCAGCAATAAAAATGCAGGGTTCAGGGATCGCGGAAAAACATTTTCGACGCCTCAACCATCACCGCCACGCGCTCGCGCCGGGACTTTTCAATCTCCGCCGCCCGGGGCGCATCGGGGCCGAAGGGGAACACATGGGTGGGGCCGTCCGGCAGCCTTGCCAGTAAAGTCCGCACGACGTCTTCCGGGTCAAACAGCCCCGGCACGGTCAGGCCATTGGCGCCCAGCAGGCTTTGCAGCGAGGGGGTATCCATGGCCGGGCAGACTGCGCCTAACACATCAATACCGAAGGGGCCAAGCTCGGCCCACAGGGCCTCGGCCAGATTGAGATCAAACGCCTTGGTGGCGCAGTACACCGCTACCCCCGGCTGGCCGCCCAGCGCGGTGCCTGACGACATCAGCAGGATGCCGCCGCGACCCCGCTGGCGCATGGTAGCGGCGAAGTGATAGGCCAGTTCAGTGACGGTGAACACATTGCGGCTGATCAACCCGCGCCAGGCATCGAGGGGCGCATCGAGAAAGCGGGCGCTATTGGCATCAGCGCCAGCATTGGAGATATACAGCCCCACGTCCAGCCCCATGGCGGCACTGGCCACCTGCTCACCGGCACCGGGCTGGTACAGATCGATACTGGCGGTGCGGGTGGTTATGCCGTGATCCTTTTCCAGTTCCTGCGCCAGTGCCTGCAGGGGCTCCAGGCGGCGGGCGACCAGCACCAGGTTGAGTCCCATGGCCGCCAGCTGGCGGGCATAGGCTGCCCCTGTACCATCGGAGGCGCCGGTAATCACCGCCCAGGGACCGTATTTTTCCCGGTATGCCACCGGGTCGACTGGATTACTCATTTTCTGCTCCGTTATTTGTTGAGATGACCGCCATCAACCACCAGGGTCTGGCCAGTCATCCATTGGGAGGCCGGTGCCACCAGGAACAGGATGGCGCTGGCGATATCCGACGTCCTGCCGGTGCGGCCCAGGGGCGGCGTCATATGTTTGATTTTTTCCATATCTATGGGTGGCCCCGGCGAGCGCGCCTGGCCCTCGGTGGTGACATTGCCGGGCAGCAGGGCATTGACGGTGATGCCGTGGGCGGCCAGTTCATAGGCGGCATTGCGGGTCAGCCCCAGCACGCCGGACTTGGAAGCGTTATAGGCCACCAGCCCCTCGAATATCGGATGCACCGCACCCATGGAGGCAATATTGACGATGCGCCCGCCGTTGCCGTCGGTCTTCATCACCTTCGCTGCCGCGCGGATGGTAAGGAAGGAGCCGCGCAGATTGACGTGATGGAGCTTGTCCCATAATTCCACAGAGGTGTCCTCGAGGAATTCCCGGTCCTGCAAACCGGCTACATTCACCAGAATATCAAGGCGGCCCTGATCAGCGCGCACCGAACGCACCAGATCGACGACCGACTGTTCACTGCCCAGATCCACCTGATAAGCGTGCGCCTTGCCCCCGGCCGCAACGATCTCCCCGGCAGTCTTCTGCGCCCAGGGCAGGTTGATATCCGCCACTGCCACAGTGGCACCGGCACTGGCGAGAAAGCGGCAGGTTTCCTTGCCCATGCCCTCGGCACCGCCGGTGACAATGGCCACTTTGCCGCCCAGATCGTACAGCTCGCTGATATTGATTAATCCACTCATGACGGTCTCCTTCAGCGCCAGGGACTGGTGATTTCGTCGGCAGTGTTCTGCATCAGGTCAATCAGGGGCAGCTTTACACCCAGCCTGTCAGCCAGCTCTTCCGCCGCCTGGATATCCTTGAGCATCACGCCCTGCACATGGTCGTGGACGCTCTGAGCACCGCCCGGTACCGAGGACTTGTCCGCCCAGGATTTCAGCCACAGCGTGGTGCCGCTGGCATCGGCCTCACTGAGATGGTTGATGACCGCCATTTTGCCGATATCCACACCGGCCTTTTCCGCCAGCATTTTGGCTTCGCAGGCCGCGCGCCAGGTGGCGTAATACATCATGTTGCGGATGATCTTGGTGGTCATGCCAGCGCCCGGACCGCCCATGCGCAGCGCCTCCTGGGTGAAGTCGTCGAGCACCGGCTTGATGCGGTCAAACACTTCCGGATCGGCACCCACGATGCCGACAATGCGCTTTTTGGTGTGGCCGCCAGGAGGCGATGTGACGCCGCAATCGACAAGGGTGACGCCCACTTTGGCGGCGGTCTCACGCATGTTGGTCAGCTCATCGAGGGCGATGGTACTGCCGACCACAACCACGAGGCCCGGGTGAGCTCCGGCCAGCAAACCCTCGGGACCGTTGAGAACCGACCACACCTGTTTGGCATCCACCACCAGCACGATCACCACATCAGAATTGCGCGCCACCTCGGCGCAACTGGCAGCGACCGGCGGCACCAGATTGCCGTCTTCCCATTTCAGTGCCGCCTGCGGATTAATATCGTAGACACTCAAGGGGCGCCCCGCGCGGGCCAGACACACCGCTGCGCCGCCGCCCATCTGGCCAAGACCTACTACTCCTGCTTTCAACATACCCCCTTCTTTGAACATAAGTATTACCTCGTCGTTATGGTTTTGCTTGTCGGTTCGCCAATGGCGACATGAGCAAAAAAGTCAGCAACATCCACTTCCCAGAATTGCAGGGGGAGTATAGGATGCCAGAAAGCACCGCCACAATATAAAATACAGAATATATTATATAAATACAGACAACCCAATCCGGAGCCAGCGCCATGGGCGAGACCTTCACCCTACCCCCACATGTGCCACCCGAACTGGTGCGGGACTACCCCATTATCCAGGGCCGCTATGTGGAGGAAGATCCCTACAAAACCATGATTCCCGCCATCCACGACTGGCCGCCGGTGTTCTACGCCACCAACGCCTATCCCGGCGAGCGCCCGGCCTGGGTGATCCGCCGCGCCGCCGACCTGCGCGATGCCTACAGCGATACCGAGCACTTCTCCAGCATGGGTGGCAATCCCTTTGCCGCCATCGTTGGCGAGAGCTGGAACATGGTGCCCACGGAACTCGACCCACCCTTCCACACCGCCGTGCGCGGTCTGCTCAATCCACTGTTCTCGCCGCCGAAAATGCGCGCCATGGAAGACAAGGTACGCACTGCCGCCCGGCACTATATCAACGGCTTCAAGCACAAGGGTGAGTGCGACTTTATCCGCGATTTTGCCTTTCCCTTTCCGGTATCGGTGTTTCTCGACCTGATGGACCTGCCCCACGACAAAACTGAACTCTTCATGCAGTGGGAGCATGATCTGCTCCACGAAGGTGATCTGGGCACCATCGGCAATGCGGTGCGGGCGGTCAATGGCTACATGGTGGATGTGATCGCCGAGCGCCGCGAGAATCCTGGCGACGACCTGATCAGCTTTGCCATTCACTCCGCCATCAAAACCTCCGCCACCGAACAACGTCCCTTTACCGACAGCGAACTGATCGGCTACACCTTCAACCTGTTTATTGGCGGGCTGGATACGGTGACCACCAATATGGGCCTGCACTTTCGCCACCTGGCGGAAAACCCCGACCACCAGCAGCGTCTGCGGGACGATCCCGCGTTTATCAGCACTGCTCTGGAGGAACTGCTGCGCGCCTATGCCGCCACCAGCACCTTCCGCACCTGCATCAAGGAGCGCAAGCTCAACGGCGTGACCATCATGCCCGGCGACAAGGTGCTCACCTCCACCATCCTCGCCTGCCGCGACCCGGAGGAATTCGACAACCCCAACGAGATCATCCTCGACCGCAATCCCAAGCAGATTCTCACCTTCGGCCACGGCCCCCACTTCTGTCTCGGCGTACACCTGGCAAAACGGGAAATGCGCGTGGCATTGGAGGAGTTTCTTGCGGCGATACCGTCGTTTAGTATCAAGCCCGGCGCCATTATCCAGACCCACTTGGGTGGTATGGTGCAGCCCACCACCCTTCCGCTGGTATGGAATTAGGCATGAGAGATACTGGATGGGAGACGGGATACGGAAAGGCGCGCACCGTCTCTCGTCTCCCGTTCAACATCTTCCCCTATCGAACAAACGTCTCTAAACACTTAAGCCAAAATTGCTCTAACCGGCAAACACAGCCTTGAAAGGAATAACCATGACCACTACCTCCAACGATCAACTGACCCTCACCCTCGCCGACCACCAGGCCATCACCGACCAGATCTACAGCTACTGCCGCGCCATGGATCGCATTGATCACCAGCTCGGCTACAGCATCTGGCACGAGGACGGTACCGCCCTCTATGGCCCCATGTTCAGCGGTACGGGCCGGGGTTTTATCGACTGGGTGTGCGAGCAGCACAGCGGTATGCTCGGCCATTCCCACCAGGTGTCGAATATTCTGATCCGCCTCAACGGTGACAAGGCTGGCAGCGAGGCCTATGTCACCGCCGCCCTGCGCTTTCGCCAGGAGGGCAAGCTGATGCAGGTGACGGTAAAAGGCCGCTATGTGGATCGCTGGTCGCGCCGCGACGGGCGCTGGGCCATTGATCACCGCATCTATATTCAGGACTTTGACGAGATGCACGAAGTCGCAGCAACCCTTACTGAAGGCTGGGGCCGCCGCGATCGTCAGGATTCGTCTTATGAAGTGCTCAGCCCGTAAAATTAAAAGCTTTCTTCAATAAACTCAAAAATACCAAAAAAGAGCACAGCCATGAATTTAGGATTAGCCAACAAAACCGTTATCGTCACCGGCGCCACAGCCAATATTGGCCGCGCCATCGCACTTACCATGGCCGCTGAAGGCGTCAACCTGGTGGCGGTGGGTCGCGACGCTACAGCAGGTGCAAAAGTCGTGGACAGGGCAAAAAAAGCGGGCGCAGCAGATGCAATTTTTCTCCAGGTGGACCTGCTCGACAGGAACGCAGGCGAGCGTATCGCCGCTGCATCACTGGAGAAATTCGGCACTATCGACGTGCTGGTCAACAACGTCGGCGGCAACAACGCCATGGGGCCTTTTGCCGAATCCGATCCCGACTCCTGGCAACAGGATATCGATATCACCCTCACCACTGTGCTGCGTGTGAGCCGCGCCGTGTTGCCCCATATGATCAGCCAGCAGCATGGCCGGATTATCAATATGGGGTCCACCGCCGGCACAGTGGGTGACTATATGCTCGCGGTGTATTCCGCTGCCAAGGGTGCAGTCCATGCCTTCACCAAAGTGCTGGCGAAAGAAGTGGGCCAGCACAATATCACCGTCAACTGCGTGGCGCCCTACTTCACTGCACCCGAGAATGCAGAAGCCATGAGCAGCGGCAGCCGCTTTCACCCCGATTCCGGCTTTTTTACCCACGCCATTGCCGGGTTGAACCCCGCAGAAGTCAGCAAGCTGCAACGCAGCGGCCCCCTGCCCCGCACTGTGGCGAAGGCCGACGAGGTGGCTGCGGCGGTTTTGTATCTCGCATCCGAGCAGGCTGCATTTGTCACCGGGCAGGTGTTGCATGTGGATGGCGGAACTTTGTTGTAACAGTCATAACGGCGGCCCTTCTCTTGCCATCCCACTCTTGCAATCCCATGGGTTCGAAGGCTAAAACGCCGTACTATTCGTCTCTCACTGTCCGTTTCGATTAGCACCAAACTATCCGGCAACATAATCACAAGATCGGGAGAAAACCTTATGCATGCGCTGTCACCCCTGAAATCACTGCTCTGCGCTACGCTATTGAGCGCGCTCGCCCATGGGGCAATGGCAGCACAACCGGCACTGCAGGATGCACTATTCAATCAAAACACCACCTTCGATCCCGACAAGCATCCCGGCAAAGCGCTTTACCAGTTGCATTGCGCCAGCTGTCACGAAGGCGCCATGCCCAAGGCGCCGCACCGGGAGTTTCTCGAAACCATGCCGCCCCAGGCGATTATCACAGCCCTGACCACCGGCATCATGGCCCAGGAGGCTGCCGCTCTCGACAGCACACAAAAACAGCAAGTAGCTGAATATCTGGCCCGTACCGATCTCACCAGCTACAAACCTCAACCCGGTGCCACTGCTTGCACAGGCGATGCCCTCGATTTTGACCTAAACCGCCCGCCTGCCAATGTGGGCTGGGGCTACGACCCGCGCCGATTTGTGCCCGATACTGTGGCCGGGCTGACGGCTGATGATGTACCGAACCTGAAGCTTAAATGGGCCTTTGCCTTCCCCGCTGCGTTGCGCGCCCGTTCGCAGCCTGTCGTTGCCATGGGAGCTGTGTTTGTCGGCAGCCAGGACGGCACGGTGTATGCGTTTGACCTGCATACCGGCTGTGCGCGCTGGACCAGCAATGTCGGGGCCGAGGTGCGCACCGCTATCGTGGTCGAATCCTGGCCCGAGGGCACCATCCCCGAGCGCTCTCCGCGCCTCTATTTTGGCGACCTGCTGGGCCGCGCCTACGCCCTCGACGCCCTCACCGGCGAAGTGCTGTGGCGCACCAGGGTCGACGATCACCCCACCGCCACCATCACCGGCACCCCGCTGCTCCGCGACGGCACACTCTATGTGCCGGTATCCTCCCTGGAGGTTACCACTGCAGCAACGCCCAGCTATCCCTGCTGCACTTTTCGCGGTTCGATGCTGGCGCTGGATGCCGCCAGCGGCAAGATCAAGTGGCGCCATTACAGCGTCGACCAGCCCGCCACGGAACAGGGCAAAACCTCTCAGGGCACGGCGATTATGGGGCCTTCAGGCGGAGGGGTTTGGACCAGCCCGACCATGGATGCGCAGCGCGGCCTGATCTACCACGGCAGTGGCCAGAACTATTCGCCACCCGCCGATGGCAATTCCGATGCGATCTTTGCCGTGGACGCCAAAACCGGTAAGCGGGTCTGGCACCAACAGATGACGGCCAACGATATCTGGACACCGGCCTGCATCGTCAACAGCGCCAACTGCGTCCATGAAAAGGGGCTGGATCACGATATCGCCGCGTCAATCCTGCTTATCAACCTCGACAAGGGAAAACAGATTCTGGTGGCCGGGCAAAAATCCGGCATGGTCTACGGCCTCGATCCTGACAACAAAGGCGAGCTGCTGTGGAAGCAGGCCATCGGCCGTGGCAGCGTGATGGGTGGCGTACATTTCGGCATGGCCTCAGAGGGCACCCGTATCTACGTGCCAGTAGTGGACACCCCCATGCAGGCGGATGGCTCCATGGCGCCAGATTATGCCGCAGCAGGCATTCACGCCATTGATGCGGCAACGGGGGAAATCCTCTGGCAAGCCCTCAAGGGCAAGGCCAGCTGTGACGATGCCGGTTGCCATCCAGGCGTATCCGCCGCACTAACCGCCATTCCCGGCGTCGTGTTCGCCGGTCATCTCGACGGTATTTTCAGGGCCTACGATGGCGCAACCGGCAAGGTATTGTGGGAAAGCGACACCACTGTGCCCGCACCTGCGGTCAACGGTGTTAATGCTGTAGGCGGCTCCATGAGCGGACCCGGCGCGGCCATCGCCGACGGCCATGTGATCGTCAACTCGGGTTATTCCTATGCCATGTTCAAGCCTGGCAATGCACTGCTGGTTTACAGTGTGGATGGCAAATAGCTGCGATTAGCCAAGCCGTCGATGGCAGCAGTTTATAACTGCTGACGGCGTCTGAGCCGAATCCAGGGCGAAACAAGCAAAATCAGGTTGGCGCCGATGATCAACGCGGTGCCCGTCACCGTAGCGGCGGTGATGGTTTCGCCAAGAAAAAAATAGCTTTGCACCACCGTCATGGGCGGGTACAGGTAGTGGATGCTGCTGGTAATGACGCCGGGCAATTCGGAACTGGCCTTGACCCACAGGGCGTGGGCAAACAGGGTGCAAAGTGTGCCGAGCACCAGCAGTGCCCACCAGTCCGAGGGCGCCAGCTGCCAGTCAGTTTGCGGCCACAGGGCGAGAAAAAATGCCCCGGCAAAGGCAAACTGTCCCCAGGTGCGGGTGGTGGTGGGCAAATGGATAATGCGCCGGTGGATCAGCGGCATGGCGCCATACAAAAAGGCGCTGAACACCCCCACCAGGAAACCCACTGTTGCCGCCCGGTCAATGGCAGGCGACTGTACCACCAGGTAACAACCAAAGATGCACACGCCGATCAGCAAGCATTCGAACAGGCTGACCCGATGGCGATGGATAATCCAGTTGAGCAGCAGCAAATGGATACCAAAGGTCGACATGGCAATGGCCCCTGCCGCCGCACCCGCCGCCTTGATGGCGTAAAAGTAAGTCCACCAGTGCAACCCGAAACACAGCCCCGCCAGCAGCAACCAGCTCCAGTCGCTGCGGTTGAGCTGACGAAAAGCCCGCATAAAGAACATCAGCGGCGTCAGCGCCAGCAGCGATATACCGAGCCGCGCACTGCCGATGGTCTCGATATTGGCGCTGGTGAACTTGATCAGTACCGGCACCAGAGACATCGCTGTCACTGACAGCAAAGCGACAACAATCAGACGAAATTGGGTGGTGCCCATAGGATGTCCAGACAGAGCAGGTAATCAGGCGCGCATTCTACACTCCCCGGCGGTGATGTCGGCAGAACAGGAGCCGGGCACAGGGAAAAGGGAAAAGGGAAAAGGGTATTCGACCAGGATGAAAGAACTTTCAGCCGAGAAAAGTACCGCTCGGGCAATTTCCCTCACCAGGCCCGGCATATTGGTCAATACTGCCCTGTCGATGATACGTCCTACTTGTGAAGCTGCCTTCCTGTGAGGTGGGCCGCCCGTGAAGATGCCTTTGCCATGACTAACCTGACCAGCCTGACCAATCCAATGATCATTGCCATCACCGCCATTGGCCTGCTCCTGACGGGGCTGGTGGACTATCTCACGGGGCTGGAGATCAGGGTCTTTCCCCTCTATTTTGTGCCCCTGGTCTTTGCTGCCTGGCTGCTTGGCCCCAGGGCAACTGCGCTATTCTCCGGCCTGGCCACCATTATCTGGGTGGTAGCCAACTATGCCGGTGGGCGTGAGTACTCCCACGCCTATATCTGGATGATCAACTTTTTTACTCAGGGCAGCGCTTTTCTGCTGGTGCCGATGCTGGTGGCGGCGCTGCACCAGGCCCTGGTTCGGGAGCGCGACCTGGCCCGCATAGACCCACTCACCGGTCTCGCCAATCGCAGATCCTTCTATGCCGACAGCAAAGGTATCGTCGAGCTGTGCCACCGCCACAACCGGGCAATCAGCATTGCCTATATTGATCTCGACAACTTCAAGCAGGCCAACGACCAGTTTGGCCACGAATTCGGCGATCGCCTGTTGCAAACTGTTGCCCTCATCCTGCGCAGTATTCTGCGCACCAGCGACCGCTGCTGTCGGGTTGGCGGCGACGAATTCATCATCCTCCTGCCGGAGACCAGCGAGGCAGACACCCGTGCTGTTCTGGAACGCATCCGCATATCCCTGGCGGATGAAAAGAGCCTGTTTCAAGCCTCAGTGACGGCCAGTATCGGTGCCGTCAGCTATGAACAGGCACCCCTGCATCTGGAACCCATGGTGGTCGCTGCAGACGAGCTTATGTATCGGGTCAAGACGTCGAGTAAAAATCAGGTGTACATTGAGGAGCATGTCGCTGAGACCAGGCGACCAGATGGCAGGAATATGGCCCTTGAGGTTTTGCAGATGAGCAGTTCGCAGCTTTAAGCCAGAGCAACCATCAGCCAACACATTTGAGGTTACAGAATGCAACAACGCCCGTTTTTTATTGCCACCCTACTGGTGAGTTTCGCCTTCATGTCCACGGCCATCCTGGCGGAGGGTTACAAGCCGCAGGTAAAAAGCCAGGTCCTGCACCGCGCTACTACCACCAGTAACGGCGCCCCTATCGCCTATCCACACACCGACCATCCCGAAGTGTCGACACTGGATATCGTCATCCCGCCGGGCGCGGAAACCGGCTGGCACAAACACCCCGCGCCGCTCTACACCTATATCCTTTCCGGCTCGGTGGAAGTGGAACTGGAGGACGGTGAAAAAACCACCTTTTCAGCGGGTGATGTGGTTTATGAAGTGGTGGACACCTGGCACAACGGCGTCAATCGCGGCACGGTCGATGCGCGGCTGATTGTGTTTGCACTGGGGACGGAGGGTAAGGCGCTGGTTATTCCGAGAGAGTAAGGTTTAGGAGTTTCACGTTACACGTTGCACGTAAAAGCCGGAGGCGGCAGGATCGTGCCGCCCTGTGTCCGCGAAGCTGAGTCAGAGCGACGTTGTTATAGTTTGCACCACGGGCAACCTGTAACCTGAATTTTAAAGCGCCAGCCAGATCAGCGAAGCCATTCGCCCTGTCACCCCATCGCGGCGGTAGGAGTACCAGTTGCTGCTGTCCGTCACCGTACACAGCCCGCCGCCGTAAACGGCATTCACGCCAAGAGCATTGAGCTCGGCGCGGGCCAGGGCATAGATATCCGCCAGCAGCTTGCCGGGATTGGTCGGCGAAGCCGCAAAGCAGGCGGGGATGGCGCTGCGGTGACTGTCGCTGATCGCGTTGTCCATAAAGACATCAACCACCTCGCCCCCCACTTCAAACTGCGCAGGACCAATGGCCGGACCAAACCAGGCGACGATGTTTGCCGGATCAACCGCCATGGCCTTCACTGTCGCCCGCAACACCCCAGCAGCAAGCCCGCGCCAGCCAGCGTGACTGGCAGCAACCACTGTGCCGGCCCGGTCGCAGAACAACACTGGCAGGCAGTCCGCCGTCATCACCACACAGGCTTGCCCGGCCACACGGGTAACCGACGCATCTGCGCGGTTAAC
>LADM01000103.1 GCA_000961645.1 Gammaproteobacteria bacterium BRH_c0 | reverse complement strand
TTAGCCGCGACACCGCAGCCTCCTCCCTCGGTGTCACCAGCAAATGGACATGGTTGGTCATAAACACCCAGGCATGCAACTCGACTGAGAATTCTCGAGCATATTCATCCAACCACCCGGCAAAAACAGCAAAATCCTGCTTGGCAGCAAAACACACTTGGCGATTATTGCCGCGCTGAATCACATGCTGCGGAATATCCGTCGGGCAAAGTCTGGGTAGTCTGGCCATGGTTTCGTCCCTGTCACCACTGCTAATACCGCAAAGTGTATAGCCATTGCGCAGAAAAGTTGAATCGAACACCAAAGAGCACCCAATATTATTGAGAACTGCTACTTGGCCGGAGCGGGGGGGGAGGATGGAGACTGGATGCGGGGTGTAGGGGGTGTAGGGGGTGTAGGGGGTGTAGGGGGTGTAGGGGGTGCAGGAAATGTTGATCTGACCCTAATTTCTTAGCCGCGACACCGCAGCCTCCTCCCTCGGTGTCACCAGCAAATGGACATGGTTGGTCATAAACACCCAGGCATGCAACTCGACTGAGAATTCTCGAGCATATTCATCCAACCACCCGGCAAAAACAGCAAAATCCTGCTTGGCAGCAAAACACACTTGGCGATTATTGCCGCGCTGAATCACATGCTGCGGAATATCCGTCGGGCAAAGTCTGGGTAGTCTGGCCATGGTTTCGTCCCTGTCACCATTGCTAATACCGCAAAGTGTATAGCCATTGCGCAGAAAAGTTGAATCGAACACCAAAGAGCAGCCAATATTATTGAGAACTGCTACTTGGCCGGAGCGGGGGGGGGGTGGAGACTGGATGCGGGGTGTAGTGGGTGTAGTGGGTGTAGTGGGTGCAGGAAATGTTAGGAAATGTTGATCTGACCCCAATTTCGTGGGTGTAGTGGGTGTAGTGGGTGTAGTGGGTGTAGTGGGTGTAGTGGGTGTAGTGGGTGTAGTGGGTGTAGTGGGTGTAGTGGGTGTAGTGGGTGTAGGAAATGTTGATCTGACCCCAATTTCGTTTCTCAGGGGACTCTGACACAACTAGTTGTCGGAATATCACATACCACGGTCCCTGATCCCGGCAAATTGGGAACACCTGTTACAGGAGTAGCCAAGTTCACCGCAGGAGTGATAGAGAGGCATGAAGACACATTTGAGGGAGGCGGGGGGGGACCGAAAGTTTCAGGAGAATTCAACGCGATCATTACTTCGGTAACGTAATGACGAACTTCAAACATACAGGCATTGTTAGCAGCTTTCGCCGTGTACTCCGAATATGCTACAACAGCAATCGCAGCCAATATCCCCAAAATGACTACCACGATCATTAGCTCAATCAGAGTAAAGCCAATTTGTTGTCTTTTTGCCTTCATAATCCCTCAGAGGATGCTCAACAAAGACGCACAAGCCTTAACTCCGCAAAAAACTAAAAATAGTTTCAGTTCCAACTGGTTACAAATAAACGTCAACAGATCCGAGATTCATTCAGCAGTCTCTCATTCATTGCTTAGGCCCCTATGCTTTAAAAAGGCTAGAGGGATTTTATCCCCCTAGCCTTTACTGTGCTCAGCAGAATTAACTTTTAGAAAAGTTAATCAAAGACTTGAGCTGATACATCAGGTTGTCAGGGAGTATGAGAGCACGTTGCGTTAGCATCACAAGTAACTGTTCCGCCACCGGGGGCGGCAGGAGTAAAGCTTAGAGGGAAAGTAGTCCCAGTAACAGCTGTAGTGCAAGCTCCTGCCGCAGCATTTCCAGGCGCAGTACCAGTGCTACCATCTGCAATCCACACTACCACAGCTCCTGCATGGCCCTTTACTTCAGCCAAACAAGCATTATTTGCGGCACGAATGGTGTAATTCTGATAAGCAGGCAAAGCTACCGCCGCCAAAATACCAATAATCGCCACCACAATCATCAATTCGATCAGGGTAAAACCTTGTTGGGAACGCTGTTTCATAAATAACTCCTTGAGGGATTAAAGCTGGCAAGCCAGCCTGGAACTTGTGCAGAGAGTAATTCTTGCAAGTTGAATACAGCATAGTTCATGCCAAGCCATTTAAAAGCCTATAAAACAATCGGTTACCTTTTTGAGCCCAAATGGAGATCAACCAGACATGACATATTTGGGTGATCTGCTGACAAATTTTGTCAACCAGGGAACAAAGCACGCCGAGCCCTGCTTGACCACAAACACCCCCTGCACGGCATTTAGCCTGACAAAGGCATTTCTAGTTTTATCAAACTGTTATAGGATATTTTCAAGTCGATTTATTGCCAGAGTTTTGGATTAGATGGCAATAACTCAGCCAGACGCCACGAATAATACCGGGATTGGACAATGAACTCTGGAAACACACGCTTACGCGGCCTGCCCAAACGCCTGGTGCTCGACGGCCTGATCGACGAGGCCAGCGCCCTGATGATGGTGGACAGCTGCGTCAAAAAGCATATTTCTGTAGTCCAATACCTGCTGGATGAAAACCTGATCTCACCGCAATTGGTAGCGCGGGTGGCCTCCAACGAATTTGGCCTGCCCCTCTATGATCTGGAAGCCCATAACTGGGAAAACTGCCCGAAAAATGCCCTCAACGAGGCCATGATCAGGAAGCACCACGCGTTGCCGCTGTTAAAAAAGGGCAATCGCATGATCCTCGCGGTGAGCGACCCCACCAACCAGCACGCCCTGACAGAAATTCGCTTCCAGTCTGGCTTGAATGTTGAGCCTGTACTGGTTGAGCACGATAAACTGCTGGAGGGCATAGAACACTTCCTCTCCAAGCAGGGGCGCAGTATTGATGAAGCGCTGGGCGAGATGGGCGATGTTCAGCTCCATGAGCTGGGGGGCGAGCAAAATGACGATGACGATGACATCGAAGCAAGCGATGTCGACGATGCGCCAGTGGTGCGTTATATCAACAAGATGCTGCTTGAGGCCATCAAAAAGGGCGCCTCCGACATCCACTTTGAACCTTACGAAAAATTCTACCGGGTACGGTTTCGCTCCGATGGCATTCTGGAGGAGATATCCCGCCCCCCCAGCAGCCTGGCCCCGCGCCTGGCGGCGCGCCTCAAGGTAATGTCGCGCATGGACATCTCCGAGCGCCGCGTTCCCCAGGATGGCCGCATCAAGCTCAAGATCACCAAGACCAAGGCCATCGATTTCCGGGTGAACACTCTGCCCACTCTCTATGGCGAAAAGATTGTGCTGCGGATTCTCGACAGCTCACAGGCCAAAATGGGCATTGAGGCCCTGGGCTATGAAGATGATCAGCGCGATGCCTACCTGCAAACCCTGCAACAGTCCCAGGGCATGATTCTTGTCACCGGCCCAACCGGTTCAGGCAAAACGGTATCCCTGTACACGGGACTGGGCATTCTCAACACCGATGAGCGAAATATCTCAACGGCGGAAGACCCTGTTGAGATCAATATGGAGGGTATCAACCAGGTACAGATCAACCTGCGCACCAAGTTCACCTTTGCCGAAGCCTTGCGGGCCTTTTTGCGCCAGGACCCGGATGTGATCATGGTGGGTGAGGTGCGCGACCTGGAAACCGCTGAAATCGCCATCAAGGCAGCACAAACAGGTCACCTGGTGCTATCCACACTGCACACCAACAGCGCGCCCGAAACCCTGACCCGGCTGCTGAACATGGGGGTGCCTGCCTTTAACGTAGCCACCTCAGTGAGCCTGATTATTGCCCAGCGCCTGGCACGCCGCCTCTGCGCTCATTGCAAAACCCCCTACACAGATATCCCCGATGCCATCCTGCAGGCGGAGGGTTTTGACTCTATTGATTTTCCCCGCAGCGAGGTTAAGCTGTTTCACCCGGTGGGGTGCAAGCAATGCACCAATGGCTACAAAGGCCGCACGGGCGTTTATGAAGTGCTCAAGGTCACACCCAATATTGCCCGGCTAATACTGGAAGGAGGCAACTCCTTACAGATTGCCGAAAAGGCCAAGGAAGAGGGCTTTCGCACCCTGCGCCAGTCTGCACTGCGCAAAGTTGCTGCGGGCGTTATCAGCCTTGAAGAGGCTAACCGCGTTACCACTGATTAATAGCAGAACTGAATTCAGCCACTACGGATTGCGATTACGAAGGACAACAGCACATGGCCACCACTTCACAGCCAGGCCTTTATCTTTATAAAGGCAAGAACAAAGAGGGCAAACCGGTACAGGGCGAGATGAGTGGTGCCAACATTACCATTGTCAAAGCCCAGCTGCGCAAGCAGGGCGTAATGGCTTCATCGGTCAAGAAAAAGCCCAAGCCCCTGTTTAAACGCTCCAAGCCCATTCAGCCTGCCGATATCGCCACCTTCACCCGCCAAATGGCCACCATGATGAAGGCTGGCGTGCCACTTGTGCAGAGCTTTGAGATTGTCGCCGAGGGCATGGAAAGCGAAAAAATGAAGGAGATGATTGGAGAGATCCAGGAGGATGTATCGTCAGGTATGGGTTTTGCCCCGGCCTTGCGCAAGCACCCGCGTTATTTTGATGACCTGTTTTGCAGCCTGATTGAGGCGGGCGAGCAGTCCGGCTCACTGGAGACCATGCTGGACAGGGTGGCTGTTTATAAGGAAAAAGGCGAGCAGCTCAAGCGCAAGATCAAAAAGGCGCTGACTTACCCTACAGCAGTTATTGTCGTTGCCGTAGTTGTTACTGGTATCCTTTTGGTCAAGGTGGTACCAGTTTTTGCCGAGACTTTCACAAGCTTTGGTGCCGACTTGCCTGCCTTTACCCAGCTGGTCATGAATTTTTCAGAATTTGCCCAAACTTGGTGGTTGGCGTTTGTAGCAGCAACGATAGGAACAGTTGTTGCCTTCCGGGAAGCAAGACTTCGTTCGCAGACATTTTCTGACAATGTAGACAAGATCACTTTGAAAATCCCCATCGTTGGCGGAATCGTTTTCGAGGCGGTGATATCGCGTTTTGCGCGCACCCTGTCCACCACCTTTGCCGCCGGTGTGCCGTTGATTGAATCCCTTACATCGGTGGCCGGCGCTGCTGGCAATGCCGTTTTCCGCGATGCCACACTGCAAATTCGCGATGATGTATCAACCGGCTTGCAACTCAATACTGCCATGAGAGCCACTGGTCTGTTTCCCACACTGATTATCCAGCTCACTGCTATTGGTGAGGAATCAGGCTCCCTTGATGAAATGATGGAAAAGGCGGCTGTGCACTATGAAGAATCGGTGGACAACCAGGTGGACAACCTTACAGTCCTGCTGGAACCGATGATCATGTCGGTACTTGGCGTTTTGGTTGGTGGCCTGCTCATTGCTATGTATCTGCCCATTTTCCAACTTGGTCAGGTTGTAGGCGGTTAAAAACCAATCTCTTGCATCCAGCAGCAGTGAAGCATGCATGTCTGCTTTATCGGCCATCAAGTGTAAGGAACAATGCCGTCACCTCACTTAATGCTGCCTCTGAAAATAATCGGTCTGGGGCTATCACTTTTCTTTTATTCAGTAAATCACCACCTGCTATGAGACACCGCCCTCATGACTAATCCCGACTTTTACCTTATCTACAGTGGCATTTTTATTATTGGCCTTGTCGTGGGCAGTTTTTTGAATGTGGTGATTTATCGCCTCCCACTGCAAATGCAATCCGCCTGGCGGCGTGAATCTTTAGACTTTCTCGGCATGGAGCCGGAAGCTGGCAGCCCGGAGCTGAACCTGGCATTCCCCGCCTCCCATTGCCCCCACTGCAGTGAAAAGATCAAACCCTGGCATAACGTGCCGGTTATCAGTTATCTGTTGTTGCGCGGAAAATGCGCCCATTGCGGCGCTCCCATCTCCTGCCAGTATCCTTTGGTAGAGTTCGCCACGGCGGTGCTCAGCGTGGCCGTTATTGCCCATTTTGGCATGGGCAGCAGTGCCTGGCTGGCACTGGCTTTTACCTGGATGCTGATCGTGCTTACCGGCATTGATGCAAAGCATCAATTACTGCCTGACATTATCACCTTACCGCTGCTATGGGTGGGGTTGCTGGCCAATAGCCAGGGCATTTTCACCGATCTGCACAGTGCGGTGCTGGGAGCTGTTGCAGGCTATATGGTTCTGTGGCTGATTTTCTGGGCATTCAAACTGCTCACTGGCAAGGAGGGCATGGGCCATGGCGACTTCAAGCTGCTTGCAGCCTTTGGCGCCTGGCTTGGCTGGCAACAATTGCCTCTGATTATTTTGCTGTCTTCAGCGGTGGGCGCCATAGTGGGTATTGCCTTTATTGTCATCGCCGGGCGCAACCGCCAGATTCCCATGGCGTTTGGCCCCTATCTCGCCATTGCTGGCTGGATTGCCATGATGTGGGGTGAGCAGATTATCAGTACCTATCTGGGTGTTTTGTAGGCAATGTTCATTGTTGGCCTCACCGGTGGCATCGGCAGTGGCAAAAGCTCGGTGGCCGAATGCTTTGCCCGCCTGGGTATCACCGTAGTCAATGCCGACACTGCCTCTCGCAAAGTGGTTGAACCGGGCACGCCTGCCCTACAGGCCATTGCTGATCACTTTGGCAACGCCATGTTGTTACCTGATGGCGGTCTCGACCGCGCAGCACTGCGGCAACGGATATTCTCTGACCCTGCTGCAAAGGACTGGCTGGAAAAGCTGCTGCACCCCCTGATAGCCCAGTGGATTGACACCCGACTGACCGCAGCGCCAGGCCCCTATGCCATTCTTGAATCACCCTTATTGCTGGAAACGGCACAGCACCGCAGGGTAAACCGTGTATTGGTGGTGGACGTTGCCGAGGCTTTGCAAATAGCCCGCGCCAGCACCCGCGACGCCAATAACGCAGCGCAAATTAAAGCCATTATCGCCAGCCAGTTGCCCAGATCAACGCGCCTGGCCCGGGCCGACGATGTGATTGATAATTCCGGAGCACTGCGTGATCTGGCACCCCAAGTGGAGGCTCTGCACAGAAAGTATCTGGCGATGGCAGGAGCTGAGATGAGAGATGAGAGATGAGAGATGAGAGATGAGAGATGAGAGA
>LADM01000006.1 GCA_000961645.1 Gammaproteobacteria bacterium BRH_c0 | reverse complement strand
CCCGCCACAAATCCAGCCCCGCGCCGCGCTGGCAATGCCAGCCGGGCAAGCCCGGGACAGAGGCCAGGCTGCCACAGCCCCGCAGCCCGCGCCACCTCAGGAGCCCTCCTTTCAGGAGCCTTCCCTTCAGGAGCAACAAGCCATGGATCATGACGAGATCGACCCCGAGATCAGGGAAGTATTTGTCGAAGAAGCCGGAGAGGTTCTGGCAACTCTGGTTGAATACTACCCGCGCTGGGCAGCGGATCATGACGATGCCGAAGCCCTGGCGGAAACCCGCCGCGCTTTCCACACCCTCAAGGGCAGTGGCCGCATGGTAGGGGCGAGTGACATCGGCGAACTGGCCTGGTCACTTGAAAATCTGCTCAACCGGATTATCGAGGGCCGTATCAGCCCGACACCGGCATTGCTGGCCTGTCTGGGCGAAGCCCTGGGGCTGCTGCCCGTCATGGTGTCATCCTTTGAGCACAGCAGCAGTGATTTTGACCGCCAGCGGGTGGATGTCCTGCGCACCCTGGCCACCAGGCTGGCCGAAGGCGAAGCGGTTGAACTTGCTGCCATTGATGCCGAGCCCGCTGTCGCCACCGGCAAGACAGATGCCGAGCCGGATGATGACCACCTGCTGCTGGAGATCTTTGCCAAGGAAGCCTTGGGCCATCTCGACAACGTGCGTCAGTTTGTCGCCCAGCAGCGCAGCAAGGCCCCCTTTTACGATCACCCCTCACCGAAGTTGCAAGGCGTGCTGCACACACTCAAAGGCAGCGCCCACATGGCGAATATCGAACCCCTCGCCGAGCTGGTGACGCCGCTTGAGCGCTTTATGCGCGAGATGCTCAATTTCCAGGTGGCACTCGACCCGGATATTGTCGATCTGTTGGCAGATGGTGTCGACTACAGCCAGCGCATCGTCGCAGGACTCAGCAATGGTTCGGGTTTTGATGCCGCTGAACTGGATATATTCAAGGCTCGGGTCCACGAGCTGCGCGAGAAGGCCATCGGTCCATCCCTCGGCCAGGGCGAAGAACCGCAGCGGGGTGTGGATCCCGCCTTCCTCAATCTCATCATGGCCGATGGCATGCAGCGGGTGCTGGATGTGGAGGCAACCCTCGACGCCTGGGGCCACGCCGTCGACTTCGAGCTGACCCGGCTGCAGGGGCTCTCGGCAGAACTGCGCGAGCTCGAAAACGGTGCCGAACGGGCCGGGCTGGCACCCCTCGCTGTCCTTACCGGCAAACTGGCGGGGTGCTACGACAGCATTCTCGAAAAACGTATTGCCCCAAGCGCCGAGGCGATGGCAACCCTGCTGGCCGCCCACGAGGTGCTGCTCGATATGGTGGATGCCGTTGCGGCCCATCAGGAAATTGTGGCGGTCAGCGAATCGCTGCAGGCGCAGATTGCCGCACTCGCGGCCTCGCCAGGCATGGCGGCCAGCGACGACGCGGCAAACCTGGCGGCCGCTCTGGCGCAGATGGTATTGCCCGCCGAGGCCGATGGCGAGATTATCGAGCTTTTCCTACAGGAGGCCGACGAACTGCTCGAATCCATGGAGCACACCTTCCACCAGTGGCGCGAGGCTCCCCAGGACAGCGCGCCCCCCGATTCCCTCAAGCGCACCCTGCACACCTTCAAGGGTGGCGCGCGGATGGCTGGTCTGGAGGCCCTCGGCAATGTCAGCCACGACCTGGAGGCGGTGGTGATCGCCCGCGAAAAGCAGGTCGCCGCCGGCAGCACTTCGGCAATTGCCTCCATGCTGGCCTACCACGACGTACTGGCCAACGGTGTCGAGACTATCCGCAAAGCCTACCAGCAATCCCTCAAAGCCCAGGTTGCGGCTGAAGAGCCATCTACTGTCAGCGCTCAACCTGTTGAGAGCAGCGTCACTGCAACCCCCGTGGAGAAGGTCGAGGAGACGACTTCACCAGCGAGCAGCGATGAAGCCGACAAGGCAGCGGTGGATGAGTGGCCCAGTGCGGAAATTCTTCCTTTCACGGGGACCTACCGCGGCCTGGATGCTGCCGGGCCTAGCGCCAGCGACGCCGAACAGCAGGCTGCAGCGGCGCAGGAAATGGTCAAGGTGGCGGCACCCATGCTCGATACCCTGGTCAACCTGGCGGGGGAAACCAGTATCTCCCGCGGTCAGGTGGAGCAGCACATCAGCGAGTTCATGTTTTCCCTCGACGAGATGGAAGCCACCATCCGCCGCATGCACGACCAGGTGCGGCGCCTCGGTATCGAGACCGACGCCCAGGTCATGTTCCGCCGCGAACAGATCGAGTCGTCGGACAGCAGTGAGGGCTTCGACCCCCTCGAGATGGACCGCTATTCCCAGCTCCAGCAGCTGTCGCGCAGCCTGCTGGAATCGGCATCGGACGTGCAGGATCTGCGCGACACCCTGGTAGACAAGGCGCGCGACGCGGAATCGCTGTTGTTGCAGCAGTCCCGTATCAATACCGATTTGCAGGAAGGGCTGATGCGCACCCGCATGGTGCCGTTCTCGCGGCTGGTGCCGCGCCTGCGCCGCATTGTGCGCCAGGTGGGCAACTCCCTCGGCAAGCAGGTGGTGCTGCGGCTCGAAAGTATCGAAGGTGAGATTGATCGCTCCATTCTCGAGCGCATCGTGCCGTCCCTCGAGCACATGATTCGCAACGCCGTTGACCACGGTATTGAAAGTGAAGCCGAGCGCCTGGCCCTGGGCAAACTGCCCGAAGGTACCCTGTCGCTGAGTTTTGCCCGGGAAGGCGGCGATGTGTTGATCAGGCTCGCTGACGATGGTCGCGGCCTCAATGCGGATGCCATTCGCGCCAAGGCGTTGAGCAGCGGCTTGATGCCCGAGCACGCCACCTACAGCGATCAGGATATCTACCAGTTTATCTTTGCCCCGGGCTTTTCCACCTCCAGCGAGGTCACCCAGATCTCCGGTCGCGGGGTGGGCATGGATGTGGTCAACAGCGATGTGCGTCAGCTGGGAGGCTCGGTCTCCATTGCCAGCCAGCGCGGAGCCGGTACTGAATTTACCCTCAGGCTGCCGTTCACCGTATCGGTCAACCGGGCGCTGATGATCGAGGTTGGCGAAGCGTCCTACGCCCTTGCCCTCAGTTCCATCAACGGTGTCACCCGGGTGCCGCCTGATGAATTGATGAACTTCTACCAAAATCCCCACAAGAAACTGGAGTACGGTGGCGAGCACTACGAAGTGCGCTATCTGGGCAGCCTGCTGTCGGCTGAATTGCGTCCCACCCTCGATACCGCCATGGGGCAGTTGCCCCTGGTGCTGATTCGCAGTGAAGGGCGAAACTATGCCGTCCAGGTCGACGGCCTGATCGGCAGCCGCGAGATTGTGGTCAAGACCCTGGGCGCCCAGTTCAGCCGGGTGCCGGGCCTGTCCGGCGCCACGGTGCTGGGGGATGGCCGGGTGGTGGTCATTCTCGATCTCCAGGCCCTGCTGCGCGATCAGCCAGTCGTGGCGCCCCTGGCGCCAGTGGTGGTCGAAAAGGTACAGGAAGCCGACCATATCCCGCTGATCATGGTGGTGGACGATTCGGTCACCGTGCGCAAGGTGACCGGGCGCTTCCTCGAAAGGGAAGGTTTCCGGGTAATCACCGCCAAGGACGGGGTCGATGCCATGCGGGTGCTGCAGGACAACACCCCGGATGTGATGCTGCTGGATATCGAGATGCCGCGCATGGACGGTTTCGAGGTGGCGCGTCTGGTGCGCTCCACCCAGCGGCTTAAAAACCTGCCGATGGTGATGATCACCTCGCGCACCGGCGAAAAACACCGGGAGCGGGCGCTGGCCATGGGTGTTGATCGCTACCTGGGTAAACCCTATCAGGAAGAAGTGCTGATCAGCACGGTGTATGAAATGCTGCGGCGCACTGCTGCCGAAGCGGAACAGGCGGGATAATGGCGACCCATCAGGCAATGGATAAAAAAACCGGTCCACAAGGGGGAAGTGAACAATGAATCAGGCGGTGGAAAAAAACGATCTGCTACCCACGCGCATCAGTTGTCTGATCCTGACGCTGACCGACCAGAAGCTGCTGGTGCCCCTCACAGCGGTGGCCGAAGTGATCAATAGCGAGACCAGTCCAGTGGCCGGTGACAGTGACGGCCCCTGCTATGGCTGGATCAACTGGCGCGAGCAGCGCATTCCCTTGCTGTCTCTCGAAGTGATGTGCGGTGGCAACAGACCACCCCTGGGGGAAACCAACCGGATGGCGATTTTCAATGCCGTTGGCGACGCTACCGAGCTGGGTTTTTATGCGGTGCGCCTCGCTGCCATCCCCCAGCCGGTGCAGGTCACAGAACAGACCGTGCTGGCGCAAACCGATGGCAAGCAGGCCTTGCGGTTGATGGATGCCGTTGTCGGTGATAACCAGGCATGGCTGCCAAACCTCGAGATGATTGAAGCCCGGGTGGCGGCGATCCCACGCAGCTGATCGACCTGTGAGGGTTGTGCCCAGCGCAATCATCGCCAGAATCATTCTCCCAAAACGCCACAGGGCGGTAGTTGTTGCTACCGCCCTGTGGCGTTTTGGCGTGTCCGGGTGTTGCGCGGCTACAGCGGCTTCATAAAGATTTTTGAGTTGCGCTGGTAGTTGTACAGCTCTTTTTTCGTAGCGGGCAGACTCTCCACCGACACTGGCACAAAGCCCTGTTCCAGAAACCAGTGAGCGGTCTGGGTGGTCAGCACAAACAGCTGCTGCAATCCCTGGCTGCGCGCCTGCTTTTCGAGATGGGCGAGCAGGCGCGATGCCAGGCCGCGATTGCGGTAGTCCGGGTGGGTGACCACACAGGCCAGTTCGGCGGACTGATGGTCGGTAAAGGGGTACAGGGCGGCGCAGGCCACCAGTACGTTCTCGGCATCCACCACCAGGGTAAAGCGCGAGATTTCCGTCTCCAGCAATTCCCGCGAGCGTTTCACCAGCACCCCTGATTCCTCAAGGGGTGAAATGATATCCAGCAGGCCAGCAATATCGTCAATGGCCGCGTTGCGGATAACCTCGTTGCCGTCGTGCAGCAGCAGGGTGCCTTCCCCTTCGCGGGTAAACAGTTCGCACAGCAGGGCGCCATTCTTCTGGTAGCTGATCAGGTGGGTGCGTGCCACGCCATTATTGCAGGCGAGATAACCGGCATTGAGCAGGTTTTTCAGGCCCTGGTCATCGCCCATGCGCGCCAGGCAGGCGTTGACATCGGGCAGCGACAGAATCCTGATCAGGTTGCCGGCATCATCGGGGATGCCTGGTTTCTCACTAAAGAGAATCAGTTTTTCCGCCTTCAGGGCGACCGCAGTCTGGGTGGCCACATCTTCATAGGCAAGGTTGAAGGCCTCGCCGGTGGCGGAATAACCCAGGGATGACAGCAGCACGATGGCATTGTCATCCAGCTGGCGCTGGATAGCGGCGCGGTCGATCCTGCGCACCGCGCCACTGTGATGGAAATCGATACCGTTGCGCACACCCACCGGTTTGGCGGTAATGAAATTGCCGCTCACCACCCGGATGCGGGCGCCGTGCATGGGTGAGTTGGCAAGCCCCATGGAAAGCACGCCCTCAATAGCGATGCGGGTATTGCCCACTGCATCCTTGACGCAATCCATGGTGGCGGCATCGGTAACCCGGGTGTGGTCCTGAAAGCGCGGGGCAATATTGCGGTTGGCCAGACGCTCCTCGATCTGGGGTCTGGCGCCATGCACCAGCACAATGCGTATCCCCAGGGAGTTGAGCAGGGCAATATCCTGCACCACATGGGTGAAGTTGGCATGCAGGACTCCGTCACCGCTGATGGCGATAACGAAGGTCTTGCCCCTGTGCATATTGATGTAGGGCGATGTTTCGCGGAAAAACTTAACGTAATCGATCATGGCTGTCCGGCGCTCTGTCAGCGGGGATTATAAGCATGACCAGCGCAAGAAAATACAGGGCACTATTGTCCTGTGAGAGCATGTGTCCTGTGAGAGCATGCCCTGTCGTGACACACCTTGCGCAGGGCATGATGGTAAACTCCGGCGCAACGGTTATCCAAACGGGCGAGCGGATAACCGGAGCAATAATAAACGTCAACAAGAATACCAGCACAGGACAGGCAGATGAGCAGATTGATCCAGTTTTACGAAACCGGCGGGCCGGAGGTGCAGCGCATCGAAGAGGTGGTCGTGCCTGCGCCCGGTCCCGGTGAAGTGCGCATCCGGGTTGCCGCCATCGGTCTCAACCGCTCGGACCTGATATTCCGTTCCGGCCACCATCCCATGAAACCCCCGTCGCCATCGGGCAACGGCGCCGAAGCTGCCGGCGTGGTGGAAAGCGTCGGCGCGGGTGTCAGCGGTTTTGCGGTCGGTGAGGAAGTCTGTGTTGTGCCCCATATGAACCCGCAGCGGGGGACTTACGGCGAACTGATCAACGTCGCAGCCAGCATGGTGATGAAGGCCTCACCCCATCTGACCATGGTCGAAAATGGCGCCTTCTGGGCCAGTTATTTCACCGCCTGGGGTGGGCTTGTGGAAGAAGGCAAGCTGGCCGCAGGGGATTTTGTGGTTATCCCGGCGGCCTCCAGCAGCGTTGGTCTGGCGGCAATCCAGATAGCCCGCATGCTGGGCGCCATACCCATCGCCCTGACGGGCAGCGAGTCAAAAATGGAAGCGCTGTCTGCCGCAGGTGCCACCCATGTGCTGCACAGCAGCGACAGGGACCTGGCCGCGCAGATCATGGCTATCAGCGCCGGTGTGGGCGCACGGGTGGTGTTCGATCCGGTGGGTGGCGAACAGACCATGGTGCTGGCTTCAGCCATGGCAAAGCGCGGAGTCTATGTGCTGTACGGGGTGATGGCGGGTGGTGTCACGCCATTTCCCGTTGGCCCGGCCTTTGAAAAACTGCTGGCCATGACCATCTTTCGCCTCGACTTCGTCAACCGCCCCGAAGAGCTGCCACGGGCGCTGGCGTTTCTCGAGGAGGGGCTTGCTCGCGGTGTACTCAAACCAGTGATCGACAGTACATTCATGTTTGAGGAGGTGGTCAAGGCCCATCAGCATATGGCCTCCAACCGCCAATTCGGCAAGATTGTACTGACGCTCTGATCGCGACTGTTGGGGATGCGCGGGACGAAATGACAGCGGGGCCGAACTGCCTGCTGTCAGGAGCGGGCTGAACCCAGGCAGTAATGCCCGATCAGCTGCCGGAGAGTCTCGACCATGGGGTTGATCCGCTCCAGGCCGAGATACTCGTCGGGCTGGTGGGCCTGATCGATATCCCCCGGCCCCAGCACCACCACATCCATACCCAGTTCATCGAGATAGGGGGCCTCGGTGGCGAAAGCCACTGCTTCGGCACTGTGACCGGTCAGTTTTTCACACAGGGCGACCAGATCGGTGGTGCGCGCCGCACTGAAGGCAGGTACTGCATAGTGGCTGAGGGACACCGCCGTGCCATTGTCCTGACCCAGCGACAACAAGCGGCCCTCTAGCAGTCGCTGCAATTCCACCATGTCCATTCCCGGCAGAGGCCGGATCTCAAATCCCAGCTCGCAGTGACCACAGATGCGGTTGGGATTGTCGCCACCATGGACACATCCCAGATTGAGGGTGGGATAGCTGACGGCAAACAGTGGGTCGCGGTAGCTCGCTTTCAACTCCGCCTGAAAGGCCAGCAGTTCACTCAATACTTTTTGCAGGGTGTGCATGGCATTGTTGCCCAGCGCCGGGTTGCTGGAGTGTCCCGAGCGGCCCTGAATCACCAGCTTTTCCACCATGATGCCCTTGTGCATGGTGATCGGCTTGAGGCCGGTGGGTTCGCCGATCACCGCGCAACGGGCCTGGGGTTTTGCCGCAGCCGCCAGGGCCTTGGCGCCGGACATGGAGGATTCCTCGTCGGCGGTAGCGAGCACAATCAGCGGTTGCTGTAACGCCATGCCCTGAAAACTTTTCACCGCTTCAATAATGAGGGCAAAAAACCCCTTCATATCGGCGGTGCCGAGGCCGTAAAAGCGGTTGTCCCTCTCGGTGAGGGCAAAGGGGTTTTGCTGCCACAGCGTGTCGTCGCAGGGCACGGTGTCGGTATGGCCGGCCAGCACCAGGCCGCCGGGGCCGCTGCCGAGTGTGGCAATCAGATTGGCCTTGCGCGGGTCCGCCAGGGGCATGATCTCGACGTTGAAGCCGAGATCTTCCAGCCAGTGGGCAAGCAGATCAATCACCTCCCGGTTGCCCTGGTCAATGGCGGGCAGCACGCTGCTGATGGAGTTGGCCTGGATCAGGGCCTTGAGCATCTGTTCAATAGTCATGGCCTGAGTTTACGTTGCGCTGTTGGCAAATGCCAAAAATAAGTGCCGTGCCAAAGAGCCCAGATCCTGAACAACAAGCAAGGAAATCCAGGAATTCTTGAGATAGTTTTCCTGCAAGGCCGCGTGCTATTCACGCATTTGCGTTTGCATGCCGTTCCCCTACAATCGGCTGTCAGGTAATCGGGGGATGGCATGGTTAACAGGGGTGTACAGGGCGAGCGATTGCTGGAACTTGCCGGGGTGCTCAACGATCTGGTGGCGGATGAGTTGTTGGACCGGCGCACGGCCAACCATATCGGTGGCCAGGTGCGCAGCCGCGAGCAGTCCCTGATGCATCCGCTGGTGTATATCGCCAGCCAGCAGCCGCAGAGCCGCAAAGCGCCGGGTCGTACCCTGACGCTGGATACCCTCAGTGCCTGGCTGGCGGAAAAGGCCGGGCTGCCTCTGTGGCATATCGATCCTCTCAAGATCAGCGTGCCCAGCGTGACCGGGGTGATGTCGTTTGAATTCGCCCGCCGTCATCAAATACTCTGTGTAGAAGCGGACAAGGAGCGGGTAGTGATCGCCTGTGGCCAGCCCTTTGCCACCAGCTGGGTGGAGGGGCTGGAACAGGCCACCCGCCGGAAGGTGG
>LADM01000130.1 GCA_000961645.1 Gammaproteobacteria bacterium BRH_c0 | reverse complement strand
GATCTTTTCTTTTTAATTCATAGGCTTGGGCTTAAGTAAGTGCCATTCTGATCTGACAACGGTTTCCACCGGTTTCCAGATGAAAGGATTATCATGTCAAGTATCCGTAAACTTTTTATTCTGCTTTTTGATAAGCCCTGCAATGGTATTCTTCTCCATCGATTCAAAATACTTTGAATATGTGCCTATCTCACTAAATCTCTCTAACTGCTTAACTTCGTAGCGTGGGTACTTCAAACTCCAGTTCAACCGCAAGAAAATCAACAACACACTGCTAAAAATTCCCCCCATTACCAAAAGCAACACACCTTTCAGAGAATAAAAATTCGGCCAAAACGCAGACAGGGATAGAACAACCCCCCCAGGGGGAACGGGCATAAAACTTAACGGGTAAATCACGCCAGAAAAAAACAAAACCGCCATCAATACAAGAGTATAAGTAATCTGCGTGGATGACTCAGGATTACCCTTTATCGAATCATAATGCTCGGCAATCAATTCAGCTTGACGCTTACACTCTTGCGCCAAGGAATAAATTTCCTCCCACTCATCATCCTTGCCCGATGGCCGTCCTGTAAGCCTATCAATGACTCTCCTATTCACAGGATTGACAAGATCAGATAGAGCTATTTTTGAGTTCTCCTCAGCGTAAGCCGTTCGCCGACTCTCCAACACTTTCTCAATTTTTTCTAAAACCTCAGCTTTATCAGCAAAAACCGGAAAGTCTAGCTCGCTATAGTAATAGGATGCTGGATGATCAATATCCGCGCCACGTAAGCCGCGAATTTTATTCAAACCAGCCGAGACTCTTTTACCTACAAATCTCTGAATATCTAGATCATTAGCCCGCCCCAAAAGCTTTGAACTATATCTCAAAGACTCTCGACAGCTTGCTAATTTTTGAGCATAGGACGTTTGATTGCTCAATATTCTTGAAACGATAAAAGCGCCAAAAATACCAACAATTGCCGCCGCCGATTGAGATAAAGAGCTATAAAAATAATTCCATTCCAAATTCATCTCTGCTCCTTCTTCAGCTTATTCTGGAAGCGTCTCTTTACTTGACTTATTAGCATCATCACTAACTTTTTCAGCAGAATTGGTGGGCAACACGACTGATCAAAACCGGGGTGGCAAAACCGGGGTCAGAGGCAAAACCGGGGTCAGATAACGGGAAAACTCGACGATTAACCCTTGTGGGGAGAGATGACCGAAAAAGTCGATCTGGCCCCGGTTTGTCCAACCTACTCCGCCTCTTCCGCCTCCCTTTTGCGCAGCTGCCTTCCCTGCTCTTCCGCCAGCGCTTCGCGGATGGCGACCATCACCGCATCCACATCGGCCTCTTCCTTGATGTCCTCAAACAGCCCGGTAAGTTGCACATCGGGGTGCAGGTCGCCGCTTTCGTACAGATCCCAGATTTCACCGGCGTAGTTGCTGTCGAGTAACTCCGGCGCAAACTGGCCGTAGTAGGTTGTCATGTTGGCCACATCGCGGTCGAGCATGGTACGGGCGTGGTTGTTGGCGGCGGCATCCACGGCCTGGGGCAGGTCGATAATTACCGGGCCGTATTCGTCCACCAGCACATTGAATTCCGACAGATCGCCGTGGACGAGACCGGCGCACAACATCAGCATCACGTAGTGCATGACCATGGCGTGGTCTTCCAGCGCCTGTTCGTGGGACAGGGCCACTTCGCTAAGTCGCGGCGCCACATCGCCGTCGCCATCGGTGATCAGTTCCATCAGCAACACGCCATCGACGCAGCCGTAGGGCTGCGGCACGCGCACACCGGCAGCGGCGAGGCGATAGAGGGCGGCCACCTCGGCATTTTGCCAGGAGTCTTCCTGCTGCTTGCGGCCAAACTTGGTGCCCTTTTCCATGGCGCGGGCGCGGCGGGTGTTGCGCACCTTGCGGCCTTCCTGGTATTGCACCGCCTGGCGAAAGCTGCGCTTGTCGGCCTCTTTATACACCTTGGCACAGCGGATCTCGTTGCCGCAGCGCACCACATAGACCTCGGCTTCCTTGCCGCTCATCAGCGGGCGGATCACTTCATCAACCAGGCCGTCGTCGACCAGCGGCTGGATTCGTTTGGGGATTTTCATTGGGCCTCATACCTTGCCTGGTAGCCGACAGGATACAGCTAACACCGGTGGGCAGCCAATGATGGAATGAGGTGCTCAACGGGTATGGCGGGCCTTAATTCCCAAGGTAGCAAAGGCTCTGTAAAGGATGGATGAACCCTTCGGGCAACGTACAATCCAACCAGAAGCCCCAGCAGAGAGAATGTAGCCATGCAGTTTTACAGCAGAAAATGGGTAAAGCCCGAAGACCTGAACCCCAGAGGCAGCCTGTTTGGCGGGCGATTACTGAGCTGGATCGATGAGGAGGCGGCCATCTATGCCCTCTGCCAGCTGGGTAGCGACAAGCATCTGGTGACCAAGTTTATGTCGGAGATCAACTTTGTCAGCTCAGCGCGGCAGGGCGATATCATCGAAATGGGTGTTGATGTGATAGCCTGTGGCACAACATCCGTTACCATGCGCGCGGAAATCCGCAACAAGATTACCCGCAATACCATCATTAGCATCGACCGCATTGTGTTCGTCAATCTCAACGAGGCGGGCATTCCCAGTCCCCACGGTTATACGGGAGCACCAACAGGCGGATTTGCTGGCGGCGAGGCAGGACCGTAGCCATCTACTGGTTGTGGGTGCCCGGCCTTGTTGATGCGGTACGTTTTATTCGAGAGTGAGTTTGTGCCGAGCTTGAGAATCCGTTCGTGCTGAGCTTGTCGAAGCACAAGGCCTTCGACAGGCTCAGGCCGAACGGCATCCACCGACAGGCCCAGACCAAACGGCATCCACCGACAGGCCCAGACCAAACGGCATTCACCGGCAGGGTCAGGCCAAACGGTATTCACGTTTAATTGGTGCCGGATCAATAATTTCAACTGCAAGCTTTACAGGAAACTATGTCCATTACCCTGATTATCATCGCCATTACCGCTGCCACCTCCCTGCTTGCCTGGCAGCAGCCAAAACTGCTTGAAAACCTGATTTACTTCGGCCCTGCCGTGCAGCGCGGCCAGTGGTGGCGCCTGGTGACCCACGGCTTTATCCATGGCGATGGCGCCCACTTGCTGTTCAATATGATCACCCTGTATTTTTTCGGGCGCCTGATCGAGCAGGTGCTGATGCCACGCATCGGCGTGATGGGCTATGTGCTGTTCTACCTGGCGGGCATTGTGGTGGCGATTCTGCCCACTCACCTGCGCCATATGCGTGATGCCCGCTACCGCAGCCTGGGGGCGTCGGGGGCGGTATCGGCGGTGCTGTTTGCCTTTATCCTGCTGCAGCCCTGGTCGATGCTGTATGTGATGTTCGTGCCTCTGCCTGCCATTGTGTTTGCGGTGCTGTATGTGGCCTATACGATCTGGGCCGAGCGGCGCGGCAAGGACAACATCAACCACAGCGCCCACCTGTGGGGTGCAGTGTGGGGCGTGGGGTTTTTGCTGGTGCTGGAGCCGCGTTTGCTGCCGCGCTTTTTTGAACAGTTAACCCGGGGTATGGGTGGGTTTGGGTTTTGATGGGCTGTATGGGGTCAAGAATATGCACCGCGTAGGATGGGTTGAGCGTAGCGATACCCATCAATGCCGCACGAACTTGATGGGTATCGCTACGCTCAACCCATCCTACGGCCTCCTTACAGGCAGGAGTCCATCACCCCATTGGCAATTTCGATAGCCAGCGCGCGGTTGTCGGCGTCGTCATCACTGATATTCACATCGATACTGAACTCCGTATCCCGGTCCAGCACCTTGAGGCTGTTGCCCATGGGGTTGCCATCCCAGGCGGCGGCAGTGCCGACAGCAGTGACATTTTCAAACTGGCTGGCATTGATCAGGCTGGCGCCAATGCCTGAGGCCAGCGCTTTCTGATCGCCGTCCATGCCCTCTGGCGCCTGCTTGTCCAGTTGCTCCTGCAGCGCCGCGATGGTCTGGGCCTTTTCGGCTTCGGTCAGATTGCGGTAGGTATTGGTAAAGCGCGCCAGGGCCTGTTCCGGCTCATGGACGCCAATCCAGCTGATAGCGATGCGGTTGGTTACCGGCGCCTCCACCTCCATATTCGACACCTTGACCATCATCACCCTGTCGCCTGGCCAGGTATATTCACAGCTCTTCAGTGAGAGTATTTCTCGTGTTTCCACTTCATCGGGGAGGGCAGGAAAATGCGTCTTCACCAGTGCGCTGGTGAGCAACTGGCAGGGTTTGTCGACAAAATCGGCAATGCAGGAGGGGCCAGCGGGTACTGCCGTATCCTGGTCCATCGCCGGAGGCTGGGGGGTGGGAAGCGCCTCGCCGGAACGGGCGGGATCACCTTCGCCGCAGGCCGTCAGCAGGAGGGCCAGGAATATCCCCAGAGTGGTCTTTGTCAGCTGCATTGAATGATCTCCGTTGTGCGGTGAATGGGGGGCAACGGCTGAAAGTCTACAGCAACCCACCTTGCACCAGTTGTTGAATCTGCGCGGCAGGCAGGATAAACACAGTTGGAAAATCACAGCCAGTGGGCTATTTTTGTCGCCACGGAAGACATTATTCAGCGCCCCAGCAGGTACAATCTCACGGATGATTCGCGACCCCCTCGACATACTCCAGTCCGTCTTTGGTTACCCTTCGTTTCGATCACCCCAGGATGAGGTGATTGCAACCCTGTTGGCCGGGCAGGACGCCCTCGTGCTGATGCCCACCGGCGGCGGCAAATCCCTGTGCTACCAAATTCCCGCCCTGGCGCTGCCGGGCACAGCCATTGTGGTGTCGCCATTGATCGCCCTGATGCAGGACCAGGTGGCGGCTCTGATGCAGGCAGGCGTTGCGGCAGCGGTACTCAATTCGAGCCAGACGGCAGAAGAATCCCGCGCTGTAACCCGCCAGCTGCTGGCGGGGGAGCTGGACCTGCTCTATGTGGCGCCGGAGCGGCTGTTGCAGGATGGCATGATGAACCTGCTCGGCCAGGTGCAGATCAGCCTGTTTGCCATCGACGAGGCCCACTGTGTGTCCCAGTGGGGGCACGACTTCCGGCCCGAATATATCCGCCTCGAAGTGCTGCACCAGCGCTTCCCCGCTGTGCCGCGCATTGCCCTCACCGCTACCGCCGATGAACCCACGCGGCAGGAGATTCGCCGCCGCCTCGGGCTGGAGCAGGCGCGGGCCTTTATCAGCGGTTTCGACCGCCCCAATATCCGCTACCGCATCGACCAGAGCAGCGCCAGCAGCCGCGAGCGCCTGCTGCGCTTTATCCGCAACGAACACGCCGGGGATGCGGGCATCGTCTACTGCCTGTCCCGCAAGCGGGTCGATGAAGTGGCGGCCTGGCTGGCAGCCCAGGGCGTCGCTGCCCTGCCCTATCACGCCGGACTCAGCAGCGAGCAGCGGGAGTTGCACCAGCGCCGCTTTCTCAACGAGGAAGGGGTGGTGATTGTCGCCACCATCGCCTTTGGCATGGGCATCGACAAACCCAATGTGCGCTTTGTGGCCCACCTCAACCTGCCCAAAAGCATCGAGGCCTACTACCAGGAAACGGGCCGCGCCGGGCGCGACGGGCTGCCCGCCAACGCCTGGATGCTGTATGGCCTGCAGGATGTGATCACCCTGCGGCAGATGATGGAAGGCTCCGACGCCGAGGAACAGTACAAACGCATCGAGCGTCACAAGCTCGACGCCATGCTCGGCCTGTGCGAGATGACCGGCTGCCGCCGCCAGGCTCTGCTCACCTATTTTGGCGACCCGGAACCCGACCCCTGCGGCAACTGCGACAACTGCCTGACCCCGCCGCAAACCTGGGATGCCACGGTCCACGCCCAGAAGGCGCTGTCGTGCGTACACCGCACCGGCCAGCGTTTTGGCGTCAATTATCTGGTGGATGTGCTGAACGGCAAGGATGACGAACGCATCCGCCAGTTTGGCCACGACAAGATCAGCACCTTCGGCATCGGCAAGGATCTCAGCCTCAACGCCTGGCGCGGGGTATTTCGCCAGCTCATTGCCCGCGGCCTGCTGGCGGTGGATGCCCAGGGCCACGGCGGTCTGCACCTGGCGGAGCGCGCGCGCCCGGTATTGCAGGGCAAGGAAAAGGTCTGGCTGCGCAAGGAACTGCCGGTGGAAAAATCCGGCAAAAAAAGCCGCCAGACCAGTCGCTTTGTATCCGAAGCCGACACCCGCCTGTGGGAAGCGTTGCGCCGCTGTCGCAAGGAGTTGGCGGAAGAGCAGGGCGTGCCGCCCTATGCAGTATTCCACGATGCCACCCTGATGGAACTGCTCGCACAGCGGCCACAAACGCTGCGGCAAATGGCGGCGATCTCCGGCATCGGCAGCCACAAGCTGGAGGCCTACGGGCAGATTTTCCTGCAACTGCTGGCGGAGCACGACGACGATGGCGGTGGTGGTGCCCGCCATGCCGTCGACCCCAGCCAAACGAAGGAAGAAACCCTGGCGCTGTTCAACGCCGGCATGACCGTTGCGCAAATTGCCAGCCACCGCAACCTGCGGGAGAACACCATCTATAGCCATCTGGCAGAGGCGGTGGCCAACAATCAGGCGCCCCTGGCCGAAGTGGTGGGCTTGGCGGAAAGTGAGATCGAACGCATTGTGGCGATGATGGATGCCCGCGACGAGCCGGGCCTGAAGCCGGTTTTCGAAGCCCTCAAGGGTCGCTACGACTACGGCGTGCTGCGCTGCATTCAGGCGGCGCGGTTTCCGGTCTCATGATGGATACGGGTGAGTTATCAGTCGCACAGGCAGGTTAGTCAAAGGAGTCAATATCACTGGGGCGTTGGAGCACTTCTGGTTGATGTTGCGCTCTACAACCCGTGCTGGAAGAGATCTGTTTGTCTTTTTGTGTACGCTGGCGCACAGTTGACTGTCAGTTCTTTCGATAGCATCAAAGCAGCTCTGCTACGCCAGCCTACTGTCTCTCCAGACACCTTTACCCTTTACCCCTAAAGACCCTTCCAGAATGAGGCTGCATATGCAGATCCGCGTTGGTTACGAAATCATTTACGACTGCCCGCAGCCCACTCCGATGATCCTGACACTGCACATCCATTCGACCCGGGTGTCAGACATTGTCATTCCCGATCACCTGATCATCACCCCGTCGATTCCCATCACCGCCTACCGGGATGGCTTCGGCAACTGGTGCAGCCGCATAATTGCCCCTCAGGGTGAGATGCGCCTGGGTGCCGATGCCATCCTCAACGATAGCGGTGAGCGGGACTTGGTTAACCTCACAGCCCACCAGCACGAGGTACAGCATCTGCCCGAGGAGACGTTGGTATTCCTGTTGGGCAGTCGTTACTGCGAGACAGACCGCCTCTCCAATGTTGCCTGGCAATTGTTTGGAAAATCCCCCCTCGGCTGGGCCAGAGTGCAGACAATTTGTGATTATGTCCACGACCATATTACTTTTGGCTATGAACATGCCCGCTTTACCAAAACCGCCTGGGAAGCATTCAACGAAGGGACAGGCGTTTGCCGGGATTATACCCACCTCGCCATTGCCTTCTGCCGTTGCATGAATATTCCGGCCCGGTACTGCACGGGGTATCTCAGTGATATCGGCATGCCAGGACCCTACGGCACCATGGATTTTGCCGCATGGATGGAGGTGTACCTGGATAATCAGTGGTGGATATTCGATCCCCGCAACAACGTGCGCTGTATTGGCCGGGTGCTGGTGGCGAGGGGTCGGGATGCAGCTGATGTGGCGATCAGCACCACCTTTGGTCCCAACACGCTGAAGAGTTTCAGGATTTTTGCTGATGAAGTGATTGGTGATGTTCCGGTTTAGGGGGAACGACGTGCGACTGGTCTGGCAGCCAGGGGCTGGATTTGATCTTGCCATTCGTTTTGCAAAAAATACAGTGCATCAACTTTGTTCCGAACTCAGGGCGTGCGGAGCGGCAACCAGACTGTCGGGTTTTCAGATTTGTGAGATTGGCACTTGTCAGTTAAGTGCAAGAACTGCATTCCGGCCTTGGCGATCTACAGGCGAAATTTTTATGAGGGCAGGAATGGATGGGGTGAGTTTTATGGATCAATAACAGGATGCTGGGATTGTGCCAAATTTCGCGGGTTTTCTTTAAGGTAAAACTTCCAATATAGTTAATCAGAAAAGCAAACTTGATTAGCAGACTGGTAAACTGTCATGCATAAGAAGACATATTTTGGGCTGTATAAACTGGCTCATACCATTGGTTTTTTAGCGCTCTGATTGTTGTGGTTGACGGCTCTTTCTTGCCAATACTTGACGAAAAATATCAGGTTGCATTGCTGTATGTCATAGCCATATTTGTCGGTCTTACTGGAATATTCGGTTTTCTGTCTGGTCAACCGTTTATGTTTGCTCTCGCAAATGAAATGCAATATCCGAAAGCAGGCTCGGAAAAAGATGACGAGTCAAGGGCGTTAGGCATGTCAATGACACTTGTCTACCTTATTGTTCTAATGGTATTTGTGATTATTAAGTACAACAGTTAACCAAGCGGTTGTTGTCATGGGCTGGCACTGCCATTCCGAATGTGTCAATGGCAGCCACAAGACCTTACTTAAGAAGCAAAACCATGCAAATCGTGCCCCTGTCTGATAAGAAGGAATTTATCCCGGAGTTAGCGCAGCTTCACCATGCTGAGTGGCAGCATTTTAGCTCATCACTTACCCTGCAAAAGCGAGCAGATGCCATCGCCAAAGCCGCGGGACGCGATGGTATCCCTTCAATCTTTATTGCGGTTTCAGAAAGCCAATTAATAGGTTCAGCAGCACTTGTTCAGCATGATATGGAAACCAGGCCGGATCTATCCCCCTGGCTGGCGGCCGTGTATGTAAAGGAGGAGTTCCGACAGCAGGGAATCGCCAGCGCATTGATCGCGCGGTGTGAGATGGAGGCTGCCCGGTCAGGCGCTGATACTTGGTATCTCTGTACGGAATTCGCTTCCGGGCTTTATGAAAAGCTTGGTTGGTGTCACATGGAACGTTGCGAGTATCAAGGAGTGATGGTCAGTGTTATGTCAAAGCAGATTAACTTTTAACAAAGGGCAGCAGCGGGATCGTCATAGGTTGGCTTTGTCGTTCCATTGCGGACTGTGTGCCGAGCGGCTGGAGGGAGTATGAAGGTGATAAGGATAATTGGCTTTGTGGTCGGTTGTTTTTCGTTTTTAGTAGCCTTTGTCAGCGCTTTTTTGAGTGCGGCGCCCTTTACGCCTGCCGTTTTCGCAGTGATCGTTACGATACCTTTAGCAGTTATCGCAATTTTGGCTGGTTCGAAACGAACGGGTTGGCTCGCGATTTATTGGTCTGGCTGTGCCGTGCTGGCTTTTTTCACATTGCAATCTCAAAGCCAGATGGGTAGTTGGGCTTTGGTGATTTTTTATGTTTGCGGGTTTGGGCTAAGCGCATTTCAGTTCATCCGCTATGTAAGGATAAAACGCCAAGGAAGTCGTAGCGACCAAAGAGCCTTAGAATCCGCCTGACAGAAAAATCATTTCGTTGCAAACCTGCTGTGGGTGCTGACCGGCTTGCAGGGTCGTGGATGATGAATCACTTGTTTCAGGTCAGATTTATTTGAATTCAACAGAGAACCTGAAACAAGTCCAGCCTGGCGTGGCAGAGCCAATCACAGGGACAGTTTATTGGTGCGCAGCTACTGGTGCGAATCTTCCACAGGCCAGTGGCTTTCCAGGTACAGCGCCTCAACCTTTTCCCGCGCCCAGGGCGTGCGGCGCAAAAATTTCAGGCTGGAGTTGATGCTCGGGTCGCTGGTAAAGCAGTTGATGCGGATGCGTTGACCCAGTTCTTCCCAGCCGTACTTCTCGACCAACCGGGTGACGACGGTTTTCAATGTTATACCGTGGAGCGGGTCCTGGTTGCTGTTTTGCCCCATGACATCAACCTTCGGCAGCTTTCACTTCAGCCTTTTTGACGCGGATTTTGCTGCCCGCTACCAGCTTGCCATTGAGGCTTTTGGTGGCGGCCTTGGCGTCGCCGGGGCGGGGCATTTCCACAAAGCCAAAACCCTTGGACTGGCCGGTTTCCCTATCCATCACCAGATTGCATGACTGGACCAGGCCGTGGGCTTCGAACATGGCCCGCACCTCGGCCTCGGTGGTGGCGCTGGCGAGATTGCGGATCAGTAATTTCATGGAAAAACCCGGGTTAGCGTGAATTCGCCACTTTGGCGTTGAGTTGCTGGCTGGCCAGATATTCTTCGTAGGTGCCCTGGAAGTCAATCAGGGTGCGGTCCTTCACTTCAATCACACGGGTCGCCAGCGACGAGACAAACTCGCGGTCGTGGCTGACAAAAATGAGCGTGCCGTCGTAATTTTCCAGCGCCAGGTTGAGGGCTTCGATGGCCTCCATATCCAGGTGGTTGGTGGGCTCGTCCATGATCAGCACGTTGGTGTCCATCATCATCAACTTGCCGAACAGCAGGCGGTTCTTTTCGCCACCCGAACAGACTTTGGCCTTCTTGGTGAAATCCTCGGTGGAAAACAGCAACCTGCCCAGGGTGGCGCGCACGATCTGGTCGTCGTGGCTGGGCTTGCGCCACTGGCTGAGCCATTCAAACAGGGTCAGGTCGCCGTCGAAATCGGCGGTGCTGTCCTGAGGGCAATAACCGAGGGACGCATTTTCTGACCATTTGATCACACCCTGTTTGGGGCTGAGTTCATTCATCAGGCAGCGCAACAGGGTGGTTTTACCCGCGCCGTTCTCGCCGATTACTGCAAGTCGGGTACCCGCTTCGAGGATCAGATTGCCCTTGGCAAACAGCAGCTCGTCGTCGTAGCCGTGGCCGATATTTTCGAGAATCAGCGCCTGGCGGTGCAGCTTTTTATCCTGTTTGAAGCGGATGTAGGGACTCACCCGGCTCGACGCTTTCACGTCTTCAAGCTTGATCTTTTCAATCTGCTTGGCGCGCGAGGTGGCCTGGCGAGCCTTGGAGGCGTTGGCGGAGAAGCGGCTGACAAACTGTTGCAGGTCGGCAATCTGCGCGGATTTTTTCGCGTTTTCGGATTGCAGACGCTCGCGTGCCATGGTCGCCGCAGTCATGAAATCATCGTAATTGCCGGGGTAAACCCGCAGCTCGCCGTAGTCGATATCGGCCATGTGGGTGCAGATGGCGTTGAGAAAGTGGCGGTCGTGGGAAATGATCACCATGGTGCTCTTGCGCTCGTTGAGCACGGCTTCGAGCCAGCGGATGGTGTTGATATCGAGGTTGTTGGTGGGCTCGTCGAGCAGAAGGATATCGGGGTCCGAAAACAATGCCTGGGCCAGCAGCACGCGGATTTTCAAGCCCGGTGCCACTTCGCTCATGGGGCCAAAATGCAGCTCAAGGGGGATGCCTGCACCCAGCAAAATTTCACCGGCGCGACTCTCGGCACTGTAGCCATCCATTTCGGCAAAATGGGTTTCCAGCTCCGCCACTTTCATGCCGTCCTCTTCCGACATCTCGGCCAGGCCGTAGATGCGGTCACGCTCCTGCTTCACTTCCCACAGCTCGGCGTGGCCCATGATCACGGTGTCGATGACTGTGAATTTTTCAAAGGCGAACTGGTCCTGGCTCAGTTTGCCGACCCGCTCATTGGGGGTGATCGACACGTTACCGGCGGTGGGCGTCAGGCTGCCATCGAGAATTTTCATGAAGGTGGACTTGCCACAGCCATTGGCGCCAATCAAACCATAGCGATTGCCGTCGCCGAATTTGACCGAGATGTTTTCAAACAGTGGCTTGGCGCCAAACTGCATGGTGATATTTGCAGTAGAAATCAAGGGGTTATTCCTGGAGAGTAGTCAGAGAGTGGTAAGAATGAGGTAACGGATATACAGAGGTGGAACAGACGGAGGGTGCGCACTGTACAGATTTAATCACTCAGAGTCGAGATAAATGAAGGGAATTGGCAATAAAAACAAGGCCGTGTATGGGTGCGGGCATTAATACCTCAATGCGGATAAACAGGTATGAAAAATGGGCAGTAACCCGCAAGCAGGATGTTGAAAAACTAGCCGGCTACCATCGCGGCGTTAAAGAATGGCTGAAATCCGGCATTGATTACCTATAAGTGCCCTCTTCGCGTCAATCTTTGCCTTGCAGTGACTGCCAGGCAAACGTTCTTCAACCGTCTCTGGCAATGTATGACAGTGACACTCCATGTGTGATTATTAATGCAATAGATCGGGGCCGCTTCCGTAATGGCTTCTCCCCTATGGGTCAGTCTAAGACCCGGGCACGGCGAGGGATACCCATGCCCGGCAATTTTTGCAAATTCAGTTGCTACCAGATTTTTATCCGCTTTTCAGGGGGCTTGTACAAGTCGTCCCCCGGCTGGGTATTAAAGGCCTGGTGAAAACTATCGATATTGACCACCACGCCGTTGACGCGAAACTCCGCCTGGGAGTGAGGGCCGGTTTTCAGCAATTGGCGGACCAGCTCGTCGCGACGCTTGAGGCGCCAGGCCTGTGCCCAGCCGAGGAATACCCGCTGGTAGCCGGTGAAGCCGTCGATGACCGGCGGCTCTCTGCCGTCCAGTGACAGCTCATAGGCGCGCAACGCCATGCTCAGGCCGCCGAGATCGCCGATGTTTTCACCCAGGGTCAGTTCGCCGTTCATGGGCTCGCCGGGCAGGGGTTCGTACTGGTTGTACTGCGCCACCAGCTTTTTTCCCAGCGCCTCGAAGTGCTGGCGATCTTCGTCACTCCACCAGTTGCTGAGATTGCCGCTGCCATCGAAGCGACTGCCCTGGTCGTCAAAGCCGTGGCCGATCTCGTGGCCGATCACCGCGCCGATGGCGCCGTAGTTAACGGCGTCCTCCGCATCGCGATTAAAGAACGGCGGCTGGAGAATGGCCGCTGGAAAAACGATTTCGTTCATGCTCGGGCTGTAGTAAGCATTCACCGTTTGCGGCGGCATGTACCATTCATCCCGGTCCACTGGCTGGCCGAGGCGCTCAACGTCGCGCTGGTGCTGCCACTGGCGGATGCGCTGGATATTACCGATCAGATCGTTGGGCCGGATTTCCAGCGCGCTGAAATCGCGCCATTTGTCGGGATAGCCGATCTTGGTATTGAAGGCGGCCAGTTTTTCCAGTGCCCGCGCACGGGTGGCGGGCGTCATCCATGCCAACTCACTGATGGACCCATGGAAGGCGGCCTTGACGTTGCCCACCAGTTCCAGCATCTGTTTCTTTGCCTGCGGAGGGAAGTGCTGCTTCACATACAGCTGGCCCAGCACCTCGCCAATGGAACCGTTCATAAAGTTAATGGCGCGCTGCCACTGGGGTTCCTGCTCGGGGGTGCCGCGCAGTTGCTTGCCGAAAAAGTTGAACTGGGCCTGATCGAAATCAGACCCCAGGTGGGGTGCGTAGGCGCTGAGCAGTTGCAGCTTCAGATAATCGCGCCAGATGCGCAGGTCGGTGGCATCGACCAGGTCGTTGACCTCTTCCAGATAACTGGGCTGAAGGACGACGTACAGCGGTTGCCCGTCAATACCCTGATCGGCAAAAAATCCGCGCCAGCGCGGGCTGAGCTCGCTGAGCACATCTTCCGGTGAGGCGGGGTTATAGGTTTTCTCTGCGTCGCGGTTGGCGACCCGGGTCCAGTGGTGTTCGGCCAGGCTTTTTTCCAGGGCGATAACCTTGGCGCTGCGGCTTTTGGTCTTGTCGCGATCCGAGGCCAGTTTCAGCAGTTGCTGCAGATACTGGTCGTAGCCTGCGAGCAGCACCTTGCCCTGCTCGCTGTCATCGAAGTAGTAATCCCGGTCGGGCAGGCCCAGACCACCCTGGGAAAGGTACACAACGTACTGACTCGAGTTGCGGCGATCCTGGGCAATCCAGGCGCCCAGTGGCGTGGTGACACCGATGCGTGACAGGCGGGCAAACAGCGCAGGCAGTTTGTCGTGGCTGTCCACTTTGGCGATGGCGGCGAGTTCGTCTGCCAGCATGCGCAAGTCACCGCGCTTCTCGTTGTTGCTGTTGAGCAGGTCGCGATACAGGTAGGCAGTGAGCTGTTCATGGTGGGTTTGCGGGTTGTCGAGGCTGGTTTCGACAATGGTGCGCAGTTGTTCCAGGGTGCGTTCCCGCAGGATATCAAAGGTGCCCCACGAGGCTTTATCGGGAGGGGTTTCGGTTTCCCGCAACCAGTTGCCATTGGCGTAGACAAACAGGTCATCCTGGGGGCGAACAGAGGTGTCCATGCCCGATAATTCAAGCCCGGAGATTAACGGCATATCCTTGTCGCCGGGGGCTGTGGTCGAGGGAATGCAGGCGACCAGGGAGAAAAGTGCTGTCAGAAAGAAGGGCGCAGCAAGTCTGCGGGTCAATATCATGGGGACTCCTTTCGGTTTTTTTGAGGTTACACCGGCAGCGCCGTGGTGCGAATGCCAGACTTTAACACGAACGAGATAAATACCAGGATAACGCTGCGAAGCTGTTAGGCCATGGCCTGGGTGGCCGAATTCCACTGACTTGTTATGACAGTCCCAGTCGGTTATAAATGAAATCAAAGTCTTAGAGCCTGTCCCCACCATGCGCCCGTAGACGGGTGCTGCGCCGCCGGGTGATACCCCGTTTGACTATCCAGTGGCCATACTTGCAACGGAGAACAACCATGGCAAAACCACTGGCACTCATCTGCGCGCTGCTGCTGGCCAGCCTGGCAACAGCCCAGGACTACTCACTCACCGCGCCGGATAGCGCCCACAGTCGCCAGGTGATCGAGGTGAGCTGGACGGCACCCCAGGCCGATGGCGGCCTGCTGGAAATCCGCACCGATCTGGAAACCAACAGCCGCGCCAGCTACGCCTATGTGCGGGGCAATCCGCAAACCATCGAGGTTCCCGAGGCGTCGGGAGACTACCAGATTGTGTTTGTCCATAAGGGAGAGGTCAAAGCCAGTCGCCCATTGACGGTGTTCCTGCCCGAGGCATCTCTGGAGGCGCCAGCCCAGGTGGGCGCCCGTGAAGGCTTTGTTGTCACCTGGCGCGGGCCCAACAGCCGCTCGGACAACATCACTTTTGCCGAACGCGGCGGCGCCAGGATTCGCGGTTCAAGTTACGCCTATGTGAGCAACAGCAATGATGGCACAGTCAGCCTGCAGGCGCCCGAAGCCCCTGGGGAGTATGACGTTATCTACCTGACGGGCAGCACGGTGCTGGCGCGGGCGCCAGTCACCGTGGACGCCGTCAGTGCCACCCTCAGCGCCCCGGCAAAGGTGAGCGCTGGCGAAGACTTTGATGTGAGCTGGACCGGCCCCAACAGTGCCAACGACAACGTGACCTTTGCCGAACGCGGCGGTGCCATGATTCGCGGCTCCAGTTATGTCTATGTGGGCAACAGCAGGGACGGCGTGGTCAAACTGCGGGC